>MSHH01000055.1:0-17519 GCA_001941075.1 Oscillospiraceae bacterium Zagget6 | reverse complement strand
TCCGCCACCCTCGGCCGTACCGAAGGCTTCCAGCAGATCGCTGACACCTATGGCTGGACCATCCTGGACTCCCAGGACGGCGACTTCACCCAGGACGGCGGCCAGGAGGTCATGGAGTCCTACTGCAAGAGCTATGAGGGCCAGTTCAACGTGGTCATCTGCCAGAACGATAACGAAGCTTTTGGCGCTATGACCGCCATGACCAACGCCGGCGTCAGCTATGGCGTGGACGGCGACGTCATCCTCATCTCCTTCGACGCCTGCACCGCCGGCCTGGAGTATGTCCAGCAGGGCCTCATCAATGCCGACTTCGAGTGCAACCCCCTGGCCGCTCCCTTCGTAGCCGAAGTCATCGAGCAGCTGGAGGCTGGCGAGACTCCTGAGACCGAGGTCTACATGGAAGAGCATTGGTTCACCTATGACGACACCGTCTCCTCCTTCACCGTGGACGGCGAAGAGC
Organism: Oscillospiraceae bacterium Zagget6; assembly: GCA_001941075.1. Taxonomy (GTDB): domain Bacteria; phylum Bacillota; class Clostridia; order Oscillospirales; family Oscillospiraceae; genus Onthomonas. Next base: position 17,059 of record MSHH01000055.1, on the reverse strand, counting down.
AGACCGTCACCGTCGTCACCGACGAGGTCGTCGAGGCTCAGTATTAATTGCCGCACAAGGGAAGCTTCACCGCTTTCCCCTGGTCCAATTTAATCAGCTAAACTGACAAAATGGGGAGGAGCAATCCTGAGTACGGTTCTTTGGGTTCTCCTCCCCTGTGCTGTCTCTCCAGGACGGTTCAGCCCCTTCGGGGGCCGGTTCGTCCTGCGGTGACAGCGACATAAGGAGCAAACCAAAAGGAAAGGAGACAAGCAGATGAAAGACAACGTCGTCTTGACCATGCGGGGGATCTGTATGACTTTCCCCGGCGTCAAGGCATTGCAGGACGTGGACCTGACGCTCTACAAGGGCGAAATCCACGCGCTGATGGGGGAAAACGGCGCGGGCAAGTCTACCCTCATCAAATGTCTGACCGGCATCAACAACTTTGAGGCCGGTGAGATCCGACTGGACGGCATCGATGGACCCATCCGCAACCATTCCACCTTGGACGCCCAGAAAAAGGGCATCTCCACCGTGTACCAGGAGGTCAACCTCTGCCCCAACCTGAGCGTGGCGGAAAACCTCTACATTGGCCGGGAGCCGCTGACCAAATTCCACACCATCGACCGCAAGGCCATGGTGGAGGGGGCTAAGCGCATCATGGCCGACCTGGACTTTGACATCGATGTGACCCAGAATCTGGAGAACTACTCCCTGGCGCTGCAACAGATGATCGCCATCGCCCGCGCCGTGGATATGGACTGCAAGGTGCTGATTCTGGACGAGCCTACCTCCTCTCTGGATGACAACGAGGTGGAGAAGCTCTTCGGCCTGATGCGCCGCCTCCGGGACGAGGGCGTCAGCATCGTCTTTGTCACCCACTTCCTGGAGCAGGTCTACGCCGTCTGCGACCGCATCACCGTGCTGCGCAACGGCCAGCTGGTGGGCGAATACCCCATCGCCGAGCTGCCCCGGGTCAAGCTGGTGGCCGCTATGATGGGCAAGGACTTCGACGACCTGGCCGACATCAAGCCCGAGGGCGGGGCCGACCTGTCCAACGCGGAAATGATGATCGACGCCAAGGGCCTGAGCCACAAGGGAACCATCAAGCCCTTTGATCTGGAGATCCGCAAGGGCGAGGTGGTCGGCCTGACCGGGCTGCTGGGTTCCGGCCGCAGCGAGCTGGCCCGGGCCATCTACGGCGCGGACAAGGCCCAGACCGGCACTCTGAAGGTCAAGGGCCAGGAGGTCAAAATCAACGCCCCCATCGACGCCATGAACCTGGGCATGGGCCTGCTGCCTGATGACCGGAAGGCCGAGGGCATCATCGCGGACCTGTCCGTCCGGGAGAACATCATCCTGGCGCTCCAGGCCAAGCGGGGCATGGGCCACCTGCTCTCCCGCGCCGAACAGGAGAAGCTGGCGGACGAGTACATCGAGACCCTGCAAATCAAGACCGCATCCAAGGAGACCCTCATCAAGCAGCTTTCCGGCGGCAACCAGCAGAAGGTCATTCTGGCCCGGTGGCTGGCTACCGACCCGGACTTCCTGATTCTGGACGAGCCGACCCGCGGTATCGACGTGGGCACCAAGACCGAAATTCAGAAGCTGGTCATTCAGCTGGCCCAGGAGGGCAAGAGCATCATGTTCATTTCCTCCGAAATCGAGGAAATGCTCCGCACCTGCAACCGGCTGGCGGTGCTGCGGGACGGCGCGAAGATCGGCGAGCTGGACGGAGAGCTGACCCAGGAGCAGGTCATGGCTGCCATTGCTGGCGGAGGTGATTCGGAATGAGCAGAATAAGAAAGATTACCCAGATGAAGCTGTTCCTGCCGGTGTTCTGCATGATTCTGGTCATGCTCATCAACGTTATCGCGGACGTCGCCATGGGCAAGGTCCCCTGGAGCTTCTTCACCATCTCCATCAAGAACGGCCTGCTCTATGGCCGTATCATCGACGTGCTGAACCGTGGCAGTGAGGTGGCTATCCTCGCCATCGGCATGACGCTGGTGGTTTCCGCCTCCGCCGGTACTGATATTTCCGTCGGCTCCGTCATGAGCCTGTGCGCCTGCTTCTGCTGTATGCTGCTGGCGGGCTACGGCGTCTCCTCCACCACCTCCTTCGCCATGCCCCTCATCGTCGGCGTGCTGGGCTGCCTGCTGATGGGCGTGCTGTGCGGCGCGTTCAACGGCACCCTGGTGGCCTATCTGAACGTCCAGCCAATGGTGGCAACACTGATTTTGTATTCTGCGGCCAGGGCCATCGGGTTGCTGTTCTGCAACAACCTGATTGTCTACATCCGCGTCCCCACCAGCGGCCTCTCCATCGGCTATGACATCTTCGGCGGCTACATCGGCCCCATCCCTACCCCCATCATCATCGCGGCGGTGTGCGTGGCGGTCATGACCATCGTACTGAAAAAGACTGCCTTCGGCCTCTCCGTCCAGTCCGTGGGCATCAACCGGAAGGCATCCCGCATCGCGGGCCTGAACTCCCAGCGGCTGATTCTGCTGTGCTACATCATCTGCGGTCTGTGCGCCGGCATCGCCGGTCTGGTGGCCTCCTCCCGTATCACCTCCGCCGACGCCAACAACATCGGCCTGAACTACGAGATGGACGCGATCCTGGCCGTGGCTCTGGGCGGCAACAGTCTGGGCGGCGGCAAGTTCAACCTGGCAGGCTCCATCATCGGCGCCTACACCATCCAGGCCATCACCACCACCATGTACAACATGGGCGTTTCCAGCGCCCAGGCCCCTGTGTTCAAGGGCATCATCGTCATCATCATCGTGGTCATCCAGGCGCCCCCCTTCAAGGAATTTTTGGCCAAGCAGCGGGCTAAGCGCCAGCAGGCCAGCGGAAAGGAGGCGGCCAGCGTATGAAAAAGCCTGAAAACGCGGTGAAGGAGCGCAGGCAAATCAACGGCAACACTTTGCTGCTGCTCATCACCATCGGTCTGTTTATCGTCATGTACGCCGTTGGCTGCGTCATCTATGCCGGGAAGGGTTTCACCCACCTGCAAAACTTCCTGAACATCCTCATCACCAACGCGGGCCTGCTGTGCGTGGCCTGCGGCATGACCTGCGTCATGCTCACCGGCGGCATCGACATTTCGGTGGGCGCGCTCATCGCCATGGACTGTATGCTGCTGGCCGTGGGCATGTCTGAGTGGGGCATGAATCCCATCCTGCTGTGCATCCTGGTGCTGGTCATCGGCGTGGTGTTCGGCATGTTCCAGGGCTTCTGCGTGGGCTATCTGGAGATTCAGCCCTTCATCGTCTCCATGGCAGGCATGTTCTTCTGTCGAGGTATGACGGCGGTGATCTCCACCGACCAGGTCTCCGTCCCCTCGGACAGCCTGTTCTACACCTGGGCCAACGCGAAAATCACCATCCCCTTCGGCGGCTACTACAACAAGAAGGGCATCCTCCAGGTTCCCTACATCCGGGTGGGCGTGGTCATCGCCCTGGCCGTCCTGGTCATCATCTTCCTGGTGCTGCGCTACACCAAGTTTGGCCGTAGCCTCTACGCCGTGGGCGGCAGCGAACAGTCCGCCGCCATGATGGGCCTGGACGTGAAAAAGACCAAGATGGAAGCCTATGTCCTGTCCTCCTTCCTGTGCTCCATCGGCGGCATCTGCTACTGCCTGAACACCATGGCCGGTTCGGTCTCCCAGGCCACCGGCTTGGAGATGGACGCCATCGCCTCCTCCGTCATCGGCGGCACCCTGCTGACCGGCGGCGTGGGCAACGTCATCGGCTCCTTCTTCGGCGTGCTCATCAACGGCACCATTTCCAGCCTGGTCAAGACCAACGGCAAGCTGTTGTCCTCCTGGGCCAACATCGCCACTGCCGCGCTGCTGTGCTTCTTCATCGTGCTGCAAAGCGTCTTTGCCCTGCTGAAGGACCGCAAGAAGTAAATCAATCCACCTAACCCAACAAAGCGGAGAAAGAATGGAAAACCCATTCTCTCTCCGCTTTTTTCTGTCCGCTGTTGTGATATAATAACAAACAGACCGTCTGCTGACGGAATGTGACGCAAGTTGAGGTGAAACGGCGTGTTCAAGGTGTTTCTGGTGGAGAAGGACGAGGCGGAGCGGGAGGCTCTGCGCGAAACCATCCCCTGGGAGGAGTATGGCTTCACCTGCGTTGGCGAGGCCCCCGATGGGGAGGCCGCTCTGCCCCTGCTCCGCCGCCAGCCGCCGGACCTGCTGTTCACAGACATCGAAATGCCCTTTATGGACGGGCTGGCCCTGAGCCAGCGGGTCCGACAGGAGTTCCCGGAGACCAAAATCGTCCTGTTCAGCGCCGCCGCCGATTTTGCATACGCCCGCCGTGCCATCGACATCGGCGTGGAGCGGTATCTCTGCAAGCCCCTGACCAGAGAGGCGGTGGCGGAGGCCCTGAATCAGGTGCGGGATCAGCTGCTGGCTGAGGAGGAGAGGCGGAGCAGCACAGAGCGGTTCCGGCGGGAGGAGCAGGAGTACGAGCGGTTTTCCCGCTGCCGATTCTTCGAGAAGCTGGTGAGCGGAGGCTCCACGGTGGAGGAGATTTACAACGAAGCCCAGGCGTTGGACCTGGATCTGGACGCGCAGGGGTACAACATCGTCCTCTGCTATGCTGCCAGGCACGCCGCAACCGCCGACCAGAAGGAGCAGGCGCGCAAACTGGCCGAGGCGCAGAAAGAAATCGTGGCCTTTTTGCGACGCTGTCCCCAGTTCCTGCTGTTCCGCTGGAGTCTGACGGTCACTGCCGTGCTGGTCAAAGCCGAGGAGATTCACGCCGAGGCGGAGACGGAGCTGTGTGTCACCGGGCTACGCCGCTGTCTTGCGGACGCAGACGACAGCGTGGAGTGGTATCTGGCCGCCGGAAGTCCGGTGCAGCGGCTCAGCGCCCTGCGCCGGTCCTTTGACGAGGCCAGCGACATCCTCTCCTACCGGCACCTGTGTCCGGGACAGCATGTCCTGACAAGGAGCAGCCTGACGCCGCTGCGCCACGCCGACACTGAACGGCAGCTGAAACAGCTGGACAGCAGCGCGCCCGCGCCGGAGGCTTTGCGGAGCTTCCTGAAAACCGGCAGAGAGGAGGAAGTCTCCGCCTTTGTCGCCCAGTATCTGGACGAGATTGGCAGGGAGACGCTGACCTCTGCGCTGCTCAGCCAGTACGTCATGCTGAACGTGCGGTTTACCGCTGTGGCCTTCGTTCGGGAACTGGGCTGCGACCCGGAGAAACTGACCGACGCGCTGGACAGCCTGCCCCCGGTGGAGCAGCTGTTCGGGGAGGAGGCGGTGGAGCGCTATCTCACCCGGCTGCTCACCCGGGCGGTGGCGCTGCGAAAGAGCAGCAGCCTTGCCCAATATCACGCGGTCATTCGGCAGGGCCTGCGGTACATCGATCAGAACTATACCCGCAGCGGCCTCTCTCTGGGGGAGGTGGCCGCCAACAGCCAGGTCAGCGCCAACTATTTCAGCGCGCTGTTCCGCAAGGAGATGGGCTGCACCTTTGTGGACTACCTGACCCAAAAGCGCATGGACCGGGCCAAAGAGCTGCTGCGGGACAGCAGCCAGCGCACCGGCGAAATTGCTCTGGCGGTGGGCTACCGGGATACGCACTATTTCAGCGCCCTGTTCCACAAGACCCAGGGCTGCACCCCCCGGGAGTACCGGGCGCGGAGGGGGTAAACAAATGAACCCCCGAACCGTTCACTCGGCTCGGGGGAAAGGCGGCGTCACTCTGTTGCAGCGGGCTGGCTCTGGTGGCCGCGGATGTACTCCTTGAGCTTCTCGAAGGTGACTTCGCTGATGTCGTGCTCGATGCGGCAGGCGTCCTCGGCGGCGATCTGCGGGTCTACCCCCAGCTCGGTCAGCCACTGGGACAGGAGACAGTGCCGCTCGTAAATGCGCTCTGCGATCTCCTGCCCGGTCTCGGTCAGGTGCAAATGGCCGTCCGGGTCCATGATGATGTAGCCGTTGGTTTTCAGCAGGGTCATGGCCCGGCTGACGCTGGGCTTGGAAAAGTTCAGATGGTGGGCCACGTCGATGGAACGGACATAGCCCTTCTCCTTTTGAATCATCAGGATGGTTTCCAGGTAGTTTTCGGCGGACTCGTGGATCTGCATATTTTTCCTCCAAATTGGGCGGGGTAATCGGTACTGATTTTCGTTATTATATCATACGTTCCCCGGCGTTTCAAGGGGGAAATCTGGCAGCTTGTAGAAAAGCGCTTGAAATAGTTTGAATTTACGACGATACTCCATTGCATATCCGGCGGTTCTGTGCTAAACTGCATAGGTACGTTTGGAAAGGACGAGAGATAGAATGGAAATCAATGGCATAGAAACCAACGAACAAATACGATATGACAGCCTGAACCTCTCCCCGGAGATGTTGGCTGTGTTGCAGAGAAAAGGCTACGAACTGGCGACCCCGGTGCAGGGGGGGTGCATCCCCTTTCTGATGGAGGGGCGGGACGTGGTGGCCAAAGCCCCCACCGGCACGGGCAAGACCTTCGCCTTCGGCATCCCCATCGTGGAGCACACCGACCCGGCCACAAAATACGTCTCCAGCCTGATTTTGGCCCCTACCCGGGAGCTGGCGCTGCAAATCCGGGATGAGCTGACCAGCCTGTGCGAGGCCAAGGAGGGGCTGCGGGTGGTCTGTCTCTACGGCGGCCAGCCCATCGACAAACAAATCACCCAGATGAAGAAAAAGCCCCAAATCGTGGTAGCCACCCCTGGCCGCCTGATGGACTGCAAAAAGCGCAAGGCCATTCGGCTGGACCGGGTGGAGACGGTGATCCTGGACGAGGCGGACCGGATGCTGGACATGGGCTTCATCGACGACGTGACCAAGATTCTGGACATGATGCCCAACCGCAAAAACCTGGGGCTGTTTTCCGCCACCATCAGCCGGGAGGTCATGGACATCTCCTGGGTGTACCAGCGGGACCCGGCGGAAATCACCGTTCGCCCCGTGGCAGAGGACCGGCCCGACATCCAGCAGTACCGCATCGCCCTGGACAGCCGGGAGGAGAAGCTGGGCACCATGGTAGCCCTGCTGGAGGGCGGCGAGTACGAACGGGCCATCGCCTTCTGCAACACCAAGAACATGACAGACCGGCTGGCGGCCATGTTGAAAATGCAGGACGTGTCCTGCGAGGCCATCCACGGCTCCATCCAGCAACGCTCCCGGGAAAAGACACTCCAGCGGTTCCGGGACGGGAAGATACGGGTGCTGGTGGCGACTGACGTGGCCGCCCGGGGCCTGGACATCGACGACGTGGACGTGGTGTTCAACTACGACGTGCCGGACGAGCAGGAGTATTACATCCACCGCATTGGCCGGACGGGACGGGCCAAAAAGCATGGCGTGTCCTACACCTTCTGCGCCTCCATCTCCGATGCCATCAAGATGGACGAAATCGAGAAGAACCAGCGGTTCGACATCCAGAAGCTGGCCTTTGACGAGGACGGTTGCCTGATGCTGGAAGAATCAGAGAATACCTGAGAAAAAGCGGGCGGACAAAGGTCCGCCAGACAGAGGATTTGTCAATTTTGACGAATGACACCCCATTGACAAGGGAGAAAAGGACTGCTATAATCCGCAATAACCTCAAATACAGGGAAATTTATGAAAAAGCAAACTTTTTGTAAACAAACCTGTTGGGCGGATGGGCAGTTTCCCGGATGCGGCTGGGGCGGTACGGGGGAGGACCCCCGGAAGAAAAAAGACCCCACGCGGACGCACAACAGCGGATTTCCTGTAGAGAGGTATTGATAACAATGATTTGCAAAAACATTTTGGAAGCCACCGGACACACCCCCATTGTCCGGCTGAACCGCATGGTCCCCGAGGACGCAGCCCAGGTGCTGGTCAAGTTCGAGGGCCTCAACGTGGGCGGCAGCATCAAGACCCGCGTGGCGCTGAACATGGTGGAGCAGGCGGAGCGGGACGGCCTGCTGCACGAGGACAGCATCATCGTGGAGCCGACCAGCGGCAACCAGGGCATCGGCCTGGCGCTGGTGGGCGCGGTGAAGGGCTACCAGGTGCGGGTCATCATGCCCGACTCCGTCTCCGAGGAGCGACGCAAGCTGATGCACCACTACGGCGCGGAAGTCATCCTCATCCACGACGCGGGAGACATCGGCGCCTGCATTGACGAGTGCCTGCAAACCGCTCTGCGCATGGCGGAGGAGGACCCCAAGGTCTACGTCCCCCAGCAGTTTGCCAACCCCGCCAACCCCATGATCCACCGCCACCAGACCGCACTGGAAATTCTGGAGCAGGTGGGCGGTACCATCGACGGTTTCTGCTCCGGTGTCGGCACCGGCGGCACGCTGACCGGCATTGGTGAAACACTGAAAGCAATCAATCCTCATATGACCATCTGGGCAGTGGAGCCGGAAAACGCGGCGATTTTGGCCGGCGGCACCGTCGGCACCCACTTGCAGATGGGCATTGGTGACGGCGTCATTCCCGACATCCTGAACCAGTCCATCTATGAGGACATTTACATCGTCACGGACCAGGAGGCCCTGGACACGGCGCGGGATTTGTGCCGGAAAGAGGGCCTCATGTGCGGTATCTCCAGCGGCACCAACGTGGCCGCAGCCATCCAGCTGGCAAAGAAGCTGGGCAAGGGCAAGACAGTCGTCACCATTCTGCCCGATACCGCCGAACGGTACTTCTCCACGCCGCTGTTTGCGGGGGAGTGACGAACGACATTCAACGCTTTCAGTCCATCGTGCCTGTCAGGGGGAAACGCTCTCTGACAGGCTTTTTTACCCCCATAAGGAGGAACTTTGTTATGGATATGAAATTTAATGATAAACTGAACACCGCCATGAACCGGGTCTCCGGCAGCGGCGACGCATTGATGAACCTCTTTGGTCTGCCCAAGGATGGGCAGTATGACATGGCGGTCCTCAGCCCCATGTGGAAGCCGGAGGATGTGCTGGCGTCCCAGCCGGTAGAGACGGTGTTCCAGCGGGAGACCAACACCCTGGCCACCTACCTGCTCCGCTATGGCGAGAAGCAGCTTCTCTGGCTGCACATCGGCCCCTGTGCGGGCAACGTTATGGATGCCTGCCTGTGTCTGGCCTGCACCAAATGCGATAAAATTTTGTTCCTGGGTCTGTGCAGCACCATGAAGGACGACCTGACCGCCGGGGACCTGGTGGTGCCCAACAAGGCCATTTCCGGCACTGGCGCCACCCGCTACCTCCAGGAGGAGCTGGGCGGGGACGACACCTTTGGCAAGGAACGGCGCACACCTCCCAAGGGCATCCTGTGGCTGAGCAAAGCTGCCATCAAAGCTGAGGCCAAGCTGAACACCCGGACGGTGTTCTCCACCGACAGCATTTTGGGGGCGCTGCTCCACCAGCCGGAGGTGGAGGCCATCGGCGCGGACGTGGTGGACATGGAGGCCACTGCCTTCACCCGCTGCATGTCCCTGATGGAGCGCACCGGCACCGCTCTGCTGGTGGTGTCCGGCAAGCTGGGCGAGGACCGGCTGAGCCGCCCCACCCCGGAGGCCGAGGCCGCGCTCAACCACACTGTAGAGGAGACGCTGGGCAGCATCATCGTCAACCTGGCGAAATGATGTTCTATGCCGATAAAATGAACCAATAAGAACGCCCGGACGCAGACTGTGTGCCTGTGTCCGGGCGGTTTTCGTTTTCGGAAGATTTATACCTCTGCGTCGCCGTCATCCTCCCGGCCACTGAGGGAGTAGGCCACGTTGTAGGCGTGGTCAGCGCAGCGCTCCAAATCGGTGATGAAGTCGGAGAAGATGACGCCGCCGAAGGCTTCGCACTCACGGTTCATCAGCCGCTCCACATGGCGGGCGGTGCAGGAATCCTGGAGGTGGTCCACCTTCTGCTCCAGCTCGTCCACCATGTCCAGGTTCTCGTAGCTGTCCATAGAGAACACCTCCAGACTGCACTGGACGCTGTCCAGGGTGGCGTGTGCGATCTCCTGCAAATCGTCCAGACCCGCCTGAGAGATGGTGCCCTTCCGGTCCCGGAGCTTTTCCGCGTACTCGGTCAGGTTCACCGCATAGTCGCTGATGCGCTCGATGTCGGCCACGTCCAGCAGCAGCTTGGTCAGCCGGGTGCGGTCCTTATCGGACAGGCGGTAGGAGCGCAGTTCCACCAGAGCCGTGGTGATGTTGTGGTCCAGGTAATCCACGGTGTCCTCCCCGTCGATGACCTCCTGGAGCCGATCATAGTCGTCCGCAAAGAAGCACTCAATGGCGGTTGTCAGGTTTTGCAGGGCGAAGTGGCCCATGCGGACGATCTCCAGCTTGGCGTTGGACAGGGCCACCGCAGCCGGGATGCTGGTAAAGTGGTTGATGTAAATGAGCTGCTGCTCTCTGGCCTTCCGGGTCTCCTCTGGCAGAACGGGGATGATGGTCTGGGCCAGCTTGACGATCATGGGTGCGAACCAGAACTCCACCACCACGGCGATGATGGCGAAGATGGTATGGGTGTTGGCGATCTGCCGCCCCACGTTGTCAGGGGACAGGGACTGAATGGCGGTCAAAATCTGGGGGAACACCGTGATGAGCGTGGTCAGCAGCACGGCGCGGATCAGGTTAAAAACCAGGTTCAAAATGGCACTGCGCTTGCCGTTGCGGTTGGCGGTCAGGGAGGCCAGCAGGTTGGGGGTGACGGAACCCACCGCCGCGCCGATGACCAGGTAGACGGCTATTTGATAGTCCAAAATCCCCTGAACGGCGAATGCCTGGAAGATGACCGTGGAGGAGGAGGAGCTTTGCAGCAGGGCGGTAAAGGCCACGCCGAACAAAATCGCCAGGAACGGGTTGTTCAGGTTGGACATCAGGTCGATGAACGCCTGCGATTCCGACAGAGGGGCAATGGCGCTCTTCATGATGGAGATGCCGACAAACAGCATACCGAAGCCCAGGATGATGGAACCCACGTCCCGGACAAAAGTTTTGGAGAAGAACAGGTACATGACCGCACCCACAAAGAGGATCAGCGGGGCGTAGGCGCTCAGGTTGAAGGCGGTCAGCTGAGCGGTGATGGTGGTGCCGATGTTGGCGCCCATGATGACGCCGATGGCTTGGGACAGCGTCATCAGCCCGGAGTTGACGAAGCCGATGACCATCACGTCGGTGGCGGAGGAGCTTTGAATCATCAGCGTGACAAGAATACCCACCAGCACCGCCATCACACGGTTGCTGGTGGCCTTTTCCAAAATCAACCTCAGATTGTCGCCGGCGGCGTTGCGCAGGCCGGCAGACATCAGCGTCATGCCGTAGAGGAACAGCCCCACTCCGCCCAGCAGGGAAAAAGCATCTAAAACGGTCATAGTCCTTACCTTCCAATAGCATACATAAATTTTTCAAACGGTTTAACCGAACTTTACTATATCATATTTATGCCGCTGATGCAAGGGGAATTGCGAAATAATGACGAAACCACCAGAATATAGCGGAAAAATGGAACAAATATGAACGAAATAATGCAAAATAAACATCTTAAAAGCACTTTTTTTCATTTTTGCGGGGCGTTGGACGGAAGCGGCGCGGTGGTGGGCAGACGGCGGGAAGGTTTGCCGGAGAGGGGTATAAAATGGGGTTAGAGAGGCGATGAAATGGCAGCGCATGTTCTAATTTGTGTGCAGACAGCTCCAAAAATCGCAAAAAAGAAAAGCCCGTAACGAAACCGTTATAGGCTTTTCTCCTGGTCCGAGTGTTGAGATTCGAACTCAAGGCCTCTTGAACCCCATTCAAGCGCGATACCAAACTTCGCCACACCCGGATGTCTGTCATCTCCTGACGACTTGTATATAATAGCACGGCCCGCCGAAAAAAGCAAGAGCAAATTTTGAAAAAGAACGAATAAATTTCGGGGGCGGAAAGGCGGAAAAATCGACGACTTTGCCAGAGGGAATGTTTAGAACTGGAAAAAGAGGAACAGAATAACAGGCAGCGGCGGGCAAAGGGCGAAGTGCGTCCCACGCCGCCGCGACTGAAATGACAAGGAGCGGATGACGATGAACTGCGAATCGGGAACCGGGGCGGGCCTGACCAGGTGCGCCCAAAACGCCCTGCGGAGGGCCAGGGACGAGGCCAGAGGGCTGGGCCACAACTATGTGGGCAGCGAGCATCTGCTGCTGGGTCTGGCGGAAGTGTCAGAGGGGCGGGCCGCCCAGCTGCTTCGGTCCTCCGGGCTGGAGCCGGAGAGCCTGCGGGAGACGGTGGCGAAGCTGGTGGGCGTGGGGGCCGTGGGCTGCGCGCCCATGCAGGGGCTGACCCCCCGGTGCCGGAAAATCGTCGAGCTGGCCGCCGCCGAGAGCCGCCGGATGAAGAGCGGCGGCGTGGGGACGGAACACCTGCTGGTGGGCATTCTCCGGGAAGGGGAGGGCGCCGCCGCCCGCATCCTCAGCAGCGGCGGAGTAGAGCTGCGGACGCTGTACAGCACCCTTTTCACTGCCATGGGAGAAAGCGGCGGCGCGGTCTTTTGGGAACGGAAGGGCCGGGAGGGGGAGCCGGTGCGGGAGTCCAAGCTGCTGGACCAGTTCGCACGGGATATGACCCGGCTGGCGGAGACCAAACGGCTGGACCCGGTGACGGGCCGGGAGCCGGAGCTGAATCGGGTCATTCAAATCCTCTGCCGCAGGACCAAGAACAACCCCGTCTTGTTGGGGGAGCCGGGGGTGGGCAAGACGGCGGTGGCCGAGGGGCTGGCCCAGCGACTGGCCGCCGGGGACGTGCCGGAGGCCCTGCGGGGCAAGCGGCTGCTGTCCATGGACCTCTCCGCTACGGTGGCGGGCACCAAGTACCGGGGCGAGTTCGAGGAACGGGTCAAGCGCCTCATCCGGGAGGTCCAGCGGGTGGGCAACGTCATTCTCTTTCTGGACGAGCTGCACACCATCGTAGGAGCGGGCAGCGCAGAAGGCTCCATCGACGCGGCCAACATTTTAAAACCCGCCCTGTCCCGTGGGGAGATTCAGGTGCTGGGAGCCACCACTCAGGAGGAGTACCGCCGCTATATCCGCAAGGACGCCGCCTTAGAGCGCCGGTTCCAGCCGGTGACGGTGGAGCCGCCCAGTCGGGCGCAGGCGGTGGAGATCTTACAGAACCTGCGCAGCCGCTACGAGGCCCACCATCGGCTCACCATCGACGCGGACGCGATCGAGGCAGCGGTGGAGTTGAGCGTTCGCTATCTGCCGGACCGCTACCTGCCCGACAAGGCGGTGGACCTGATGGACGAGGCGGCGGCGCGGGCCAAAATCGCCGCCGAGGTGCCGCCGGAGGCCCTCCGCGCTCTGGAGGACAAGCGGCAGGAGGCAGTGGCCGCCCTGGAAAAGGCCATTCGCGGGCAGGACTACGAGAAAGCGGCCCTGTTCCGGGACGCGGAGCAGAGTTACCGCCGCCAGATGGAGGAGGCCCGGCGTGCGTGGTATCGCTCGTCCCAGCGTCAGGCGGTGACGGTCCGCCGGGAGGATGTGGCCGCAGTGCTGGCCGACTGGACGGGCATCCCCGTGGCCTCCATCACCGAGGACGAGAGCCGTAGGCTGTTGGCGCTGGAGGACACCCTTCACCGCCGGGTGGTAGGCCAGCAGCAGGCAGTGGAGGCCGTGGCCCGGTGCATCCGCCGCAGCCGCTCCGGTTTAAAGGAGGAAAACCGACCTGTCGGCTCCTTCCTGTTCGCGGGACCCTCCGGCGTGGGCAAGACCGAGCTGTGCCGCGCTCTGGCGGAGGCCCTCTTTGGCACAGACGAGGCCCTGCTGCGGCTGGATATGTCGGAGTATATGGAGGCCCAGTCCGCGTCCCGGCTCATCGGGTCCCCGCCTGGCTATGTGGGCTACGAGGAAGGGGGACGGCTGACCGAGGCCGTCCGCAAGCGGCCTTACCGGGTGATTTTGTTCGATGAGTTGGAAAAAGCCCACCCGGAGGTGTGGAACCTGCTGCTGCAAATTCTGGAGGACGGCGCACTTACCGACAGCCAAGGCCAAAAGGCGGACTTCCGCAACGCGGTCATCGTCATGACCACCAACGCGGGGGCGGACGCCCTCTCCGCCCAGGAACACCCGCTGGGGTTCGGCAGCAGGGGAGAGGAGAGCCGCCAGAGCGCCGTCCGTGGGGCGCTGAAAAAGCTGTTTCGCCCGGAGTTTTTGAACCGCATTGACGAGATCATCTGCTTCCAGAAGCTGACGGCAGAGGAGGTGCAGGAGATTGCCCGGCTGATGCTCCGGCAGTCCGGCCAGCGGCTGACCGCCCAGGGGGTGCGGCTGGAAGCCGACGATACGGCGGTGGAACTGATTGCCAAGGAGGGCCAGGACCCCTCTTTGGGGGTGCGCCCCCTGCGGCGGTATCTCCGCGCCCATTTGGAGGACCCGGCGGCGGAGCTGTTGCTGTCCGGCGAGCTGGGCCGGGGAGACACGCTTTGCGTGACCACAGAGGGACAGGATTTGGCGTTGACCGTTCAGCGGCCCAGCGCGGCCCCGGCGGAGGAAGGGGCGTGAGAAGGAGACAAGAGGGGCGGTCTGTTGCAAAATGCAGATTGTAAAATGGGTTTTCTATGCGAAATTTGAGTAAAATAGATAACTCAAATCTCCCTCTCTGCTCTGGTATTTTCCTTCCCAACGTGCTATACTCTCCACAGAAATAGACCCTAAGAGAGATGAGAGGGAGCATAACCATGTGGGAGAAAATCAAGGACGCGCTGACGGAGGTCCTCATTGAAATACTGGAGCTGTGGGCCAGATTCCAGGTCTACGCCGAGCGGGAGTGGGTGGCCTTTTTCAAGTGGTGCGGCTTTTCCATCGTAGTGGGCGTCGTTGTGGGCGTCGTGGGCGCGGCCTTCCACCATGCGGTGGAGTGGGCCACCGCCGCCCGGACCGCGTACCCCTGGCTGCTCTACCTGCTGCCGGTGGCGGGCCTGGCCATCGCGGGGCTGTACCACCTCTTTCAGATGGACGACGACGCGGGGACGGGGTTCGTGTTGGCCTCGGTGCGGGACGCCCGAAAGCTGCGCATCAGCATGGTGCCGCTGATTTTCGTCTCCACAGTGCTGACCCACCTGTGCGGCGGCTCCGCCGGACGGGAGGGGGCTGCCCTGCAAATCGGCGGCGGCATCTCCGCATGGCTGGGGCGGCTGCTCCACTTGGACGACAGGGATCGGCGCATCACCACCATGGCGGGCATGGCGGCGGGGTTCTCCGCCCTGTTCGGCACACCGCTGGCGGCGGCGGTCTTTGCCATGGAGGTGGAGAGCGTAGGTGTCATGTACTACGCCGCCATCGTCCCCTGCTTTCTCTCCGCGCTGCTGGCCAGCATCGTGGCCGGATTCTGCGGCGGGGAGGCCACCAGCTTTGTGGTCTTTAACGCGCCGGACCTGACGGTGCTGGCGATGGTGCAAATCATCGTGCTGGGGGCGCTGTGCGGAATGCTGGCCAACATTTTCTGCCGGGTGATGCGGGGCTTCGGCAAAGCCTACCGCCACTTTTTCCACAAGACCTGGAAAAAGGCGCTGGCAGGCGGATTCCTGGTCATCCTGCTGACGCTGATTTTTGGCCGGGACTACAACGGCGCGGGCATGGATGTCATCTCCGCCGCCCTGGGCGGCAGCGCGGACACCTGGGCCTTCCTGCTGAAAATTCTCTTTACCGCCGCCACCCTGGGGGCGGGGTTCAAGGGCGGCGAGATCGTTCCCTCCTTCTTTGTGGGGGCCACCTTCGGCTGCGTGGTCGCGCCGCTGTTGGGGCTGTCGGCCAGCTTTGGCGCGGCGGTGGGGATGGTCGCCGTGTTCTGCGGCGTGACCAACTCCCCCATGACCTCTATCCTATTGGGCTATGAGCTGTTCGCCGGGGTGGGCGTTGCGCCCCTGGCCCTGGCGGTGGCGGTGAGCTATATGCTCTCCGGCTACACCGGCCTCTACCATCAGCAGAAGATCCTCTACTCCAAGACCAAGGCCGTTTACATCAACAAACTGGGCGACCAGGAGTATTTCAGCCGGGAACACGACCTGGACGATGACGGAGTGGGGAAGAAGGACCACTGACCGGGGAAACGGTTCGCTTACACATAATAAAATAGAAAACACCTACAATCCGCCAGGGACCCCCAGCGCAAACCAACCGCGCCGGAGGTCCCTGGCCGCTTTTTTTGTGACACAGCCGGAACGTGGGAAGGAATTTTGCCGAAAGGCACAAAACCACCGTGTAAAATTTTCACATGTTTGGTGAAAATCTTGCCCTGTTTCTTGATGAAACTTGACAAATGAGGGAATCTGTACTATTCTTAACTTGAAGCAACTTATGCAATTCTAATTCTAAAACTAAGGTGAGGAGGAATCAGACTATGAAAAGCTCTTTCCGTTGGTACGGTGACAGCGACCCGGTCACTCTGGACGACATCCGTCAGATCCCCGGTATGCGCTCCATCGTGTCCGCAGTCTATGATGTCAAACCCGGTGAGGTCTGGCCGGAGGAAAGCATCAAGAAAATGGTGGACGAGTGCGCCGCCAAGGGCCTGGTATTCGACGTGGTGGAGTCCATCCCTGTCCCCGAGGAGATCAAGCTGGGCCGCCCGGAGCGGGACCGCATGATCGAGAACTACTGTGAGTCCATCCGCCGCTGCGCCAAGTACGGCATCAAGTGCGTGACCTACAACTTCATGCCCGTCTTTGACTGGACCCGTACCCAGCTGGACAAGGAAGCCCCCGACGGCTCCACCAGCCTGGTCATGTATTGGGACCAGATGCGGGGCCTGGATCCCCTGAAGGACGACATCCACCTGCCCGGCTGGGACTCCAGCTACACCCAGGAGGAAGTCCGCGACCTGATCACCGCCTACGGTGAAATCGGCGAAGAGGGCCTGTGGGCCAACCTGGAGTACTTCCTCAAGCGGGTCATCCCCGTGGCGGAGGAGTGCGGCGTGGTCATGGCGATTCATCCCGACGATCCCCCCTATCCCATTTTCGGCCTGCCCCGCATCATCACCTGCGAGGAGAACCTGGACCGGTTCCTGGCCCTGGTGGACAGCCCCGCCAACTCCCTGTGCCTCTGCACCGGCTCCCTGGGCTGCTCCCCCAAGAACGACATCCC
>MSHH01000054.1 GCA_001941075.1 Oscillospiraceae bacterium Zagget6 | reverse complement strand
TGGATGCCATAGTTAGGCGCTCCTTCCAGACTGACGGCCCGCTTGTGGTAAATCAAGTATACCACAGTCTGCCCCCAATTCCAACATCTCGTTGGGCATCACCCGCAGAATTTTTTCCGCCCTGGTCTCCTTGCCGTCCTCTGCTAAAACTACCTTCACCTTGTAGGTGGTAGACCCGACGTGCCGGGTCATGTGAAAGCTGTTGCTAATGCGATCAGTCCTCCTTCCTTTTATGTATGTTCAGTGGTTATGTTCGGAATGGGGAAGAACTCCTCCATATAAATTTCGGTAGCCGCTACCGATATTGCTCTCATTGATTTTGCCGGTGGTGGTGGACAAATTGTCCACCACCATATATTCCTGAATTTTTTGCTAAGTGGACATTTTGCCCACATAACTCTCTTTCGCCGTTTTCCCGCTCAGACTCTGGCAGGCAAGCCCTGTTCGGCCGCTGTGTCGTTTGGTTTCTATCTTGGCAGGCTATCCTCTGGTCACGGCCTGCTTCCCTAATAGAAATATCTGTCGGACGATCATTCAGTTGTAAATTAAGCATATTGGTTTAGCTGCTATGATTACACTACGCATTTCCGCTTAAGTCAAGCGTCCTGGAGAAAATTTAAGCAGATTCATTTAATTCATCTTGACTTTCATAAACAATTGCGCTATACTGAGATCATCGTAGAAGAAAGGGCGAAACGGGCATGGCAATCGGGGAACGGATACACTTTTTCCGCAAAATGCGGGGTATGAAACTGAAACAGTTAGGGCAAGCCGTTGGATTTCCGGAGAGCAACGCTGACGTGCGTATGGCACAGTATGAATCGGGCAGCAGAACGCCAAAAGCCGACATCACGAGCCGGTTGGCGAAAACGCTGGATGTTTCACCCCAAGCTCTGACCGTTCCAGACATCGACAGCTATACCGGCCTGATGCACACACTTTTCACGCTAGAGGACACCTATGGTCTGAAGGTCACAGAATTGGACGGCCAAATCGTCCTCCATGTTGATGTACAGCAGGGGAAGGACGCCGCTGAACTGCACCGGATGCTCTGTGCATGGCAGGAGCAGTCCGCAAAGCTGGAGGCCGGGGAGAGCGCCAAAGAGGACTATGACTGCTGGCGGTACCACTATCCCGAACTGGATACCACCCAGCTGCGAGCCAAGGTGCTGTCACAGGGGCTGAGCGACCTCCTTACGGATAGCCTACAGGATGATAAATAAGCACAGGCGTAGCAAAAGTAGCACCGGACAAAATGTCCAGTGCTACTTTAATATGTGAAAGCCTATCAGCATTGTATTTGATTTTGGTAGCCGCTACCGAAATTATTGTAGGCCGCCTTGCATTCACAAGTCGGCTCCTTTGATGGCCTAGACCCGGTGAACACGCTTACAAGCAATCCCATCCATCACAGTCGATGTGGCCTCTACATACGGTCGATTTTCCATTTCGCTGATTTCAGCGTTTTTATTTTGATTGGTGTGATTTTTCCTATAACAGCGTAGGCAGAACGCAATACAGAGAATCGCTGGACAGAGAATCAAGTGCAGTCAACAACATAAAATTTCGCTAAGTGGTGAGTCCTTGCTATAATCGGTTCGTAAAATGGCATCCCCGTTTCCATATGAAACGGGTTTCAAGTTACGAAAACCATGACTTGAAACCCATGCTTGGCAATTCTGCATCTGGCGGTAGTAAATCCTCCTTTTCAGGATTTACTACCGCCTCTACATTTACTCGCCTTTCCTTTTAATCGGCGTAGATCAACTCAGCCAGAATAACCTCCTCGGCTCTGGATTTGATGCTGTTCATACGACGCACCCATTCCATCTGATCAGCTCTTTTCAGTGCGGCGGTCACGCCCTCCTGTTCAGCCATGGCCGGGATCATGACATCCAGCCGTTGATAGCAGGCTTCGTCGATCTCCGCCAGGTGGGGGAACAGCTTTTCCGTCAGCACCAAGTCGCTATACTGAATGGGGCGGTGTTCCTGGAGAAATGCCCGGCGCATCCTGCCATATTTTCCGATGTGGTAGTGTGTGGTGTCAGAAAGTGCGATGTTGGGGAGGTAATAGTCCCCGCATTTTGTGTAAGTGATGTCCATTTAAGGCTCCCTTCTGTGATGGATTTGTTTGCAGCTACGGTGATTCTGGGATTATCACCCCCAATCTTCATAACTGCTACTAATTTACCACAAACGAGCCGCAGTCATGATGTATTTTCGGGCAGCGTGGTAAGTTACCCTTTATAAAATACATCGTGGAGGGGCAGAACAGCTACGCTTATGAGTATTTTGGCATTGGGCTGACCTACCTCAAAGTGACAGCCGGTAACTATCTGGATATCGCCCATGTAAAAATCGAGCAGGGCAACGTGGCCACAGACTGGACACCGGCGCCGGAGGACGCCGCGGAGTCCATCACTACCATTCAGGATCAGTATGCTATCGTCACCCAGACCATCAGCGGAATCACCACTGAGGTGGCCGACCTGACCACCACGGTGGCGGAGAACTACTCGACGCTGAGCAGTAAGGTAGCTACGCTGGAGACCACCGCCACCAGCATCACCGCCACGGTGCGGGAATCCACGGCCATTCAGTCCGGAAACATCATTGCAGACGGCACGTTTGAGGGATACACCACCTTTGGCGCGAGCTATTCGTGGTACCGCCCAAGCTCCACCTATATCACCGTCGGCACCTATGATGATGTGTCCTGTATCTGCTTCACCCGGGGCGGCTCGTCCTATTATGTCCGGCAGACGGTCAATCTACCGGCAGGCACCTATATCATTAAGATTAAGTTGGCCTGTGGAGATGACTGTACACCTGCGGCACGGATTCGGCTGGGCAGCGTATATGCCTATCTCCACGATGAAGAAGAACTGACCACCGGCTGGGTCACCTATTCCACCACCATCACAACTACCGCTACAAGCCAGTATTTTTACTTGTACTGCTACGCCACCTATGACAGCACCACAGCGGCGGCCACCGAACTATATGCCACGGACATCGTGCTTTACTCCAGCGAGGAATTAAATGCGGCGCTGGCGCAAATCGAAGTACTGTCCGACAGCATTGCCCTGTGCGTGACGACTGATTCCGATACCGGCTATTTGCGGCTGGGTAACGGTGAGGACGACACCATCAAATTTACCATCTCAGCAGATAACATCAGCCTGGACGAGAGCGGGAACCTTGCCCTGTCCGGCACCATTACCGCAGGGGATGAATCGATTATCGGCGGCTGGCGCGTCACCGGCTACAAAATTTGTGGCGGCGATTCCACTACAGGTGTGGCCGTGATGCAGATGCCGACAGAGGACACGCTCTATGTATTTGCTGCGGGTGGTACGAGCCACGCAAGCTACGCGGACTGCCCGTTCAGGGTGACCAAAGATGGCACGTTAATATCTGAAAAAGGCACGATTGGCGGTTGGAGTATCACCGATTACAAAATCTATGGCGGCGATGCAGACACCGGCGTGGCTGTCATGCAACGCCCCTCCGATGAGACAGTTTATGTGTTTGCGGCCGGTGGCACAAGTCATGAGAGCTATGCAGACTGCCCGTTCAGGGTGAACAAGGCTGGCGACACATGGGCGAATACGCTGACCATAGCTGGGAGCACTACCATAGGGGGCAGCGTTCTCGTACCCAACAGTGGCATCGCCCTTGCCAATGGCTACGGTGTCCACCACTACCTGTCCAGCGGCAGCTATTCCAAGTTTGAATACGTCAACGCCAGCAATCAATTCCTTGTCGGGAACAGCAGTTATGCCACTTATCTGTACGGTAGCTCTATCACCTCCAGCAAATCCATCACCACCAGCTCGGACCGGCGGCTCAAACAGAACATTCAACCTCTGGACGGGCGGGGCCTTGTGGACACGCTGGCCCCGGTATCCTACCGGCTGCGGGATGACCCGGCGCTGGTACATTACGGCTTCGTGGCGCAGGATGTGGAGGCGGCGCTGGATGCGCTGGACATCCACGGCAGCGCTCTGGTGCAAACCAACGCCGCCACCGGCATGAAGAGCATCGCTTATGTGGAACTGATTCCCCTGCTGGTGGCCGAAATCCAAACACTGAAACACCAGATTCACAGTCTGCAAAAGGAGGTTTTCAAGTGAGCATCTACAACATTCTGCTCTCCGCCATTCAGAGCGGAGATTACACCCTGTCCGACATGACGGAAAAAATCACTGTCCTGTACGCCGGGGGCTGCCTGACGGAGGAGGAGCGCACCCTCCTGCTGTCCGCCGTGGAGGCCAACCTGGACACGGAGCAGGAGCGGCCAGAACTGGAGGCTACAGTGGCCCTGCTGGCGGAGCGGGTCACCGCTCTGGAGGACGCTGTGGCGGCGCTGGGGAGCGGCACCGGCAGCGACACCGGGGACACCGGCACCAGCTATCCGGAGTGGACGGTGTGGGACGGGGGTTCCACGAACTACCAGTATGGGGCCATCGTGTCCCACAACGGGACGCTGTGGATCAGCGTCTACAACGGCCAGAATGTCTGGGAGCCGGGTACCACCGGCACGGAGAACCTCTGGAAGGCATACACAGAAAGCGAGGAATGAGCTATGACAGAAAAGATCATGAAAAATTCCCATATCGTGTCTATTTTGACCGGTATGGGCTCCACAGAAGGGAAAGCATTGCAGGACAAGCGCCTGCCCATCAAGCTGCTGTACGCCCTGCGGCGCAGCCTGCCGGAGGTGGAGGCGGCCTACAAGGCGTACCTTGCAAGCCTCACCGACATCTGCAGCCGGTACGGGGCCACACCGGAGAAAATCACCGCCGCAGACCAGTCACAGCAGGCGGCACTGGTGGCCGAGGTGACAGAGCTGCTGAACACCGAGACCGCCGTCCGGGTGCATACCGTCCCGGCTGAGGTGCTGGACGCCTGCGGGGAGGGCGGGCTTGACCCACTGACCTACAAGGACGTTGACCGTCTGTGGTGGCTGATCGACACAGCGGAAGCGTAACTGCCGGGTCTGTTTCAGCGGCCCACTTTACCGAACAAACGAAAGGAATGATTGTTATGAGTTATCTTATCACTTGCGCGTTTATCGCATTGGATTTCATCACCGGCCTGATTCAGGCGCTGGCAACCGGCACATTTTCGAGTTCTGTCATGCGGCAGGGGCTGTTCCACAAGCTGGGGCTTCTGCTATGCATGGCTTTGGGGATTCTGGTGGACTATGCCCAGACCTGGCTGGAGCTGGGCGCGACTGTCCCCGTGGCCGGGGCGGTGTGCGCTTACATCGTCATTATGGAAATCGGTTCCAGTTTAGAGAACATCTGCAAAATCAACCCAGACCTGCTGCCGGACAAGCTGACGGCGCTGTTCGGGGTGAAAGGAGATAAAGACAATGGGTAAAACCACCAGTTCCACCGGCATTTCCCTCATCAAGTCCTTTGAGGGGCTGTGCCTGACCGCCACGAAGTGCGCGGCGGGAGTGTGGACGATTGGCTATGGCCACACCGGCACCTATAACGGAAAGGCCGTTTGCGAGGGCATGACCATCACGAAGT
>MSHH01000053.1 GCA_001941075.1 Oscillospiraceae bacterium Zagget6 | reverse complement strand
AGCCAGCTTTGCTTTACCTGCCAGCCATGTTTGCGCTCCATCCACCCGGCCACCGCCTCAAAGTAGCGGTCTCCGCTCTCCGTATAGCCGAAAATACCGTGGGCCACCCGCTCCTGAAGGGCGTCCAGCACATAGCTGGAGGTAGGAAAGTCCATATCCGCCACCCACAGGGGCAGCACATCCTCCGGCTTGCCCCGACGCACCGCAAAGTCGTATTTCAGACAATCCGTGCTGCGCCGGTCAATGACCCGGTCAAAGTCCAAATTCCGTTCTCCCATGACGTTGCTCCTCCTGTCAGGGCGATGCCTCAAAGGAATCCATCGCCTGTTTCAAATCCTGAATCAAGTCCTCTTTTGTCTCGATGCCCACCGACAGGCGCAGCACCCGGTCTGTGATGCCGTTTTTCCGTTGGATGTCCACCGGCACGTCGGCGTGGGTCTGGGTGGTGGGATAGGTCAGCAGCGTCTCCACGCCGCCCAAACTCTCCGCGAAGGGGATCAATTTGGTGTTTTTCAGCAGGTGGAGGGCCAGCTCCCGGCTTTCCACTTCAAAGGTAATCATGCTTCCGAAGCCGCTGGCCTGCCGCCGACAGATTTCATAGGCTCGTGTGCCGGATATGCCGGGGTAATAGACCTTCCGCACCCGGCGCTCTCCCAATAAAAATTGGACAATGGCCTGGGCGTTTTCCTGCGCCCGCTCCATGCGGATGGGAAGGGTCTTAATGCCCCGGAGAATCAGCCAACTGTCAAAGGGGGGCAACCCGGAACCGACGGTCTTACTGATAAAGCGGAGCTGTTCGGACAACTCCGGTGAATCTGTCACCAGAAAGCCCGCCAGGGTGTCGTTGTGTCCGCCCAGGAATTTTGTCCCGCTGTGAAGCACGATGTCCGCTCCCAGGGTCAGCGGCTTCTGGAAATAGGGGGACAGGAAGGTGTTGTCCACGATAAGCAGCAGTCCGTGGCGTTTTGCTGTCTCCGCCATCCTGCGGATGTCTATTACATTCATCATGGGATTGGTGGGCGTTTCAATCAAAATGGCTCTGGTGTTTTCCTGAATATAGGATTCAACATCCTCTTTGGTACAGTCGATGTGGCTGAACGAAATGCCGTTCTTTTGGCTGATGGAGCGGAACAGCCGGATGCTCCCGCCGTACAGGTCGGCGTCGGTGATGATATGGTCACCCGGACGGAACAATTCCATCAGCGCGGTCATCGCTGCCATGCCGCTGGAGAAGGCCAGGGCGTCCACGCCGCCCTCCAGAGAGGCGACCACCTGCTCCAGCTGCTGCCGGGTGGGGTTTTGCAGGCGGCTGTAATCGTAGCCGGTGCTTTGTCCCACCGCCGGGTGAGCAAAGGTGGCGGTCTGGTAAATGGGGAAGCTGATGGAGCCGGTTTGTTCCCCTTCAAATTTCGTACCGTCCCCGTAAATACATTTTGTCTCAATGCCCCGTTCCATCTGCAACGTTCCTTCCTTTTTCCTGACACAGTGAATTGTTTGGTGAATAAAATGGTAACACCAGCCGCCGAACCCGTCCAATACCGAAAGAAAATACCCGGATATAGCCTGACGCTATAACCGGGCAAAGGTTCTTTCCAATTATGGTTTTGAAGAAATTTCGGGAGATTTTTCAATGGTATAAAGGCCAGTCACGGCCCATACCGACCAATTCTGATAGGCAGCAAGCGCCCCGCTCTCCTGCCATTGATGCAGAAAGGCGTTCCAATCTTCCTGAGAGCGGACATTCAGTCGGAATCCCCGCTGATCCAGCACCGACACGCCTGTGCAAACATACTCCTCCAGCGGCAGCAGTTCCTGCACCGCACTATTTCGGATGAGGACAGCCGTACCCTGTTCCGGGGAGACCACGTCGAACGCTTCCGGGTAATGAAAGCTCTTACCGGTCAGAGGAATCGCATCTCCCAATCGCAGGGTTCCCGTCCAGGGCTGACGCCCCAGGGTATCGCTGTCCAGTCGATAGGTCCAGGTATCAAACAGGCTGCCGTTGAGCGAATGTACACCGTCTGTAAAGGTGGGCTGGGTCTCCGCTTTGTCCAAAGCCTCCACTACCCCACAGGCGGCAGTCATATGAGAGACCCGGTCAATGAGAATCAGCGCACCCAGCGCCTTGTTTTGCGCAAACATCTCTGCCATAACTGGTTCCGCGAAAGACAGTTTGCAACGGACGATACCGTTTTTCTCCACACTTTGAGCAGGCAGCTTGCTTCCGGTGTTGACATCTAACTGGTAGTCGATGGTTTCCACCGTGGCCCAAACCCGTTTGGTGCCCAGCTTCATCAGGTAATCCTTCCCGACAGACAGGGGGACATCATCCATCCAAAGGAGGGTCACCTCTGCCTTGTGCGCTGGCTTCCATTGATTTTTCCCAGACAGGACACACCCGCGGGAGACATCTATCTCCCGGGTCAGCTGGAGTGTCACCGGCTGACCGGTTTCCGCCCGCTGCACCGAATGGTTTCCTACTAAAACTTGAGTGACCTGGCTATGTTCCCCGCTGGGGTAGACACAGATTTGATCCCCAACGGCAATGCTGCCGGACTCGATTTGCCCCTGAAATCCTCGAAATTGGTGATTCGGACGGCAGACCCGCTGGACGGGCATACAAAAGGCGCCATTGATCTCTTTCTGCGTAATATCTACCGTTTCCAGATACTCCAGCAGCGCTGGCCCATTGTACCAGGGCATTCGAGGAGAACGAGCGGTCACATTGTCTCCCTCTGTGGCGCTGGCGGGAATGATGACCACGTTCTCCAGACCCAGTTCAGCCGTCAGTGCTGCCACTTCTCTTTGAATATCGGAAAAACAAAGCTGACTGTAACCAGCCAAGTCCATCTTGTTAGCGACAAAGACAAAATGCCGAATCCCCATCAGTTTGCAAATACGGGCATGGCGGCGGGTCTGCACCAGAACGCCCTTTGTGGCATCCAGCAATATCACCGACAGGTCGGCAAAGGACGCTCCCACCGCCATGTTGCGGGTGTACTCCTCATGACCAGGCGTATCTGCTACAATAAAGCTGCGCTTGTCGGTGGTGAAGTAGCGGTAGGCCACATCAATGGTGATTCCCTGTTCCCGCTCGGCCATCAATCCGTCCAGCAGCAGGGAGTAGTCGATTTTGCCGCTACGGGAGCCAACCTTGCTGTCCAGTTCCAGGGCCTTTTCCTGATCGGTATAGAGCAGCTTGGCATCGTATAAGATATGTCCAATGAGGGTGGATTTTCCATCGTCCACGCTGCCGCAAGTGATAAATTTCAACAGGTCATTCATCAGAAATATCCCTCCCGCTTCCGCTTTTCCATGCTGGCAAAACCATCGTCGCTGTCGATGACCCGGCTGGTGCGCTCGGATTCCACAGAGCCTAACGTCTCCTCAATAATGGCGTCCAACGTATCTGCTTCGGATTCCACTCCGCCGGTGAGCGGATAACAGCCCAGGGTGCGGAAGCGCACCTTTTTTTCCGTAACCTTCTCGCCAGGGCGCAAATGCTGCAAAATGCGGTCATCATCCACCATAATGAGGTTGCCATTTCGCTCCACCACGGGGCGTTTTTTGGCAAAATACAGAGGGACGATTTCAATGTTTTCCTGTTTGATATATTGCCAGATGTCTTTTTCCGTCCAGTTAGAAATGGGGAATACCCGGATGCTTTCTCCCTGATAAATCTCTGTGTTGTACAGCTTCCACATCTCTGGCCGCTGGTTTTTCGGGTCCCATGCCTGGGCTGCGTTGCGGAAGGAGAAGATGCGTTCCTTGGCCCGGCTCTTTTCCTCGTCCCGGCGGCCCCCACCGAAGGCCGCAGTAAAACCGTATTTGGTCAGAGCCTGCTTCAACGCCTGGGTTTTCATGATGTCTGTGTAGGAGGAACCGCTGTCAAAGGGGTTGATCCCCTGGGCCACGCCCTCCTGATTGATATACTCCAGCATTTCGATGCCGTATTTCTCCGCCGTCTTGTCCCGGAACGCAATCATCTCGTGGAATTTCCAGGTGGTGTTCACATGGAGAAAGGGGAAGGGAGGCTTTTCCGGGTAAAAGGCTTTGAGCGCCAGGTGAAGCAAAACGGAGCTGTCCTTGCCAATCGAATAGAGCATCACTGGTCTTTCGCACTCCGCTGCAACCTCCCGCATAATGTAGATGGCCTCCGCCTCCAGTTTCTCCAGATGGGATAGGCTGCTCATGTTTTCCCTCCTAATATTTGTTTGCGCTGCGCCGGTCTACCGTAATTACCACTGGTCTGCCATCCGGCGGCTCTACGATCCAGTGGCACAAATCCCCCTCCCGACGGGTGTGCATCAGGCTCCCCCGCCCGCCAATGTCCGCGCCCAGATAAAAATAGATGGCCTCGAACTGGCACTCTTTCAGGCAGGAGGTGCATCCCCAGCACTCCTCCGGGTGGCGAAGCCAGACTTTTCCTTGGGGATTCACCTGAATCAGATTTCCGGGGCAGGCTTCTATACAGCGTCCGCAGTTCCGGCACTTATCCGTTTGAATCAGGATACTCAAAGGTAATCGCCTCCTTCACCAGGTTTCGATAGTGTATTTTTAGTGTTCCGTTCTCCAGACGCGAGTTGACGTAAAGCTGCCAACTGTCGTCCACACCGGGGTAATCCGTGTTGAAGCCAAACCCTGCCCAACGAGTTTCCCTTCTGGCCCGCAGATGGGCGATCAGGCTTTGGCATACCAAAAGCCGGTCCTTTAGTTCATAGATGTGAAGCAGATCGTCGGTGTCTGTCCCCCTGAGATTTTGTGCCAGCGCCGTCAAACCCTCCAGCCGCTCCTCTGCAATGTCCAGCTGAGCCTCGCTGTAGCGGTAGCTGCTGTGGATCCCTCCGGCGTAGTCGTCCATCACCTTCTGCATGGCCTCCTCCAACTGCTGGCTGGTGTAGCGGCAGGCAGGGAGCGCAGCGGAAGTGCCGCTTGACGGCGTATCTGCTGGGGTCAGGTGCTGCTCGTAGGTCTGGAGGATGGCCTGCTCCTGCGCTTGCAGGGCTTCATCCTCTGGCAGGGGCAGCCCCGGCAAATCGGCCAGGGCGGTGTCAGCTGCGATTTCTCCCTCTGCCAGCGCTCCGGTGACAAATTTTTTCGGTGCGCCGCCAGCCACATCCCCGGCGGCGTACAGCCCTCGCAGGGTGGTGCGCCGTCCGGTATCCACCCAGTAACCGCTGGCGGTGTGTCCGCCCACCACATACGGCTCTGTTCCCTCCAGCTCTACATTTTGCTGAGAGGGCCGTTTCCCGCTTTCCAGCCACTTGAGGGTTTGACTGGGAGCCATGTTTAAGTAGGCTTTCAGCAGTTCTTCATCCTGTTTGGAGGTGATGCCGACGGTGTTCAGGTAACACGGCCCCCGCCCCTGGTGGGTTTCATTGGTGGTGCCGTAGGCCCGGCCGGAGGTAGAAAGTCCATATCGGCTGGTGTATTCCTCTCCCTGCGCGTTGACTTGCTTCGCTCCCACCCCCAGGGCGATGGTGCCGGTGGGGGCAATGGTATCCTTGCACCGCTGGGCCACAAATCGCATCTCGAAGGTGGTCATTTCCGCTCCTGCACGGATGCCAAGTGCATACCCCGTTCCGGTGTTAAAAGGGGGGTACCACATTTTATGCTGGGAAAAGCCGGGGTTATTGGGCCGGTACAGCCCCGCCGCGCCCCCGGCAGTGCAAATCACCGCTCTTGCGCGGAGGAAATAGGCGGTTTGCTCCCGGACGGAAAACCCGGCGGCCCCGACCACCCGACCATTTAAGGTCAGGTAATCGGTGATGTTCACATGGTTGAGTACCTCAACATTTTTCGTCCGATAGACCGCCTGGGACAGGAGCGGTTTGATGTTTTCCCCGTTGATTTTGATGTTCCACTGTCCCCGAAGCGCATAAGCCCCGGTCTCATCCTTCAAGATGACCAGGCCCAGTTCTTCCAGCCGACCAACGACGCTGTTGAAACGCTGGGCCATAGACAGCACCAAATCGTCCCGAATAATGCCCGCCGCGTCCCAGCGGACGTACTCCAAATAGTCCTCCGGCGTTTTTCCTGCCGGGATATAGGCGTTGATGGCGTTCACACCTGCTGCAAGGCAGCCGCTGCGCCGGATGTTGGCTTTTTCCGTGACCAGCACCGACAGCCCCTCATGGGCGGCTAAGGTCAGCGCGGCCCAGCACCCCGCCGTCCCGCCGCCGATGATGAGGATGTCCGCGGTCTTTTCTACAATATGGAATGGCAATGATTTCTCCCTCTTTCTCATTCGCTATTCGCTTTTTCCGTTTCGATTCCTTAAATGACGTATGGCCGTACCCCGGCAAGGCAGATGTTCTCCACCGGGAAAGCACGTTCCTCATCGAAGGCCAGCAGTCGTCGGGCGAAGATTTGCACCTGTTCGCCCTCGGCCAAAGGTGCGGTATCCACCAGACGGTTGGCGGTGAGGATCGTGCCGTCGGAGAGTCGGATCTGATACTCCGTCACGGTTCCCCGGAAGGCGGACTGCACCACCACCCCCGGTTCCACGCTGTTGGGATACTCCACCGGCTCCCCCTTTTTGTAGACGGTCAGATATTCCGGACGAATGATAGCGTGCTTGATTTGATCCGCCGCATACTCGAAGCCGGGGAACAGGTGGACGTTTTCCAGTTCGGCGGAATCTCCGATGAAGCGGGCCACAAATGGAGTGGTAGGGTTCCGGTAGATGTCCACAGGCTTGCCGATCTGTTCAATGCGGCCCTGATTGGTGATGATGATTTCATCGGCCACCTCAATGGCCTCTTCCTGGTCATGGGTAACAAAGATGCTGGTGATGCCAACGGTGGAAATCATCCCCTTCAGCCATCTCCGCAGTTCCTGGCGCACTTTGGCGTCGATGGCGGCAAATGGTTCATCCAGCAGCAAAAGCTGTGGCTCCGGGGCCAGCGCCCTGGCGAAAGCGACCCGCTGCCGCTGCCCGCCGGAGAGTTGGCTGGGATAACGCTTTTCCAATCCCTCCAGCCCCACCAGTCGGAGCATTTCGTTCACTCGTTCTTTGACCCTGGACTTGGGCCACTTTTGTACCCGCAGGCCGAAGGCCACATTTTCAAACACGGTCATGTAGCGAAACAGGGCGTAGTTTTGGAACACAAATCCAATTCCCCGCTGGCTGGCGGGAATGTCGTTGACCACCTGGCCGTTGATGATAATGTCGCCGGTCTCGGCGGTCTCCAATCCCGCCAGGATACGGAGGATGGTGGTCTTTCCGCTGCCGCTGGGACCCAGCAGACCGATCAATTTGCCCTTCTCAATGCCGAAGTTGATTTGCTCCAGCGCCTGAAAATCGCCGAACTGTTTGTTGATGTCCCGCATTTCCACATAATATTGCTGTTCCATCGTTTAAGCCTCCCTGTCTTTCTTGCCGAGATATTCCAGCACGCTGCGCAAAATCAAAATGACGATGGCCATGACCACCAGAATGGAGGAGATGGCAAACGCTCCTGTGTAGTCGTAGCCCTGATACAGCAGCTCGATGTACAGAGGCATGGTGTTGGTCTTGCCTCGCAGGTGCCCGGAGAGGACGGAGACCGCGCCGAACTCTCCCATAGCACGGGCGGTACACAGCACCACGCCGTAGAGCAGCACCCACTTGATATGTGGGAACGTCACCCGCCAAAAGATCGTCCAGCCGTTGGCGCCCATCAGGGCTGCGGCCTCCTCCTCGTCCGTCCCGGCAGCGGTGAGCACCGGGATAATTTCGCGGGAAATAAAGGGAAAGGTGACAAAAATCGTCGCCAGAACGATGCCTGGGACTGCGTAGATGATAGAAATACCCAGTTTCTGGAGGTAGGGGTAGAGAGCGCTCTGCCGTCCAAAGGTGAGGACATAAATCAGGCCCGCGATAATGGGTGAGACTGTCAAGGGCAAGTCGATGAGAGTAGAGATGATTTTCTTCCCCCGGAACTGAAACCGGGTGATGCACCAGGCAGCGAACACCCCGAACAGGGTGTTGATGACCACAGCGGATACTGTGGCCCTGATGGTCAAAAGGATGGCCTTCACTGCGTATTCATCCGTCACCGACTCGATATACACCTGTATCCCCTCTCGAAAGGCGGTGGAGAGAACGTAAATCAGAGGCAGAATCAGCATGACAAACAGAAAAAATGCGCTGCCGCCGATGAGGACCCACTTCAATGGGCCTGACTGTTTTTGTTTCATTGTGGGCCTCCTATTCGATGCCGCTGACGATTTTGGACGTGCGGCTTTGCAGAACGGCGTTGATAAACAGAATCAGGAACGCCGCGATGAGCATAACCAGGGCAATGGAGGTGGCGCTGGCATAATCATATTCCTGAAGCTGAGCCATAATCAGCAAAGGCGTAATTTCCGTTTTGTAAGGGGTGTTTCCCGCGATAAATACCACGCTGCCGTATTCCCCCAGGCAGCGGGCAAAGGCCATCGTAAAACCGGCAATCAGCGCGGGGAGGATCTCCGGGAGGATCACCCGGAAAAACGTATAGCATCGGGTGGCCCCCATCATGCCCGCCGCCTCTTCGTACTGGGGGTCGATTTTTTCCAAAACCGGCTGGACAGAGCGCACCACGAAGGGGATGCCGATAAAGACCAGGGCCACCGTGATGCCGATTCTGGTGTAAGCGATTTGGATGCCGATTTTATCGAACAGACTGCCCACCCAGCCGTTTGTGGTGGTCAGATGGGTCAGAGAGATGCCGGCCACGGCGGTGGGGAGGGCGAAGGGGATCTCAATCATGCCGTCCATGATTCGCTTCCCTGGGAAGTCATACCGCACCAGTACCCAGGCAATCATGAGGCCCATTCCGGCGTTGATTAGGGATGCCACCAGCGCCGTTGAAAAGCTGACCCAGTAGCTGGACATGACCCGCGAGGAGGTCACGGTGGAGAGAAAGTCCGAAAAACTCAGTTGGCTGGTGAACACCACCAGCGAACAGAGGGGGATAACGACCACCAGGCTCAAAATGGTGACAGTAACGCCCAGCGACAGGCCGAAGCCAGGAATGACCCGTGTTTTTTTCTTCTGTTTGCGTTTCAAAGTGCTTTCACCCTTTCGTAAGGAAAGAGGAATGGGCCGAAGCCCATTCCCCTGTTTCAAAGCAGCGGTGATTCGTTATTCCGCTTCTTCGTAGAAGCTGTCGAAAATACCGCCGTCCACAAAGTGCTTTTCCGTGGCCTCATCCCAGCCGCCAAAGTAGTTGATGTCGGTCAGCTCAAAGCCGTCGGTGATGATCCACTTGCCGTCTTCGGGGATCTCTGTTATGGTCTTGCTGTCAGTCTCCAAGGTGTAGGCCGCCAGAACCTCCTCGTTGGTGGGGCGGTAGAAGTTCTGGGCCTCCAGCTCCTGGGCCTCGTCAGAGTAGAGATACTCCAGGTAAGCGGTAGCGACATCTCTGGTTCCCCGGTTGTCAACTACCTCATCGACGATGGCCACCGTGGGCTGGCACAGGATGGAGACGGAGGGGTAGACGATTTCATATTCACCAGGGTATTCTTCCAGTGTCAGAAATGCTTCGTTCTCCCAGGCCAGCAGTACATCGCCCTGACCGTTCTCCACAAAGGAGGTGGTGGCGCCTCGTGCGCCGGAGTCCAGCACGACCACGTTTTCGTAGAGGGTGGTCATAGACGCGATGATTTCGTCCTCACTTTGGCCCTGCTGTTCAAAGTAGTACCAGGCGGCCAGATAGTTCCAACGGGCGCCGCCGGAGGTCTTGGGGTTGGGAGTGATGATACCAACATCGTCCCGGAGCAGGTCGTCCCAGTCGTAGATTTCCAGGGGATTGCCGGAATGTACCAGGAACACGATGGAGGAGGTGTAAGGGGAGCTGTCGTTGTCAAATTCGGAGGTGTAGCCGTCCTCAATGAGGCCGGCGTCCCGAACGGCGTCCACGTCGCCCTCCAGAGCCAGGGTGACTACATCGGCCTCCAGCCCGTTGGCTACCTCAAGGGCCTGCTTGCCGGAGCCGCCGTGGGACTGGACAATGGTGACCTCCTGGCCGGTTTCCTCCAGCCAGTAGGCGGCGAACAGCTCATTGTAGGCTGCGTACAGCTCACGGGTGGGGTCGTAAGAGACGTTGGTGATCTCCACCGCCTCAGTGGACGTGGATTCTGCGTCCTCTGTAGCCTCGCTTTCCGTGGCCGCAGAAGCGTCGGAATCGGCGGAAACGACAGAGGCGTCGGCATCGCCGGTGTCGGAGCTGCTGGAGCTGGAGCAGGCGGTCAGCGCCCCCAAAACCAGAGACAACGACAGCAGCAGCGCGGTGATTTGCTTGAGCTTTTTCATTTTTATGTACCTCATTTCGTGATAAGTGGATGTCCTTCGGTTGCCATATCTGAGACGCGACATCGCATTTGCAGAGGAAGGAGATCCGGGAATGGAAAGAATCGCATCGGTTTCATCTCCCTATATTCCTACCGGATTAGCAGGTTTATGTTACGAGAGCTATTTTACCCTACAACGAAAAAAATGCAACCCCTGACTCGGCCTTGTGAAACGATTCCGCCCAGTTCCGAATTGTTTCCGCCCTTGCAGGGAATCGCTTCTCTCAAAAAACGGCAGCGTTAAAAACCACGCTGCCGTTTTCCTTAGATTTGAAAATCCTGTCCTGGAGCCTTTCGATAATCCGAAACAGAGACGCCCATCTGTTGGCGGAACTGACGGGAAAAATAGCTGGCATCCCGGAAACCAAGCTGAGCGCAGACCTCGTAGAGCTTCAAATCGGTATTACGAAGCAGGAACGCCGCTCGATGGAGGCGGATACGCTGCACCCAGGTGTGATAAGAAATCCCCACGGTCCTTGCGAAGCGCTCACTGAGGGCAGAAGGGCTGATGTAAAAGGTCTGGGCCACCTCACGCTGAAAGCCCGGCGTATCCACATGGTTCAGCATATAGACAAGAACCTCGTTGATGGTCTGGTCTTTCGTTGCCGGGTAGAGGATAGAAATCGTGCTGTTTAACCAATTCCCCTTGTGCATACAGGTGGACTGTACTAAATGGCTGTCGTTGTCACGGATCGCTTCAATTCCCTCACACTCCGACCATGTGAGGAAACTGGACAGCCAGCTATATCGTTCAAAGGTCTCTTTCACCAACATCCGAAAAAAGACCCGGCACTGGTGATCCGCCTGAATGGGGTTGGGTGTGCAGGCCAAAATCTGCTCCATACACTGCTCCAACCGATGGGGAAAAACGTCTGTTCCCAGGCAGGGAGTGAGCGTGGGCAGCAATTCCTTCAGAACACGATCTATGCCGTCAAGCGGCACTTCTTCTCCGCTCCTTGCCTGAGACTGGCTGTCCTGTCGGCGGCACACACGTTCCAGACATTCAGCCAGGGTTTGTTGCTCAAAAGGGTGCAGGAGATAGTCGCAGGCCCCATAGAGCAATCCCTCCCTGGCAAAGGAAAAGTTAGGAGCTGCACTGGTTAGAATGACCGCCGGGAGGACACCGTCTGTCAGGGAGGCACGACTGGGAGCGCAGCGGGAGTACCGCTTGACGGTAAGTGCCGCAGGGAGAAGCGTAGCTTCGGAAGTACCGCTTGACGGTAGAAGTGCCCCTTGAGGGCAATGGATGTCCCGCAACAGCTGCAATCCATCTTCTCCGGATAGAAAGAGATCCAGAAAGAGAATGTCGAAGCTCCTCTGCTGGAGCAATGGCTTCACGTCTCTGCCGTCCCGGAGAAAAGTAATGTCAAACTGCTCTGAAAACGTCGCCCAAACTGGTTCCGGCATCTCGTCAATCGCCACGAGAATCGACCTTTTTGCGCACATGAGTTTATCACCCCGATTTTTGATAAAAGAATGGCCTGACAGGGAGAAGCTGTCAGGCCACAGTGAAAAGGGCAGTCCTATGGAGGGGCAATCCTACAGCCGCCCCAAATATGCCTCCACTGACCGGATACAGGCGGCTCCGTCCGCAGCAGCGGTGACCACCTGCCGAAGCGCCTTTGTCCGGAGGTCTCCAGCCGCAAAGACACCAGGCAAGCTGGTCGCACCATCCTCTGACGCCACCAGATACCCGGCAGCATCCCGCCCAATGGCCTTCGGCAGCCAGCTTGTATTGGGCCGGGAGCCGATGGAGACGAACACTCCTTCCACCGGCAGTTCCCGGTGGGCGCGGCTGTGAACATCCTCCAGAATCACAGTGCTGACCCGGTCAGACCCCACGATTTCCCGGACTACGGCGTTGGGGATGATCTCCACATTTGGACAGTCCTCCAGTTGCCGCAGACCGCTCTGGGCCGCCCGAAAGGTTTCCCGCCGATGAATCAGGTAGACTTTGGCGGCCAGCCTCGCCAAAAGGCGGGCGGCGTCCACCGCTCCATCGCCGCCGCCTACCACGCAGACCGTCCGGCCACGAAAAAACGTGCCGTCGCAGGTGGCGCAGTAGGACACGCCGGGCAAATCCTCTCCTGGCACGTCAAGCGTGGTCCGCTGTGTTCCCATCGCCAAAATGACAGTTTTTCCCCGTACGGCGGAGCTGTCCTCCAGCGTAAGAAGAAACCCTCCGTTTATTTTGCTTAACTGAACGGCGCTGCCCTCCCGCATCTCCGCGCCCAGGGCTTCCGCCTGGGTGCGAAAGGATTCCGCCAAGCCAAACCCGCTTTTCTGAAACGCGCCGGGGTAATTGTCCACCTGCGCCGCGTTGACAATGGCTCCGCCCCAGTCCTCGCGCTCCAGTACCAGCGCGGACAGGGCGGAACGCCGGGCGTATATGGCCGCAGTCAGCCCTGCCGGGCCACCGCCCACAATGATGACATCATACATGGCAACATCCTCCGTGAATCCACACTCAATTCACTCCGCAGCGATACCGACGGCTGCTTCCCCTCGAATTTTTATCTTCTCCTGGAAACTGACACCGTTGCGCACCCGGAAGGCGTGCAGCACCGATTGCTGGGTGTCCATCAGAGACAGGATGAGATACCGCGCCCCTGGGTCACGGGCCAGTCGTCTGTCCTCGGAGGAAGGCCGGGAGGGGCTTTCCGGGTGGGAATGCCAATTTCCCAGGGGAACCAGGCCCTGGGTGCGCATTTCCCGGATGGCGGTCAGCTGCTCTCTGGGGTCGATGGAAAAATGCTCCCTGCTGTGGTCGGTGTTGGTCAGACAGTAGACCCGCTCCACAGTACAGTCCTCACCGTCCCTGGTCCCTGCAATCAGGCCGCAGGCTTCGTTGGGCAGCTCCGTCCGGGCGTGGGCCAGCATAATCTCCAGATGTTCCCGGTTCAGATACAGCATCAGATCCCCTCACATTCCGTCTGTTCGTAGTCGATCAACTGTGTGATGGTGGGATGCTTGCCGCAGACCGGGCAGTTTTCGGTATTTTCCGGCAGTTTGATCTTGCGGAAGGTCATGGTCATCGCGTCGTAGGTCAGCAGATAGCCAGTGAGCAGTTCGCCCCGGCCAATGATGTACTTGACCGCTTCCATCGCCTGGAGGCTGCCGATGACGCCGCCCATTGCCCCAATAACGCCCGCCTGCTTGCAGGTCGGGACTGCGTCTTTGGGAGGCGGGTCGCGGAACACGCAGCGGTAGCAGGGGCCTTTTCCGGGGACGTAGGTCATCAACTGGCCTTGAAACCGGATGATGCCTGCATGAGAAAAGGGCTTTTTCGCCATCACGCAGGCATCGTTGATGAGAAACTTGGCGGGGAAGTTGTCCGTCCCATCGATGATAAAATCATAATCCCGGATCATGTCGAGGATGTTCTCGGAATCCACAAAGGTGTGGTAGGGAACGACCTTTACATCCGGGTTGATGGCCTCCATTGTTTCTTTGGCGGACTGCACTTTGGGTTTGCTCACATCGGGGGTAGTGTGAATGATCTGCCGCTGCAAATTGGACAGATCCACCTCGTCCGCATCGGCAATGCCGATGGTGCCAACGCCAGCCGCAGCCAGATACATGGCCGCCGGAGCGCCCAACCCGCCTGCGCCAATGATGAGCACTTTGGCGTTCAGCAGCTTCTTTTGGCCTTTCACGCCCACTTCCTTCAGGATGATGTGACGGGAATAGCGCTCCAGTTGTTCGTTGGTAAATGCCATCAGCGCCCGCCTCCCATAAAGTAAAGGAACTCCACAGTATCCCCATCCTGTAAGACGGTGTTGTCAAAGGCTCCGCTCTCCACGTAGTCGTCATTCAGTGCTACGGTGACATAGAGGGGGCTTTCCACCTTCTCCAGTTCGATGAGCCGGGCCACAGTCAGCCCCTCCTCGTATTCTTTTACCGTTCCAGCGACATTCAATTTCATAGTGCTTGCTCTCCTATCCATTTGATGAGTTCCGGCTTTTTGACCGCTCCCCGCAGTCTGGCCTGTTCCGCTCCGTCCCGAAAGAGGATCAGCGTGGGAGAGGCCAAAATGCCATAGGTCTGGGTCAGGGCTTCATTTGCGCCGGTGTTGATTTTGACAAAGTCAACCTTCCCTGCGTATTCTTCTTCCAACGCACTTAAAATCGGGGCCAGCCGCCGACAGGGAACACAGCCATCGGCGTAAAACTCCGCGACCACAGGCCGCTGTGCCTCCAGCACCTGAGCGCGGAAGGTATCGGTTCCCACTTTTTCAGGCATCTTCGTCCTCCACCTTCTGAACCAGCAGACGGTAGGTGCCGTCGCCCCCATCGGTCAGGCGCAGTACCTTGTGTCCCTCTTCTTTGACGGAGCGGGGAACGTTTTGCACCGGCTCACCGTCGTTCAGGCGAACCTCCAAGACCTGCCCGTCCTCCAACTCCTCCAGCGCCACCTTTACCTTGACGAAGGTGACAGGGCATACGACATCTGTGATGTCAACGCGCTCGTCGATTTGAATATCAGCCATGATACGCCTCCTCGATCCGTTCTTTCAGCTTGTCCCAGCCCACCCGGTCACAGGTGAACCGGAAACGCTCGCCGGGTTTTGCGTACTGGGCAAAGAAATTGATCGCCGCGTCAGTCACACGGAACAAGGTCTCTCTGTCCGGCACGAGAGGGAGCAATTCCTCTCCCTTGCCAATGTGGTTGCCGAAGGTGCCGCCAAAAGAGACCAGGTAACCCGGCGTCCCCTCCCATGCGTCCACGGGGCAGGACTTGACGCACCGTCCACAGTGATTGCAGGCGTTTTCTTCCAGTTTGATTTCGCCGTTCTCTATGCGAATCGCCTTGGTTCGACAGACCTTTTCGCAGACGCCGCAGAAAATACATTGCTCTCCGTTCCAGTGAACGCTCATAGCCCCCTTGATGCCCACGTCGTTTTCTTCCGCTTTCAGGCAGTTATTCTGACAGCCGGTGACGCCGAACTTAAATTTGTGGGGCAGCTCCCGCCCAAAATAGTGGGCGTCCAATTCCTCGGCCAGGCCATAGGTATCGATGCAGCCGCTGGGACAGATGGCTGCACCCTGACAGGCGGTGACGGTTCGCACCCTTGGCCCGCAGACGCCGGGAACGACATCGCCCTGGGCCAGCGTCTCCTTCACCTGGTCGATCTCCTCCAGGCGGACATAGGGGATCTCCACTCCCTGCCGTGAGGTCAAGTGGACATAGTCCTGACCGTATTGCTCTGCGGCGTCCGCGATGGCCCGGAGCTGTTCTACTGTTACCTTTCCTCCCACGACCTTCAGGCGCAGGGAAAACCGGTTTTTCTGCTTTTGCCGCATGAATCCGCCGGCTTTTAATGCTGCGTAATCAACTGCCATAGTGATTCCTCCTTGTTACGCCCTACTGTCGGCCTGCGCCAGCGCCTGGGCGAAATCCTCTTTCAAATCCTCCAAATCTTCAATCCCAACACTGATACGAATCAAATCGTCGTAGACACCGGCGCTCCGCCGCTGGCTTTCACTGCTATGCAGGTAGATGGTAGAGGCCGGGTGAATGACCAACGTCCGCACATCTCCGATGTTTGTGGCAATTTGGGCATATTTCAAATGGTTCATGACCTGATAAGCACGCGCCTTGCTCCCCAATCGGGCGGTCACAATGGCTCCACCCATACCGTTCAGTTCCTGCTGCACCAACAGGAAGAACGGACTGCTCTCCAGGCCGGGATAACGCACTTCCCCCACGCCGGGATGCGCCTCTAAAAAGCGGGCCAGCCCCAGAGCGTTGGCACAGAGCCGCTCCATGCGCAGCCCCAGCGTCTCTAATCCCAAACTGTTGAGGAACAGGTTGGATGGCGCGGCACAGGCGCCGAAGTTTCGCCACAGGTCCTCCCGCAGCCGCAGGGTAAAGGCCAGTTTCCCAGCCCGGCGGAAGGGCGCCAGCACCTGATAGCGGTCAAAGTCCCAAGAGAACGTCCCCCCGTCGATAATCACCCCACTGATGCCGCTTCCGCTTCCGTTGATGTACTTGGAGGTGGAGTGAATGACCACATCCGCTCCCAGCTTCAAAGGGTGCGCCAGAATGGGGGTGGCGGTGGTGCTGTCGATGAACAGCGGGATGTTTCGCTCATGGGCCAACGCCGAAACCGCTGGGATGTCTATCACATCCAGTTTGGGATTTCCAATCAGTTCCCCAAAAATCACCTTGGTTCTTTCACTGAGCAAAGGTTCGATTTCTTCCGGGGACAGATGCTCTACCGTTCGGGTGGTGATTCCAAATGGTTCCAAATCATGAAACAGGTCCAGCGTACCGCCGAACAGTCCCGCTCCGGCGATGATTTCGTCCCCGGCCTCCAGGATGTTCAGCAGTGCCATAGACACCGCCGCCATACCAGAGGAACAGGCCACCGCCGCCACTCCGCCCTCCAGTGCGGCCATACGCACCTCAAAGGAGTTGATGGTAGGATTGCCAATTCGAGAATAGGCGTAACCTGGCTTTTTCCCTGCGCAGACGGCCTCCAGTTCTTCTGCCGACTGACAACGAAATGCGGAGGTCTGGGCTATGGGAGTCAGCGTACCGCCGGTGGACGGGTCTCCCTGAAAGCGCTGGTGCAGCAGCGCAGTGTTCTCTCTCATCTGCATTCTCCTTCCAGCGAAATGAAACAGTAGGAGTTCCGTCATTTTCGCTGGTATTTATCTTAATGTGTACTGAACAAAGCCATAAGCATTGAAAGGCAAAGCCTTTCATGCCTGTCGGCCTTGTTCATGTGCAAGGTTTTATGCAAATATGCGAAAAAACCTTGCACCCTCCGTTGACACAGCAAGCTGTGCCAACGGAAATACACATTGTAATAATGGCTGCATTTCATGAAACCAGCGTAAAACTGCTGGTTTCATGAAATTGCGCGGCCTTCGCCGCGCAGATAAACCGCATGGCGGTTTATTTCAGCAGACATTATTTTAACGCCAGGAACCGTTTTCCGCTAATACCAAAAGAAAATAGCTGGACATAACCTGAAACTATACCCGGCGTCGGCTTTCTCTGAACCGGTCAGGAGATGGCAAGGTATTCTTTCATTGCGGAGATGTACTTTTCTCCCATCTGGCTCAAAATCGTGTTTTCACGGGTGACGTAGCCGATCTCCATCACGCTGTTGGCCTCCTGGTCTGCGCCTGAGAAGGGGACTACCATGAAATCGTCTCCGTTCAACTCCTCACAGATAATACCGGAGCACAGCGTATACCCGTTCAGTCCCACCATCAGGTTCAGCATGGTGGCCCGGTCATTGGCCTTGATGACCTGCGGATATTCATTGGTGGAGAGGATCTCCTCCGCAAAGTAGAAGGAACTGTTGTCTCCCTGGTCAAAGGCGAGACAGGGATAGCGCTCCAGCTGTTGAAAGGAGATTTGCGGCTCCTGCGCCAGTGGATGCCCTTTCCACAGGTACACATAGGCTTTGCAGTCTACCAACGGGTGAAATTCCAGATTGGCAGAGCGCAGCAGTTTTGACAGGGCTTTTCGATTAAAATCACTCAGAAACAGCACGCCGATTTCACTTTTCATAGTGCTGACATCACTGATGACCTCTCTGGTTTTGGTTTCCTTGATGGCAAACTCATATTG
>MSHH01000052.1 GCA_001941075.1 Oscillospiraceae bacterium Zagget6 | reverse complement strand
CGCTTCGTGGCAATCCCATCTACATGGGGAAAATTCGCCGGGGATGGAGCAGGCAAATCAAAAGCATTGAGAACTGAGCCGTGAAACGCCGCTTCAAACGCAGAAAGGAGTTGTTACGTTTTAGAAAAGACGTGCCGGACACACCGACACGCCTTTTTCTAACCTGATGTCCTCCTGCTCCGTGCGTTACCCACCGCAGGTGTCCAGCATTGTCTCCGCCAGGATGCCGTAGCCACGGGTGGGGTCGTTGACGAGAACGTGTGTCACCGGATGATACCTACACAAATTGCCGTTTCTGTTGTGTTTCCTCAATATTTGAACTGCATATGCCGATTTACGAAGGCAAAAAGGACGAAAGCGTGCCGGTGCGTCTGGTGCGCTTTCGTCTGTTAAAGTGACACTATCATTTCCGTTTTTACCCATACATAAAAGACTGAGCGTATGTCGCCCCACCACGGGGCAGATGTACGCTCTTTCTTTTTGCCCAAACCAAAATGGAGGGATGCCAAGATGGAAAATCGCAACTACACCCAGGACGGTTTCGCCCTGAATGATGAGGCCAAAGTCTGGTACGACAAGAACCGGAACGGAAAGTTCCCGGACTGCCGGTTCTGCCGGTATCACATCCACGGCAGCCGGGGCGTTCGGTGCCGCTACAAGCGTTGCCCCTACCGCAAGCACAACCGCCGCAAAGGAGAGAAATAAAAATGCCAGTATTTCGCGTTGAGAAAAACACCAACTACACGACCATGAGCAACTACCACTTGCGCGACCAGAACCTGACGCTGAAAGCGAAAGGATTGCTGTCCCTCTGCCTGAGCCTGCCGGAAAGCTGGGATTACAGCGTCCGGGGATTGGTGGCCATTTGCAAGGAAGGCAAGGATTCCATCGTCAAGACCTTGCAGGAGCTGGAACAGTGCGGCTATCTGGAGAGACACCAGCTCCGCCGGGAGGACGGGAAGATGGGCGGCATTGAGTACGTCATCTATGAAATGCCCCATGCGCCGTGTACGGAAAAACCGTGTGCGGAAAACCCGGACGCGGTAAACCAGGACACGGATACCCCGGATACGGCAAAACCGCGTCCGGGAAACCCGCCACAAATAAATAAAGAAGAAACAAGTAAAGAAAGAACAAATACGGACTTAAATAAAAGAAAGAAGGAGAAAGAGCCTCGCCACCAACACGGGCAGTATCGCAACGTACTTTTGTCGGAGGATGAGTTCAAGACCCTTCAAGCTGAGTTCCCGTTGGACTACCAGCAGCGCATTGAGCGCCTGTCGGAGTATATCGCTTCCACTGGCAAGACCTATAAGAGC
This sequence comes from Oscillospiraceae bacterium Zagget6, assembly GCA_001941075.1. Taxonomy (GTDB): domain Bacteria; phylum Bacillota; class Clostridia; order Oscillospirales; family Oscillospiraceae; genus Onthomonas. The sequence continues at coordinate 2,261 of MSHH01000052.1, read as the reverse complement.
CACCTTGCCACCATTCGGAGTTGGGCGCGGCGAGACCGGCAGAAACGCCCGGAGAAGCCGATGTATAGCCACGAAAATTACACGTTTGAGGGCGGTGACAGCTTATGACCGATTGTGTGGACATGGAACTGGATGAAAAAGCCTTCCTGCGGGAGCTGGCGGAAATGAACCGGCGCAGCCAGATTCGTAGCCTGAAAACCAGCGGCATCCAGGAACCAGCGCTGGCCAACTGGACGTTCGCCAGCGCGGAGGACAGTCCCAGCATCCAGATGGCGCGGCGGTATGTGGATCACTGGCCGCAGATGAAGGAAAATAACCTGGGGCTGCTGCTCTGGGGCGACGTGGGGACCGGAAAATCATTCACCGCGGCCTGCATTGCCAACGCACTGTTGGAAAATGGCGTCCCGGTGCTTATGACCAATTTCTCCAAAATTCTGAACAAAGTGGGCGGGATGTACTCAGAGCAGCGCTACCAGTACATCGCTTCGCTGGCAGAGTATGAACTGCTCATCATTGACGACTGGGCATCGAGCGCAGCACGGATTATGCGATGGAGCAGGTTTACGCCGTTGTGGACGAACGGTACAAGTCCAACAAGCCGTTGATCGTCACGACCAACCTGACCATCAGTCAAATTCGTAACGCCGAAGATGTGGCTCACGCCCGTATCTACAGCCGGGTGCTGGAGCTGTGTACTCCGGTGCAGGTGCGGGGTACAGACCGGCGCACGGAGATCGGGCGGGACAAGCAGGCGATGGTCAAGGAGCTGCTCTTTGGGCTTTGAGGGGGTGATTCCGATGTGGTAAGAAAGAGTTGCTCCGAAATCCAGAAAGAAATGGAGGTGAAAAATGTTGTCGGATGCTACTGAAAATACCACCGAAACCAGCGGAATACCCGCCAGAGAACAGATTCAGCAAATCCCCATCTCTGAGCTGCATCCCTTCGAGGGCCACCCCTTCCGGGTGGTGGACGACGAGGCCATGACCCGCACCGTGGAGAGCATTTCGCAGTTCGGGGTCATTTCTCCTCTGTTGGCCCGGACCGATCCGGACGGCGGCTATGAAATCATCTCCGGCCACCGGCGCTGTCACGCGGCGGAACTGGTGGGGCTGGAGACCCTGCCGGTCATCGTCAGGGAGATGGATGACGATGAAGCCATTATCGCAATGGTTGACAGTAATCTCCAGCGAGAGGCTATTCTCCCCAGCGAGCGAGCGTGGGCCTACAAAATGAAGCTGGACGCCATAAAGCATCAGGGGTCAAGAACGGATTTAACTTCTGGACAAGTTGTCCAGAAGTCAAAATTGTCAGCGGAACGAGTTGCAGAAGGTACTGGCGAAAGCTATAAGCAGATTCACCGCTATATCCGCCTGACCAATCTCATCCCGGAACTGATGAACATGGTGGATGAGAAGAAAATCGCTTTCAATCCGGCGGTGGAATTGTCCTACCTGACGCGGGAGGAACAGTCTCTGCTTCTGGAGGCGATGGACTACGCCCAGGCCACCCCTTCTCTCTCCCAGGCACAGAGGCTGAAAAAGCAGAGCCAGGAGGGAACGGCGACGCTGGATTTCATGTGCGAAATCATGAACGAGGTCAAGAAGGAACCGGCTGACCGGGTGATTTTTCAGGCTGATTCCCTGCGGAAGTATTTCCCCAAGAGTTACACCAACCGGCAGATGGAGGAGACCATCATCAAGCTGCTGGAACAGTGGCAAAAACGGCGCAAGCGTGAGCAAACCCGATAAGGGCAGCTCACGCTTTTCTCGTTAGAATTGGAGTGATGGGAGGTGAAAAAATGATTTTGGCGCATTGTAAAATGAAACTGCAATAGTAAAAAGAATATCCATAGTGATGAATCAATGGTAGAATTGAGTTACCACACAACAATTCTGAAAGGAGATCATCACTATGGACAATCCTGATTATACCATTGAACATCGAAAAGGGCAACACATAAGTTCGGAAGAACGGCACGATATAGAGGTGCATCTGCGGGACGGCTGGAGTACGTACAAGATTGCAAAGCATTTGGGCCGTCCATATAACACCATCAAGAATGAGATCCAGCGTGGGACAGTACTTCTTTATGATGGGAAAGTGTCCCGGTACAAGGCTAAGGCTGGTGAAGAGAAGTACAGGGAGAACCGCCGCAGCAGCACCCGGAAGTACCGCTGCCTGGAGACAGCGCCATTCCTTCGATATGTGGAAAAAATGGTTCGAGAAGAAGGTTGGTCGTTGGACGCCTGTTGGGGTCATGC
>MSHH01000051.1:21471-42063 GCA_001941075.1 Oscillospiraceae bacterium Zagget6 | reverse complement strand
GAATTTTAAATGCTTTTGCCCTGGTCTGCTGCAAGGTGTCTCAATCATATTGCTTGCTTTTCAATTATCCTGAACTGTATCCATAAAGGACGTTTTTGCTCACCAGAATCTGACGCAGCGGCTCCAGTTTCTACACAGCAGAACGATTGAAGCCAGCTTTCTCATTTCCCAAATGCCTCGCAAATCAGCTTCATCCGCTCGCTCCGGCGGACCTGGAGCGGACAGCGGCTGTCACAGTGGCCGCAGTCGATACAGTCCCCGGCGGGCCCGGCGCCAAAGCAAAAAAGCGAAAGGGCGGGCTACCCTTTGCGGGGGCCTGACCTTTCGCTTTTGGGAGCGTTTTGCAACGTCTCCTCTGTATTTCTGTGGAATATTCGCTCACACCCGGTCGTCCAGGGGCACGAAGGGCTTCACCGGGACGATGGCCTTGTAAGCCGGGCGGATGATCTTGCCGGGGTTGCAGTAGATTTCCTCGATGCGGTGAGCGCACCAGCCCAGCATACGGGCGGTGGCGAAGAGGGGGGTATACAGGTCCTCCGGGATGTTCAGCATGTCGTAGACAAAGCCGGAGTACAGGTCCACGTTGGCGCACATGGGCTTGTCGCTGCCCTTCACCGAGGCGAACACCTCCGGGGTCAGCCGCTCCACACTCTCAATGAGGTCCAGCCGGTCGGAGAGGCCCTTGACCTCCGCCAGGTGCCGGGCGAACCGCTTGAGGACCTTGGCGCGGGGGTCGGACAGGGTGTAAATGGCGTGGCCCATGCCGTAAATCAGGCCGGAGTGGTCGAACAGCTCCTTATTCAGGATGCGGCTGAGGACGTTCTTGATTTCGTCGTCGTCGTGGGGATCCCGCACCATGTCGTAAATCATGTCGGTCATCTGCTTGCAGCGGATGTTGGCCCCGCCGTGCCGGGGACCTTTCAGGGACCCCACCGCTGCGGAGATGCTGGCATAGATGTCCGTGTAGGAGGAGGACACCACCCGGCAGGTGAAGGTGGAGTTGTTGCCGCCGCCGTGCTCGGCATGGAGGGTCAGGCACATGTCCAGCAGCTTGGCCTCCTCGTCGGTATACTGCTGGTCCTCCCGGATGGCGGCCAGAATGTTCTCCGCCGCGCCCTTGCCGGGAATTGCCCGGTGGAGGTAGAGGGAGCCTTTGTCGAAGTAGCAGCGCTTGGCGGCGTAGGCGTGGGAGATGATCATGGGGGTCCGGGCGATGAGCTGCATCGCCAGCCGCAGCTCATTCTCAATGGTTCTGGTTTCCGGGTCCTCGTCATAGGAATAAAGGGTCAGGATACTGCGGCCCAGCTTGTTCATGATGTCCCGGCTGGGGTTGCGGATAATCATGTCCTCGCTGAACATGTGGGGCAGGGGCCGGAACTCGTCCAGCGCGTCGTTGAACCCGTCCAGCTGGTGGCGGTTGGGCAGCTGGCCCATCAGCAGCAGGTAGGCCGTCTCCTCAAAGCCAAAGCGCCCCTCCGACGCGAAGCCCCGAATCAGGTCCTCTACGTTGATGCCCCGGTAGATGAGCTTGCCCTCCATGGGGCAGCGCTCGCCGTCCTGCATGTAGTAGCCGTGGACGTTGCCGATTTGGGAGACGCCGGCCATAACGCCGGTGCCGTCCTTGTTCCGCAGGCCCCGCTTGATGTCGGCCCGGTCGGAGATCCGGGAGTCAATAAAATTGGTTTTGCTGTAGTCCTGGGTCAGGGCGTGGATGTATTCGGTTGTGCTGGAAGAAATAGGTCTTGTCATACCGGTTCAACGCCTTTTTATGTGGAATAGTAAGAATGAATAAAATGCGGTTCGCTTTTTCATCGTTCTTGCTACCAGTATACCCTTTCGGAGCCGAACAGTCAACTTAAAATGGATGTTGCAGAGAAATTCTGTCTAAAACCAACTAAAAACTCTGCCAGGAAAGGGCTGCGTTGAGTAAAAATGAAGCGTAAACCAAAAAAACTTGCAAAACATCCCACGCAGAGCCGCAGGGTCACAGTGCTGTGGGCGTTGGGCCTTTTTGCGCTGCAATTTCTGTTGCCCCTGGCGCTGGTACTGCCCGCAGCCCTGGCGGAGCAGAGCGCTGCGGCGCTGGATACCGACCCCGCCGACAGCGCGGACGCCTCGGCAGAATCCTCCGTGGAACCATCGGCGGCAGACTCCACCCGTGTCCAGCAATCTGACACCTTGGACGGCAGCGTCACCCTGACGGTGCTCATTGACGGGGAGGCGGAGCAAATGACCATGGAGGATTACCTTTGGGGGGTGGTGGCGGCGGAAATGCCCGCCGCCTTTCAGCAGGAGGCCCTCTGTGCCCAGGCAATCGCTGCCCGGACGTATACCCTCTACCGGCTGGAAAACCCCAGCGCCAATCACCCGTCGGCGGACATCTGCGGGGACTCCGGCTGCTGTCAGGCGTGGATGTCCACCGAGGACCGCATGGCCCAGTGGGACAGCGGCAAGGCCGACGGTTACGCGGCAAAAATCACCCAGGCAGTGAGCGGCACCGACGGTCTGGCCCTCTACTACGAGGGAGCGCCGATTTTGGCGGCGTTTCACGCCATCAGCGCAGGCAGCACCAAATCCGCCCTGGAGGTATGGGGACAGGACATCCCCTATCTCCAGGCGGTGGAAAGCCCGGAGGGGGAGGATGCCGCCCCCAACTATTACAGCGCTGTCTCGGTGGACAAGGCGGACTTCGCCGCCACCTTCTCCAAAGCCTATCCGAAGGCAGACCTGAGCGCAGAGGATTGCGCGGACTGGTTCGGGGAGGAGACCTACGATGAGACGGGCCTCCCCGTCTCCATCGAAATCGGCGGGGTGGAGGTGGACACCAGCCAGGTGCGCACCCTGTTCGACCTGCGCAGCGCCACCTTCACGGTGGGGTGCGACGGGGACACCGTCACCTTCTACGTCACCGGCTACGGCCACGGGGTAGGGATGAGCCAGTACGGGGCCAACGCTCTGGCCAAGGAGGGCAAGACCGCAGAGGAGATTTTGGCGTGGTATTATACCGGCGCGGAGGTGAAGTTAATGAGCTATTAGCTGTTGGCTTTTAGCTATTAGCTTGTCGGCGCAAAACGAAAGGTGAGTGGTTTATTGCCAGTGGTCAGGAGTGCCGGGCTTTTTTGCGATTCGCTTATGGTATGCACTACCTGACTAACAGCTAACGGCTAAGAGCTAACAGCTAACATACCCCAATTTCCGGGCCACCATGCAGTAGGTGGGCGTGGGCACCTGATACCGCTGGCCCAGCCGGACCACCTCGAAGATCAGCCCGTCCACCTCGGACTCGTGCCCGGCCCACAGGTCCCGCTGCATGGAGGTGGAGGCGTCGGGGGAAAGCGCGTCCAGAATCAGCAGATTGGCCCGGACCATGCTGGTGCGGAAGGGGTGTCCCATGGCCTCCGCCAGCGCGTCGATTTCCCGGATCAGGGCGGTGAAGGTGTCCCGCTCCGGGCCGGGGCGCTGCATGGCCTCGGCCTTCACATCGTAGTACACGCCGCAGGCGGCGGCGGGGGAGACGTAGGAAAACTTTTGCAGGGCGTCCCGCTGGATGTTCCGGGAGAGCTGGGCCTTGACGCCGCAGCGGGTCAGGTCTGCCTGGATGTCCTTCAGCACCGGGCGGTACTCCTCCGGCGTCCTGGGGCCATACACCACCCGCAAAATCTCCCCCTGCATGGCAATGACGCCAGGGGACTGGATGCTGGCGGCCACGTAGATGCACCCGTCCGTCACCAAGCTCTCCGGCAGGGAGGGCTGGAGCCGCCCGCCGGTGCCGTAGATGTTCAAAATGGGGATGACCACCGTGTCTTTGGTGCAAATGCGCTGCAAAAAGGGAACAAGTGCGTCTAAACTGTAGCCCTTGACACAGAGAAACACCACGTCCGGCTGGCCCTGATAGTGTTCGCTGTCCGTGGCCTGGACGGGGACGGTGTACGCCGCCCCGCCGCTGGGGACGAGGGTCAGGCCGTTTTGTTGGAGGGCGGCCAGGTGCTGCCCCCGGGCGATGAGGGTCACGTCCAGCCCCCCACGGGCCATGTGCGCGCCCAGACAGCCGCCGGTGCCGCCTGCGCCGATGATGAGGTAATTCATAGAAAACGCTCCTTTCCAACCGCTTGTGTTGTGGCCTTTAGTATAACAGGTTCGGGGACGGTTGGCAAATGGAAGGCGTTGTCTTGGACTTGCGGGGATTTTCAGTTGTATTTCGCAGCAAACTGTGGTATCCTATTACCAGACCCCTTCGGAGCGTCGGCGCTGTCCGATACGGCGGCGGTTTGGCCCCTTTTGAATAAAAAGAAGGAACCGCCCCAATTCCGGGACGGTTCCTTTTCGCAGCTGAGGGCGAATTGCCGCGAACAGCGCTCTTTGTTATTACTATTATACACCCTCGCAAAAAGACCGCGTTAAACTTTTTCCGGCCGATGCCAAAGGGCAGCGGCCAACGAATTTTATCATTTAGGAGCGTACAATTATGTCTATTCCCGAACGCAAAGACTTAAACCAGGCCGACACCTGGGCCTTAGAGGACATCTTCCCCAGCGACGAGGCGTGGACCGCCGCCCTGGAGACCGCCAAGGGCTACCCCGCCCAAATCGCCGCCTACGAGGGCAAATTGGGCGAGAGCGGCGAGACGCTGCTGGCATACCTCCGGCTGGACGATGAGATGAGCCTGGCCTTCGATGCCCTCATCAACTACGTCTGCCGCCGTGGGGACGAGGACACCCGCGTGGCAAAGTACCAGTCCATGACCGCTCAGGTGATGAACCTGCTGACCCAGGTCAGCGCCGCAGGCTCCTTCGAGACCAATGAGCTGCTGGCCATCCCAGACGACACGCTGGAGGCGTTCTACCAGTCCACCCCCGGGCTGGAGCTGTACCGCCGCTGTCTGGACAACGTGCGCCGGAAGAAGGAACACATCCTCTCCCCGGCGGAGGAAAAGTTGCTGGCCCAGGCGGGGCAGATCTCCGACGACCCGGAGAACATCTTCTCCATGCTCAACGACGCGGACCTGACCTTCCCCGACGCCATCGACGGTCAGGGCCAGCCCCACACCCTGACCCACGGCACCTATATCCCCATGATGCAGTCCACAGACCGGGCGCTGCGGAAGTCCGCCTTTGAGAACCTCTACGGCGTCTACCGCCAGTTCCGCAACACCTCCGCTGCGGCGCTGGGCGCGCAGGCAAAACAGCAATGGTTCTTTGCCAACGCCCGGAAGTATCCCTCCGCCCTGGCCGCCGCGCTGGACAGCACCGAGGTGCCGGAGTCGGTTTACTACAACCTCATCGAGGCCGTTCACCAGAACTTCCCCGCTATGTACCGCTATGTCCGGCTGCGCAAGCGGCTGATGGGGGTGGACGAGCTGCACTTCTATGACCTCTACGCCCCCATGGTGGCGGACGTGGACTTCAAGGTGGAGTTCGAGGAGGCCAAGGCGCTGGCCCGGAAAGCCCTGGCTCCGCTGGGGGAGGATTACCTCGCCATCCTTGAGGAAGGCTTCCAGAACCGCTGGATCGACGTGTACGAGAACGCAGGCAAGCGCTCCGGGGCCTACTCCGCCGGGCCGAAGGTCCACCCCTATGTGCTGCTGAACTACCACGACACCCTCAATGACGCCTTCACGCTGGTTCACGAGATGGGCCACTCCCTGCACTCCTACCTCTCCAACAAGAACCAGCCCACCGTCTACTCCGACTACGTCATCTTTGTGGCGGAGGTGGCCTCCACCTGCAACGAGGCCCTGTTGATGGAATACCTGCTCAGCGTCACCACCGACAAGGCCAAGCGCGCCTACCTCATTAACTACTTCCTGGAGCAGTTCCGCACCACCCTCTACCGGCAGACCATGTTCGCGGAGTTCGAGCTGAAAATCAACGAGCTGGCCCAGAGCGGCCAGGGCGTCACCGCCGACGCCTGCTGTGACATCTACCGCCAGCTGAACCGGGATTACTTCGGCCCGGACATTGTGCTGGACGAGGAAATTGCCCTGGAGTGGGCCAGAATCCCTCACTTTTACTACAACTATTACGTCTACCAGTACGCCACCGGCTACGCCGCTGCCATCGCCCTGAGCCGCCGCATCCTCCGGGAGGGAGACAGCGCCGTACAGGACTACCTGGGCTTCCTCAAGGGCGGCTGCTCCAAGCCCCCCATCGAGCTGCTGAAGGGCGCAGGCGTGGATATGTCCACCCCCGCCCCCATCAACGACGCCTTGCAGGTGTTCGACGGGCTGATGGATGAGCTGGAGGCGCTGCTGGAGGAGTAAAGCGGACACGCAACCCCTCCACCATGCGAAGCCGCGACGGAGGGGTTTCCCGCTGAAATTACAAACAAGGCCGATTCATAAGGATAACAAAAAAGTTTCCAATATTCAACAAACCCAGCCGCCCTTTCATCGGGACGACTGGGTTTGTTCCATTTTATCGAATTGGGCGGCGTTACCCCTGCGCCGCGAAATAATCTCTGGTCTGCTGGGCGTTTCTCATGACCTCGTCCCGGAGAGCCTCCACGCTGGGGAACTTCCGCTCCCCCCGCAGGTGGCGGTAAAACTCCACCCGCAGCTCCTTGCCGTAGAGGTCGCCGGAGAAGTCCAGCAGAAACGCCTCCACGTTGACCTGTTGGGTGTCCTCCACCGTGGGGCGAACGCCCACGTTGGTCACGGCAATATAACACTGACCCTCCACGTAAACCTTGGTGGCGTAGACCCCACGGGCAGGCACCAGCACCCCCGGCTGAAATTGCAGATTCACCGTGGGGAAGCCCAATGTGCGGCCCAGGTGCTTGCCCTGGCCCACCCGGTTGGTGAGCATATGGGGGTGGCCCAGGTAGCGGTTGGCCTGCTCCATCTCCCCGGCGGTGATGAGGTCCCGAATCAGGGTGGAGTGGATCTGTTGGCCGTCCAGCTCCACCATGCCGACGATCTCACAGCCGATGCCCAGCTGGGCACATTTTTCCCGGAGCCGCTGAGCGTCCCCCGCCCCCCGGTCGCCAAACCGGAAGTCGTTGCCCGCCACCACGTAGACCGCCCCCAGTTCCCCGGCCAGGTAGTCAGTGACAAATTCCTCCCAGGGCTGGTGCATCATTTTCTCGTCAAAGTGGGCCAAAATCACGTCCTCGATGCCGTAGACGTGCCGCATGAGCCAGACCCGGTCCTCATTGGCGTTGAGCAGAGGGATGGGATGCGCCGCCAGCAGCGTGCTGGGGTGGACATCGAAGGACATGGCACTGGGGGTTGCGTTCAGCTCTTTGACCTTGGCCGTCACCGCCCGGAGCAGTGCGCCGTGGCCCAGGTGAACGCCGTCAAAAAAGCCCAGCGCAATGACCCGCCGTTTTTGTTCCATAGGGATTTCCCTTTCTGTCGTTAGAAATTTCCCCTATTGTACCACGATGAAGGGCGGCTTTCAATGCTGCGTATGTGAATTTTTTAGGTATCTATGGTGACGTAGTAGGCGGTTTCCGTTTCCTCGTTGAACACGCACAGGGAGACGTTGGTGCTGTACTCGCTGTCCTCGCCCCGGCTGACAAACATCCACTTGCCCTCCGTGATGTCCGGCAGGGTGATAGAGTCGCTTTCCCACTCCAGCAGGGTCTCCACGTCCTCAGACAGAGGGAGGTCGTTCCAGTTCGCGGTCAGCGTCGCGCCGTCCTCGCCCAGCGTCACCTGGTACAGGGCGGTGCCGTCCCCGAACCAGCCGTAATTGTTGTAAACTTTCTCAAGCTGGACATCGTCCTTTGCGTAATCTAGCTGGAAGGTGGAGAGAAATTCGCTCTTTTCGCTCCCTGTCCCGGTCATGGTCGTTACAACTGCAATGGCGAGCAGGCAAATCACAAGGACTGCGCCCACCGGGAGGAGCCACTTTTTCTTCGTCAGATTCATTGTCGTACCTCCTGTTTTCGATTCGTACCATTCTGCGTGGTACAAATAGAATTATAATCCACCGGATGCGCTGTGTCAAGGGAGTTTTCCCGTTTGCTCAGACGCGGCGTAGAAACCCCTCCGTCGCGGCTCATGCCGCGACGGAGGGGTTTTCCATTCAAAAAAGACAGACCCGCAGTCCGCAGGTCTGTCTCTCAAATTTGCTTAGGGAAAGAATTTTTTCTTCTTTTTGCCCTCTTTGTTGGGGCGGTTGCCCATGGCCTCGTCGTAGGCCACCAGCGCCTCCCGCTGGGCAGGGGTCAGGTTGGTGGGCACCTGCACCTGAATGGTCACCCACTGGTCGCCCCGCTGGTCGCTGCGCAGCCGAGGCATACCCTGGCCCCGGAGCCGGAACTGCGCGCCGGGCTGAGTACCTGCGGGCAGCTTATACTTCACCTTGCCGTGGACGGTGGGAATCTCCAGTTCCGCCCCCAGCGCCGCCTGCGCGAAGGTGACGAACTGCCGGTAGTAGATGTCCGCGCCGTCCCGCTCGAAGTACTCGTGGGGCTGGACGGTGATGAACACCACCAGGTCGCCAGCCGGTCCGCCGTTCTTGCCAGTGTCGCCCGCGCCGCGAATGTTCATGCGCTGGCCGTCGTCAATGCCCGCGGGGATTTTGACGGTGATCTTCTTGCGCTTGTAGACCAAACCCTTGCCCCGGCAGGATTTGCAGGGGTTGTCGATAATCTGGCCGGTGCCCCGGCAGCGGTTACAGGTCTGCTGGGTGGACATGACGCCGAAGGCGGTGCGCCGCTGGACGTTGACCACACCCGCGCCGCCGCAGTCGGGGCAGGTCTGGGGCTGTGCGCCGTCGGCGCAGCCGGTGCCGTGGCACTCCGGGCAGTTCTCCAGCCGCCGGGCCTCCACCTGCTTCTCGCAGCCCTTGACGGCCTCCATAAAGCTGATGGTCACGTCCGCCCGGACGCTGTTGCCCTGCTGGGGGGCGTTGGCCCGCTGCTGACCGCCGAAGCCGCCAAAGCCGCCGCCGAAGCCTCCCGCCCCGCCGCCGAAGATGGTGGAGAAGATGTCGCCCATGTCGAAGCCGTCGAACCCTGCGCCGCCGGCCCCGGCCCCATAGTTGGGGTCTACTCCGGCGAAGCCGTACTGGTCATAACGGGCCTTCTTCTCCTCGTCGGAGAGGATTTCGTAAGCCTCGTTGACCTCTTTGAACTTGGCCTCCGCCTCTTTGTCGCCGGGGTTCATGTCGGGATGGTACTTTTTGGCCAGCTTGCGGTAGGCCCGCTTTAGCTCGTCCTGTGACGCGCTTTTGCTGACGCCAAGGACCTCATAATAATCGCGTTTTTCGTCTGCCATAATGTGTCACCTCAAATTTCATTAAGATGAAATGTAGGGAAAAGGTTAGTTGGATGTGTCGTAGGAGGCCGCGCCGTCGGCGGGGTCTGTGCTGGTGTCTGCGGGGTCTATATCAATGTCTGCTACAGCAGAGCTTTCTGCGTTGTCAGAGATAGAACTATCATCTGCACTATCTTGGCTATCACTTTTTGTTTTAATTATTTCAACAGTCTCAAAAGATTGATATTCATAGGAAAGGGAGGTGCTATCTACAATTTGTTGTTTGGCGGTGTCGATGGTGAGGGTAATATTGCCGGTTTCTTCGTCAGCTTCTATGGTGGCTGGCTCTAATACGCTGACATCTTTGGATTGATAGACAACGACCTGTTGTTCGTTCGTGGTGATTGCGTAAGGTGATTTTCTGTCAAAATAGTTATCCACTGTAAGGAAGCAAAATATGGTCAACACAATCATCAGACACAACTGAAATATAGCTTCCCTTCTTTGTGGTTTGCAAGTAATGAACACAAGGTTCCCGAACAGCATAAATATATATACAAAGCAGACAAACCATGTATAAAAGCTTATCCCCAGTTGCAATCCACTTCTAACCAAAAATGGTTGTAACCACCATGCACAAATTAAAATGAAGATAATCCCGTCCAAAATCATAGTTACATGATAAAAAACTTTCGTATATTCGTCTCTTTCATACTGCTTATTATTTGCTTCATTAAGCTCACAATACTTAATATCCTCAAAAAAGGCATAGAACCAAATGGAATGGTTTAACAAACAGCATATAATGACACCCTGAGCAAATAGTTTGCATATCTCAAGTCCATTTGAACCTCCGAAAAATAAAAGTCCAAATAAGATTTCTACAACTACAACTGGACCAAGAAGAGGAATTACCGGGTAATGGGTATTGCTGACTATGCAGAGAACATAGGCAGAGAATCCAATAAATGCCATTATCGCAAGCACACCCGCACCAAAACTCACCAACCAAGATATGTCTACTGTCAGATAAGCCGCCGGAACATTGTAACCCAAGTGATAATGCACAAACAAATACAACCAGTACAAAAAACGCACCGTTGCAGTCAACAGAGGAACGCTTGCAACCAGTATTGTGGTTCTTGCAGTCTCTGGTGTCAACCCAAACAATCCCACAAACAAATCTACAACAGTATTCCATCTACGATTGAAAAATCGAATCATGGCTGTCGCTGTGAGATGTTCGTTTTCATTTCTTTTCTCTTCCATATTCCCCTCTCTCTATCCGAAAACCTCTCAACCACGTTCCTTTCAACAAACCGTCAACAGGGGACGGGGCATCCGCCCCGCCCCTCTGCCGGTCATTTCATGTTCAATACTTCTCAACGGAAGTTATTTGTCATCGTCCACCACTTCGTAGTCGGCGTCATAGTAGTCGTCGCCGTTGCCGCCGTTGTTGCCGGACTGCCCCGCATTGGGGTCATAGCCCGCGCCAGCGTTGGGGTTGTAACCCGCGCCGCCGGTGGGGTCGCCGCCCGCCTGCTGGTACAGCTTGGCGGAGATGTCATAGAAGGTCTTGGTCAGCTCGTCGGTGGCGGACTTGATGGCTACGGTGTCAGTGCCCTTCATGGCGTCCTGGAGCTTGGCCTTGCCCGCCTCGATCTGGCTCTTCTCGCTGTCGGAGATCTTGTCGCCCAGCTCGGCAACGGTCTGGTCACACTGATACAGGAGCTGGTCGGCCTGGTTGCGGGCGTCCACGTCCTCCTTGCGCTTGGCGTCCTCGGCGGCGAACTGCTCGGCCTCCCGGACGGCCTTGTCGATGTCCTCCTTGGACATGTTGGAGGAGGCGGTGATGGTGATGTTCTGGCTCTTGCCAGTGCCCTTATCCTGCGCGGTGACGTTGACGATGCCGTTCACGTCGATGTCGAAGGTGACCTCGATCTGAGGCACGCCGCGACGGGCGGGAGCGATGCCGTCCAGGTGGAACTTGCCCAGGGTCTTGTTGTAAGCGGCCATTTCCCGCTCGCCCTGGAGGACGTGGACCTCAACGGAGGTCTGGTTGTCGGCTGCGGTGGAGAAGATCTGGCTCTTCTTCACGGGGATGGTGGTGTTGCGCTCGATGAGCTTGGTGAACACGCCGCCCATGGTCTCGATGCCCAGGGACAGCGGGGTCACGTCCAGCAGCAGGATGTTGCTGCCGCTGGCGTTGGGGTTGGCCAGCACGCCGCCCTGAATGGCAGCGCCCACGGCCACGCACTCGTCGGGGTTGATGCCCTTGAAGCCGTCCTGCCCGGTAATCTTCTTCACGGCGTCCTGGACAGCGGGGATACGGGAGGAGCCGCCCACCAGCAGCACCTTATTGAGCTGGGACGCGGACAGGCCCGCGTCGGACATGGCCTGGCGCACGGGGCCCATGGTGGCGTTGACCAGATGAGCGGTCAGCTCGTTGAACTTGGCGCGGGTCAGGGTCACGTCCAGGTGCTTGGGGCCGGTGGCGTCGGCGGTGATATAGGGCAGGTTGATGTTGGAGGTGGTCACGCCGGACAGCTCGATCTTGGCCTTCTCAGCGGCCTCTTTCAGGCGCTGCATGGCGACCTTATCCTGAGACAGGTCGATGCCGTTGGTGCGCTTGAACTCGGAGACCAGGTAGTCCATGATGCACTTGTCGAAGTCGTCGCCGCCCAGACGGTTGTTGCCTGCGGTAGCCAGCACCTCGATGACGCCGTCGTCGATGTCCAGCACGGACACGTCGAAGGTGCCGCCGCCCAGGTCGTAGACCATGATCTTCTGGGCCTCTTCCTTGTCGGCGCCGTAGGCCAGAGCCGCAGCGGTAGGCTCGTTGATGATACGCTTCACGTCCAGACCGGCGATCTTACCGGCGTCCTTGGTGGCCTGACGCTGGGCGTCGGTGAAGTAGGCGGGCACGGTGATGACGGCCTCGGTGACCTTCTCGCCCAGGTAGCCCTCGGCGTCGGCTTTCAGCTTTTGCAGCACCATGGCGGAAATCTCCTGGGGGGTGTAGCCCTTGCCGTCGATGTTCACGCGGTAGTTGGAGCCCATCTCACGCTTGATGGAGATGACGGTGCGGTCGGGGTTGGTGATGGCCTGGCGCTTCGCCACCTGGCCCACCATGCGCTCGCCGTCCTTGGAGAAAGCGACGACAGAGGGGGTGGTGCGGTTGCCCTCGGCGTTGGCGATGACAACAGGCTCGCCGCCTTCCATCACGGCGACGCAGGAGTTGGTAGTACCCAAATCAATACCAATAATTTTAGACATAACGTGATTCCTCCTAGAATCTATGAAAAGTGTTTTTTTACAAATGAAATTGGTTATTGTTTTCTATTTTGATTATTCCTTTAACGCAGCCTTGTCGATGATTCCATCCGAAAACCCCTCCACCATGCTAACGCATGGTCCCCCTCCCCTTTCAGGGCAGGGAGCGAAGCGGAAGTGCCGCTTGACGGCGGAGGCAAGGGGGGATAGTGCTTTTCGCCTGGCGGGGCTGCCTTTTCAGCGCTGCGCTTTTGGTTTGCAGCACCCAGCTAACAGCTAATAGCTAACAGCTCCTAATTGGCTACCTGAACCATGGCGAAGCGGATGACCTTGTCGCCCATCTTGAACCCGGTCTGGAAACAGGCCGCGACCACGTTTTCCCCCAGCTCGGGGTCTTCGATGTGCATGACGGCGTTGTGCAGGTTGGGGTCGAAGGGCTGGCCCACCGCGTCGATGGGGTGGATGTCCAGACTCTCCAGCACCTGTTTGAGCTGGTTCATGGTCATCTCCACGCCCTGGAGAAAGGCGGCGTCCTCGGTGCCGTGCTGGAGCGCCCGCTCCAGGTTGTCGTACACCGGCAGGAAGGCGATGGCGGCGTCGGCCTTGGCCTTGCTGTAGGCTTCGGTCTTTTCCCTGGCGCTGCGGCGGCGGAAGTTGTCGTACTCCGCCCGCAGATAGAGGAAATCCTTTTCCTTGTCTTTCAGCGCCTTTTGCGCTTCCTCCAATGGGTCGGGCTGCTGGGGCTGTTGCTCTGCCGCTTCCTCGACCCCTGGGGCCTCGGCGGTCTCCGGGGCCTGTGCGGTCTCCTCGGCGGTCGCCTCAGCGGTTTGATTCTCTGTGTTTTTGTCCATATGAAACCTCCTGAACGGGGACTTGCGTTTTCGTTTCATTCACTGCCCTCGCCGCCTTCTCCGCCCGGTTCCTTGGGCGGGTTCAGGCCCTTGGGCTGGGGCGCCTGGGGCAGCTGGTTGCCGAACAGCTTGCTCAGGTTGTCGGCCATGTAGCTGAGCTTGGCGGTGATCTGGGCGTAATCCATTCGGGTTGGCCCCACCACGCCGATGACCCCTCGCATCCCGTCGCCGATGTCGTAGGTGGCCATGACCACGCTGGTGTCTTTCAGCTCCTCGGCCACGTTCTCCGGCCCGATGAGGACCTTTGGCACACCGTCATCGCCGCCCTGCTGCGCGTAGGGGAGCAGGCTCTTGTCGTCGGAGAGGTAATCCAGCAGCTTGTGGGCCTTTTCCACGTCCTGGTATTCCGGGTGCTCCAGCAGGTGGCTGGCCCCGGCGGTGTGGATGCTGCTCTGTTCCGCGTCCTGGAGGACGTCCATAGCGAAGGACACCACCAGGGAAATCAGCCCGTAGGAACTGCCCGCCGCCTTCTGCGCCGTCTCCATCAGGTCGGAACTGAACTCGGAGAGGGTCTTGTTGGTGAAGGAGGTGTTCAGCAGGGCGTTGAGCAGCTGGAGCTGCGGCTCGGTGATGTTGCTGGGCAGGTGGAACAGCTTGTTCTTGACCACGTTGCTGTTGGTCATAGCCACGCAGATGAAGGAGTTTTGGTCGATCATCAGCAGGTCGTACCGGGTGATGGTCACCCGCTCCTTCCCGGCCGCCATAGCGAAGGCCGGATAGTTGGTGAACTGGCTGACCAGCTTGCCCGCCTGGTCGATGACCCGGTCCAGCTCCCGCATTTTCAGGTGGAGGGATTCGTTGATCCGCTCCGTCTCCTGCAAGCTGAGCTTGTGCTCCTCCATCAGCTCGTTGACATAGATGCGGTAGCCCTTGGCGGAGGGGATGCGTCCGGCGGAGGTGTGGGGCTGCTCCAGGTAGCCCATCTTCTCCAGCGCGGCCATGTCGTTGCGGATGGTTGCGGAGCTGCAATCCAGATGGGCCAGCTTTGCAATGGCCTTGGACCCCACCGGCTCCGCTGTTTCAATATAATTCTCTACCACGGCGCGCAGGATGCGCTGCCGCCGGGGTGTCAGATCCACCTGGCTCACCTCACTGTTTTGGTTTAGCACTCTTGTCTCCCAAGTGCTAAAAATAATATAGCACTTGCTTCCTCGATTGTCAATAGTTGAGTTTGTAAACGGTTTGTGAATCCTCAACAAAAATTTCAGCCGTGGAAAAGTGTCAAACGATCTCTCTGACTGCTAATCCTTCCTCTTGCGTAGAAATCGCCCCGCCGGAGGTTTCCGGTCTTATCCTATACAGTATATGTCGCCCGGGACCGATTCCCTCTGCCAAATTCGACCACGGCGCAAAATTCCACCCATTTTCCCCGGTGCGCTTGACCCTGCGGAGGGTGATGGATATAATAAAGTATATAAGCTGTTAGCTATTAGTTGTTAGCTGTTAGTCAGGCGCTGTAAATCAAAAGCGCAGAGCGTAAAGGGCAGCACCGCCAAGCTAAAAGCTAATGGCTAATGGCTAATAGCTAATAGCTCTCATGCTGCCCGTAAAGATGAGCAAAAAGCTTCTTCAAATAATAGATTACGCTACGATTTGGTTTTTATTATGAAAGAATTTCGCCTGCCCAAAGAGCTGTCCCTCCCCAAACAGCTCCCCCTGCCGAAAAGGATGACGACCATGCCCAAGAATCCCCCTCCCACCAATCCCATCGGAAAAAAATATCAGGCGGCGGTGGCCGCCTACAGCCGCCAGCTGGGAGACCCCACCCTGCGGCTGAACTTCTCCCAGGAAGTGGACGCCTTTTTCCGGCGCTGCGCTCTGGGCGTCTGGGCCAACGGCGGCCCGGTGACGGAAAAGCATGTGGCCGCCTACAACGCCATCTGCTCCCCCGGCCACGCCCCCACCCAGGCCCTGTTTTTCGAGGTCAGCGCCGGAGCTGCGGAGCCGCCCACCTTCCAGCCGCCGGGATTCTTCCAGGAGATCATCGCCGCTGACCGGGGGACCCAGCGCAACCGGGCGGGACAGTTCATCGACCTGTGCAGTCTGGTGCTGACCCTGTTTGCCTCGGTGGACGATGAAGTCTCCCCTGCGGAGGCGGAGTATATCACCGACTGCCTTGCCACCCTGACCGCCCTGGCGGGGAAGTCTGCGGAAAACGTCAAGCCGGTCTCCCCCACCCCCAAGCCTGAGCAGGAACAGCCCGGTTCTGCCGCTGCACAGACCCAGTCTGAAACCGCCGAAGCGCCGGAGGCGGCCCCAGAGGAACCGCTGCCCACCACGGAGGAGCTGTTGGCCCAGCTGGACGCCCTTTGCGGTTTGGACAAGGTGAAGAAGGACGTGCGCAGCCTCATCAACCTGATTAAAATCCGCACCCTGCGGAAGGAACACGACCTGCCTGTGCCGCCCATGAGCCTGCACCTGGTCTTTATGGGCAACCCCGGCACCGGCAAAACCACCGTGGCCCGGTTGCTGGCGGGGCTGTACCGGGCCATCGGCGTACTGTCCAAGGGCCAGCTGGTGGAGGTGGACCGCTCCGGCCTGGTGGCGGGCTATGTGGGCCAGACGGCCATTCAGACCCAGAAGGTCATCCAGTCCGCCCTGGGCGGCGTGCTGTTCATCGACGAAGCCTATTCCCTGGCGGGCCAGGGGGCCAACGACTTCGGCTATGAGGCCATCGACACCATCCTCAAGGCCATGGAGGACCACCGGGACGAGCTGGTGGTCATCGTGGCGGGGTACGAGGGGCCTATGGCCCGGTTCCTCCAGTCCAACCCCGGTTTGGAGTCCCGGTTCAACAAATACTTTTACTTTGAGGATTACACCGGCCCTCAGCTGACGGAAATCTTCCTGGGGATGTGCGAGAAAAACGGCTACAAACCCGACCAGGAGCTGTCTGACTTCCTGCCCGGTTTCTTTGACCGGATGTACGCGGAGCGGGATGACAACTTTGGCAACGGGCGGGACGTGCGCAACCTCTTTGAAAAGCTCATCTCCGCCCAGTCGGACCGGGTAGCCCAGCTGGAGGAGGTCACGGTGGACGACCTGATGCAGGTCACACTGGCTGACTTCCGGGCGGCGGAGCCGGAGGACGAGGATTAAACAGCGCGACAGAGCCTTTTGCTCAATGTGCAATGTGCAATTAGCAATGTGCAATGACCGTGTTTTCAAAGGATACCCAAAAGCAAAACGCACCGCACATTTCTGTGCGATGCGTTTTTGTTATCCGTAATTGATTTTATGGTTATCCCTTTGAATTAGCCGCATTTTTAGTGACTAGTGACTAGGAAAAGCGCTTTTCTACTGAAAATCCCACATCTCTCGAACAAAACCAGCACCAGATGACAAGCACTATCCCCTTTTGCCGCCCCTGAAAGGGGAGGGGGACCATGCGAAGCATGGTGGAGGGGTTTCCCGCTGAAATAAACCAAAAAGACAGGTTCAAAGGGCTACGCAACATTGCTAATTGTTCTCCAGCAGCGCCACGACCTGCTCCGGGTCGGCGCCCTTGCCGGGGACCAAAAAGGCCGTGTCGTCAGAGGGGCAGCCTTGCCGGGAGGCCACCAGAACGATGAGGCCCGCCTGGTTCATCAGCCGGGCAGTCTCCGCCAGGCGGCTGGCGCTCCAGGCCAGACTGTTGCCGTCCAGTGTCATGGTGTGCCGTCCCAGGGCAAAGAGCTGCTTCTCCACCCGCCGGGCCACCTCAGCGCTGCCGCTCTGGAACCAGACCGTTTTGGGCCGCTGGCCCTTCTGACTGGCGCGGAGGGCGGGGGTGATTTCGCCGGTGTCCTCGCTGCGGCTGGTCAGGTCGCCGGTGACTACGCCGCAGGCGGAGGTCATGTGGGACACCCGATCAATGAGGATGAGAGAACCCAGGTCCTGGCTGTTGTCGAACAGGTCAAAGACGACCTTCTCCGACACCACCAACTCGCAGGCCGCCAGCTCGTTTTTCGAGAGGGTGTCGGCGGGGATGCGCTCTCCGGTGTTCACGTCGATTTTGTACTGGATGTTGCTGATAACTGCGGGCTTTTTCTGAGTGCCGATGCGCAGCAGGTAGTTTTTGCCTTCGGACAGCGGCTCGTCATCCATCCACAGCAGACGCACGGCGATTTGGTCGCCCAGGTAGGGCTTTGCGCCGCAGGCCAGCACACAGCCCCGGGAGATGTCCACCTCCCGGTCCAGCTGGAGGGTGACGGCCTGGCCCTTGACGGCGGAGGAAGTCTCCGTCCCGGCGTTGAGAATTTTCGTCACCTTCGCCTGCTCCATGGAGGGCAGGGCGGTGACTTCGTCCCCCACCTGGACCTGACCGGAGGCGATTTGGCCCTGGAAGCCCCGGAAGGTGCGGTCCGGGCGGCATACCCGCTGCACCGGCAGGGTGAAGCCGGTCTCGCTGTCCACGGTGGACACGTCCACCGTCTCCAGGAAGGCCAGCAGCGTCCCCTCGTGATACCAGGGCATGTTGGCGGAGGGCTTGGTGATGTTGTCCCCCTCCGTGGCGGAGACGGGGATGATCTTCACGGTGTCGCAGTGGAACTCCCGGATGAGACCCTGGATTTCTCTGGCGATCTCCTCAAACCGGCTCTGGCTGTAGCCGGTCAGATCCATTTTGTTCACCGCAAAGACGAAGTGGCGGATGCCCATCAGGGAGCAGATGCGGGCGTGGCGGCGGGTCTGCACCAGCACACCCTGGGAGGCGTCCACCAGAATCACCGCCAGGTCCGCGAAGGAGGCTCCCACCGCCATGTTGCGGGTGTACTCCTCGTGGCCGGGGGTGTCCGCCACGATAAAGCTGCGGCGCTCGGTGGTGAAGTAGCGATAGGCCACGTCAATGGTGATGCCCTGCTCCCGCTCGGCCATCAGGCCGTCCAGCAGCAGGGAATAGTCGATTTTGCCGCCCCGGGAACCCACCTTGCTGTCCAGCTCCAGGGAACGGGCCTGGTCCGCGAAGAGCAGCTTGGCGTCGTAGAGCATATGGCCGATGAGAGTGGACTTGCCGTCATCCACGCTGCCGCAGGTGATAAATTTAAGCAGTCCGTTCATTAAAAATACCCTTCTCTCTTGCGCTTTTCCATGCTGGCGGAGCCGCCGTCGTGGTCAATGACCCGGCTGGTGCGCTCGCTCTCCACGGCGCTGAGCGTTTCCTCGATAATGGCGTCCAGGGTGTCGGCCTCGCTCTCCACGCCACCGGTCAGGGGATAGCAGCCCAGGGTGCGGAACCGGACCTTTTTGGTCACGACCTTCTCGCCGGGGCGCAGGTGCTGCAAAATGCGGTCGTCGTCCACCATGATGATGTCCCCGTCCCGCTCGATGACAGGCCGCTCGGCGGCGAAGTACAGGGGTACGATTTCGATGTTCTCCCGCTTGATATACTGCCAGATGTCCTTTTCCGTCCAGTTGGAGATGGGGAACACCCGGATGCTCTCCCCCTGGTAAATTTCGGTGTTGTAGAGCTTCCACATCTCAGGCCGCTGGTTCTTGGGGTCCCAGGCGTGGTTGGCGTTGCGGAAGGAGAAAATACGCTCCTTGGCGCGGCTCTTTTCCTCGTCCCGGCGGCCACCGCCGAAAGCGGCGGTGAAGCCGTATTTGTTCAGGGCCTGTTTCAGGGCCTGGGTTTTCATAATATCGGTGTAAGACGCCCCGTGGTCGAAGGGGTTGATGCCCTGGGCCACGCCCTCCTGGTTGATATACTCGATCATCTCGATTCCGTATTTCTCCGCCGTTTTGTCCCGGAATTCGATCATCTCGTGGAACTTCCAGGTGGTGTTGACGTGGAGAAAGGGGAAGGGGGGCTTCTCCGGGTAAAAGGCTTTCAGGGCCAGGTGCAGCATAACGGAGGAATCCTTGCCAATGGAATAGAGCATAACAGGGCGCTCACACTCCGCGGCCACCTCCCGCATAATGTAGATCGCCTCTGCCTCCAGCTCGTCTAAATGTGACATTGCGCTCATGGTGACGGCTCCTTCTGTCTCTTGTGGTTCGGCGCAGGACGGGCTTTCACCAGTCCTTCACCGTTCTTTCATTTGATTTTAATCAATTCGCTGTGGAAAATCAACCGTTATTTTGCGTATTTTTTGTAAACAGGAGAAGTTTTGTCTGTTTCCGTTTTTATCCTGCCGTTGGGGAAGCGCTTTTGAGGCGATTCCCGCCGCTTTTTTTCGCTGCCACACGCCGGAAGGGAGAGCCTGCCCGTCAATAATACCCCTTTTTCAAAAGGTTCCTTTCAAAAATATAGTAGGTTTTTGCCAAAAATCCCGGTCTTTGCCGCGCAAACTTATACATTTCAATATTTGACAACCCATTTCTTTGCGAATATAATAAGAAACAGCGGAGGCGTGAACTTTTTCTGTTCTTTCTGTTAGAAAGCCTCCTTTCACATAGATTTCCCATTGGCCCACATCTTTTACCAGAGAGGTTATGAGTTTATGCCTAGAAAAGCAAGCACCAAAACTGCGGCAACTAAGGCCGCGAAAACGGAAGCGCCCAAGCGCACCACCCCGATGAAGCCCCAGGTCTATCTCCAGTATGACGCAAACCAGGTGGAGATCGACGCCGTCGTCGCCGCTGCCAAGGCCGCGTTCAAGGCCGAGAAGGGCCGCGTCGCCATCAAGAGCCTCGACGTTTACCTGAAGCCCCAGGAAGGCGCCGCCTATTACGTCATCAACGAGGACTTTACCGGCAAGATCGACCTGTAAGCCTACATTGAAACGGAACATGCAGAAAATGCAGCACTAAACGCCTGTCCAAACGGAGGACAGGCGTTTTGAGCCTGTCGAAAAACGACAGGCTCTCGACCAAAATCGCGGATTTTGGTCGAAAATGCGGCCCCGGCAGCGCACGCGCAAAGCGCGCACGTTTGGGGCCTCCGCCGTCAAGCGGCACTTCCGGGGCTTTGCCCCTCCCTGCCTGTGTGCTTTTGCCGGTACACGCCCGGCTAAAAGCACGGATTTCAATTTATTTTGTTGCTTACGCAACAAAACTCCTGCGGAGGGCTTCTATAACTTTTCGTTGCACTTAATTCACTGGAAATGACTTTTTTGACAATCTGTAAACGCCTGTCCAAACGGAGGACAGGCGTTTTCGCTGCTTCTGCCGCCGGGCAAAAAAAGGCGTCTGCGCTTCAACTTGCAGACGCCCTTACGTGTGTTGCTTCATAGTTCACCTTTTACCTTACGCTGGTGACGGCAAAGCTGGCGAAATAGAGTTCCAGGA
>MSHH01000051.1:0-21358 GCA_001941075.1 Oscillospiraceae bacterium Zagget6 | reverse complement strand
CCAGGAACTCCTCAATGGCGGTGAGGATCTTCTTCATGATAATTGCCTCCTTTACTGGCAGATGTTCGTTCTGATGTGTACCGGTTCGTCCTGCGCTGGCTTACCGGACGGCGGTGACAGAGAAGCTGGCGAAATAGAGTTCCAGGAACTCCTCGATGGCTGCGAGAATCTTCTTCATGGTAATTGCCTCCTTTTCTGGCGGATGTTCGTTCTGATGTGTACCGGTTCGTCCTGCGCTGGCTTACCGGACGGCGGTGACGGCAAAGCTGGCGAAATAGAGTTCCAGGAACTCCTCAATGGCGGTGAGAATCTTCTTCATGGTAATTGCCTCCTTTAGGACAGGTCGTTGAGCTTTGAAGCTCTCTTTCTTTTGTTGTTTGTATTATACCGCCTTGACAGGAACTTGTAAAATACATATAATAAACCTGCCAGCATACCTTTTGAGTATTACGAAAGGAGACGCTTCATGGAGCTTCGGCACATTCGGTATTTCCTGGCCGTGGCGGAGGAGATGAGCTTTACCAGGGCCGCAGAGAAGCTGTGCATAGCCCAGCCGCCGCTGAGCCGCCAAATCAAGGACCTGGAGGAAGAACTGGGGGTATCGCTGTTCCTCCGCAAGCCCCACGCCCTCCAGCTGACCGACGAGGGGCAGGTGTTCCGGCAGTACGCCGTCCGGGTGATGGACCTGGTGCGGCGGTCGGAGGAGGACGTCCGGGAGATGCAGTCCGGGCTGCACGGGGTCATCTACCTGGCCTCGGTGGAGGGCCACGCCCCCACCCTGTTCTCCCAGTGGATCGCCGGGTTCCAGAAGGAGAACCCCCACGTCACTTATAATCTCTGGAACGGCAACTCTGACGATGTGATCAACCGGTTGATGAAAGGGCTGTGTGAGCTGGCCATCATTGTGGAACCCCACAACGCGGAGGGCGTTTACGCCGTTCCTGTCTACGCGGAGCCGTGGGTCGCCATGATCCCGGCCTCCTGCCCCCTGGCCCAGGAACCGGGGGATACGGTGGACTTCCAGCGGGTCACGGAGTACGACCTGATTATCCCGTCCCGGGAATCCCGGTTGCAGGAGATCGTCGGCTGGTCCGCCTCCCCGGAAAAACAGCTGAAGGTCCGGTGCCGGATGTCCCATATGCTCAACGCCTATGAGCTGACCCGGCAAAACGTGGGCATCACCCTCTACCCCGCCTCGGCCAACATCGGAACGGACAGCTCCGTGTGCATCAAGCGGCTGGTAAACCCGTCGGTAACGGCCTCCTATGTCCTCATCTGGGATAAGGGGCGGCCCCTCTCCCATGCGGCGGCGGAGTTTTTGAAGTATATCCAAAGCCAGTACGCGGGGACACCGTTCCCGTGATGGCAGCGTTTTATTTCCAGCTGGTTATCCCTTTGAATCGAGCTTTTTGGTAATTCCAACGCGAAACCCCTCCGTCACGGCTTACGCCGTGCCACCTCCCCTTTCAGGGGCGGCGAGAGGGGTGGTCAATTACGGGACAGCACTTCGTTACAGGTGCCGTTCTTCTGTTGAGTAAGTTATATTCCAAATTCTTTCTACTTTAAGCAGAAGTGCACACCAAACGTCAAGCACTATCCCCCTTGCCTCCCCTGAAAGGGGAGGAGGGCCGCCGCCTTTAGGCGGTGGCGGAGGGGTTTGTGGCGCATGACTGCGTAAAAGAGATACCTACTTTCATTTTGGGAGGAATCAACATGATACAGGACATCGGTCTGCACCAGTTTTACAACACCTACGCCCTCCGCCAGCCGGAGGAAAACGACTTCGTCTATTGCTTCCAGGGCCGGGATGTGCTGCTGGGGCCGGAGGGCCGTCTGCCCCGGTATCGGGAGCTGGCGGAGCTGGAGGGCATTGAATACCGCTACCTCTTTGCCATCGACCAGGCCCACTACTTCCTGGCCCTGTCTCAGCCGCCGGTGGAACTGGCTGGGTACGCTTACCAGTCCAGCCGGACCTTCCGCAACGTCCGCCCCATGGACCGGGCGCTGGCCGGGTACACCGCCATGCACCTGAGCAGCTGGTACGCCAACAACCGCTTCTGTGGGCGCTGCGGCGGCAAAATGGAGGTGGGACAGGTGGAGCGGAACATGGTCTGCCCCCACTGCGGCAATCTGGTCTACCCCCGCATCAACCCCGCCGTCATCGTGGCCGTCACCGACGGCGACCGGCTGCTGATGACTAAATACAGCGAGAAGGCCCACAGCGTCCACCACTACGTCCTCATCGCCGGGTTTGTTGAGATTGGCGAGACGGCGGAGCAGACCGTGGAGCGGGAGGTCATGGAAGAAGTGGGCCTGCGGGTGAAGGACATCCGCTATTTCAAGTCCCAGCCCTGGGGCTGCGACGGCAACCTGACCCTGGCCTATTTCGCCAAGCTGGACGGCAGCGGGGGCATCACCCTGGACCGGGAGGAACTGGCCGACGCCCACTGGTTCCGCCGGGAGGAGGTCCCCGTCCCCCAGGACGACGTTTCCATCACCAGCGAGATGATCCACCTCTTCGCCGCCGGGCGGGAGCCGAAGTGGGGTTAGGCGCGCCTGGTTCCCGTGCACCAGCCTGCCGTCGCCGCCCCAAATGTTGTTTTGCAACCTTTTTAAGTGCGAAGGACTATTTACGATTTGTTTACGAATGGAATATTGACGTTTTCCCCCGCCTGCGCTATCATTATAACAGGTTCCAAAGTAAACGGCGCGGATGGTATCTGTCCCCGCACAAAGGCCCTGTTTCCGTCCCGTTCCGGGGCGGCTCCACCCTTGTTCTCCGCCGCCGCCGTTCTATGAGGACCAAATTGTTTTCTAGTTCGCCGCGCATACCAGCGACGGGAGGGTTTACACTATGATCCGCAACTTTTTCAGCCGCCTGATGTATGGTCGCTATGGCAGCGACCAGCTTAATCTGTTCCTGCTGGGTGCATGGCTGGTGTGCTATCTGCTGGCCATCCTGTTCAGTGCCCTGAATTTGGGTATCCTCAACACGATATGCTATATTCTGGCCTATGTCGCCATCATCTACAGCATTTTCCGTATGTTTTCCCGCAATTACGACAAACGCCGCCGGGAGAACGACTGGTATCTGGCCAAGGTCGGCCCCATCCTCCACGGGTTCCGCCAGAAGCGCGCCCAAATGCGGGACAAGGACCACAAGTATTTCCGCTGCCCCAGCTGCGGACAGACCCTCCGGGTCCCCAAGGGAAAGGGAAAGATCAACGTCCGTTGCCGCAACTGCGGCGCCAGCTTCCAGAAGAAAACCTGACTGTGCAACAACGTTCAAAACCGCCTGCCCGCGAAAGCGGACAGGCGGTTCCAGGTTGTCAAAAAAGCCATTTCCAGCGAATTAAGTGTAACGAAAAGTGATAGAAGCCTGCCCCAGGAGTTTTGTTGCGCAAGCAACAAAATAAAATGAAATCCGTGCTTTTGGTATCAGGCTCGGAACGAGCCGTATTTTCAACAAAAAATATCTTTGTTGAAAATAATATCAAACCCCGGCCCGAACAGGCTGGAGTTCGCAGAAGCTGGGGGCAGCAGGTCACCGGCAAGCGGCGGAAGTATATACCGTGGCATTGCCTGCTACTAGCAGTGTCAGGAGGCTTGTGTATACATCCGCACTTTGGAAACCACATTTGTGTAAAACGACGAAAAAGATGTGAAATTTTTGTTAAGAACGCACAGTAGACAAATTGGAAATAGTCTGTTATACTTAGTGATGTCAAAAGAAAGCTCGTTGGATTGTAATCCTTTTAAATAAGGAGCATCACCTAAAGCAGCCGGACAGAAATGTCGGGGCCGTTTTAGGTGCTTTTTTTTGGTAATGGCTGATGCGCGCAACTGTCAGATCATTCCGTAAATCGGACAGGCGGCAGCCCGCTCCCGTTGGCCGCGGGACCGGCTGAAAACTGTTCATCCTCTGACAAATCAGAGGCAAAAAACGCTCTGTGAGAGGTACTAAGGTGACAAACAAGAATCTGTGGGAGGAGCTTCTTCCCCTGCTGGGCGGGGAGGAGAACATCAGCTCCCGTCTGGAAAAAGAAAATCGGTTCCTGCTTCGCCTGAAGGACCAGAGCCTGGTTCAGGAGGACCGGGTGCAGAGCATCCCCGGTGTGGAGCGGTGCAACCTGAAAAACGGGCAGCTGCTGCTCCAACTGTCAACAAAAACAGAAACGGAGGAACTGAAAATGGCAAACAAATACGATGCGTTGGCCGCAACGATCGTGGAGTTGGTCGGCGGCAAAGAGAATATCACCAGCCTGACCCACTGCATTACCCGTCTGCGCTTCATCCTGAAGGACGAGAGCAAGGCCGATACCGAGGCGATCCAGGCCACCGAGGGCGTCATCCAAGTCATCCAGTCCGGCGGCCAGTACCAGGTCGTCGTGGGCAACAAGGTGGATTCCCTTTACGACATCATCTGTGAGAGCTGCGGCTTGGGCGGCGCTCCCGTAGAGGAAGAGACGCCCAAGGACACCAACCTGGTCAACCGTCTGATGAGCACCATGTCCGGGGTGCTGGCTCCCACACTGGGCGTCCTGACTGCCGCCGGTATCATCAAGGGCCTGATCTCCCTGTTCGCTTCCCTGGGCTGGGTGTCCACCACCAGCGGCGTCTATATGATTCTGTACGCCCTGGGCGACGGATTCTTCTACTTCCTGCCCATCCTGCTGGGCTTCACCTCTGCCCGGAAGTTCGGCTGCTCGGAGTTCATCGGCGCGGCCATCGGCGCGGCGCTGGTCTATCCCGATATGGTGAACATCACCTCTACCTTGGAGGTTGCCGGCACCCTGTTCGCGGGTACCGCCTTCTCCATGGATTATTATAACACCTTCTTTGGCATCCCTGTGGTCATGCCCGGTTCCGGTTACACCTCCAGCATCATCCCCATCATGGTGGCCGTGTTTGTGGCCTCCAAGTTGGAGAAAGCCTGCAAGAAGGGCCTGCCTGAAGTTATTCGTAACCTCCTGACCCCGGTTATCGTGCTGGTGGTCACTGTTCCCCTGACCTATCTGGTCATCGGCCCCGTGGTGCAGGGTATCTGCGGCGTGGTCTTCCTGCTCATCTCCAATCTGTTCAACATGGGTCTCATCGGCGGCATCATCGGCGGCGCGATCATCGGCGGCGGCTTCGGTGTCCTGGTCATGTTCGGCCTTCACTGGGTCATCATCTCTCTGTGCCTGTCTAACATCGCGGTTGCCGGTTACGACTTCGTCATGGCAGCCGGCGGCATTGGCCCGCTGGTGGGCACCATCCAGGGCCTGTGCATCACCCTGCGCGCCAAGACCAAGAAGGTCCGCGACCTGGCTCTGTCCTCCTTCATCTCCCAGGCCTGCGGCGTCGGCGAGCCTCTGATGTACTCCATCCTGATCCCCCTGAAGCGGCCCTACATCATCAACATCCTGGGCGGCTGCGTCGGCGGCGCGATCCTGGGCGCCATGAAGACTAAAATCTATCTCTTCGGCGGCAGCGGCATCTTTACCTTCACCAACTACATCAACAGCACCGGCGATTTCAGCGACCTGATCAAGGCGTTTATCGGCGTGGGCATCGCGTGGGTCGTGGTCTTTGTCGTCCAGTGGATCTTCTGGGATGAGGAAGCCGAAAAGAACCTGAAAATCTGATTTGATTTCTTCCGCCTCATCATTTACAATAAGCTCGAATAAACGAACCGGGGCAGGCGGCGGCTTTGCCGTTGCCTGCCCACCTTTTATCAGCGCAAGCGAAAGGAGGCGGCGGATATGCCCCTTTTTTCAAACGAGCAGGTCACGCCTCATCTAAAACGCATCCTGCTGCCCTGCGGCGTGTGCGCTTACCTGGCTCAGGGGGAGCGGAGGGCGGTCCTCATTGACACAGGCTTTGGCCTGGGCGATTTGAAAAGCTATGTGGAATCGCTGGTGACTACCCCTTATATGGTGCTGCTCTCCCACGGCCATCTGGACCACGCAGGCGGAGCCGGACAGTTCGACATGGTCTGGCTGGACAAACGGGACTGGTCCCTGGCCCGGCGACACTGCACCATCGAGAACCGGCTCCACGACATCTACAACGGCCCGGACGGAATGCCCGCCGGGGCCACAGAACAGGATTTGATTCCGCCACGAACGGAACCTTATTATCCCCTCAGTGACGGGGACGGTTTCCCTCTGGGCGGCGTCACGGTGGAGGCAGTCAGCGTCCCCGGCCACACGGCGGGGATGACCGTGTTCCTGCTGCCGGAGGACCGGGTCGCCCTCTTCGGCGACGCCTGCGGCGAACACACCCTGCTGACCAAAGAGGCTCTGCCGGGCTACCGGCGCGGCCTGGAGCACTTAGCGACCCACGCGGACCGGTTCGACACAGTGCTGCGCAACCACGGCGACTACTGCTCCGCCAAGCAGATTTTGGCGGACAACCTGGCCCTGACCAACGAGATCATGGCCGGAACGGATGCCGCCATCCCGTATACTATGATGGGTGTTCAGGGGCACTTGGGCCGACCGGAGGCGCATCCGGATAAGGCAGGCAACATCTTCTACGCCAACGCAGCAGACGCTGTGTGGTGAGGTGTACCGCAGAACGAAAGGAGAGGGTCATTTTTGCAAATCGTCAAGAAAATCAACAACAACGTGGCCCTTGCCAAGGACGACAACGGACAGGATGTGGTGGTCTTTGGACGGGGGATCGGCTTCCCGGCCATGCCCTATACCCTGACGGACTTGAGCCGCATCGACCGCAGCTTTTACGATGTCCAGAGCAATCATATCTCCCTGGCGGACAGCCTGCCGGAGGACATCATTATGCTGGCCGCCGATGTGGTGGAAATGGCGCAGCTGGAGCTGGACATCAACCTGAACCCCAACCTGCCTTTTACCCTGGCGGACCACCTGAACTTCGCCCTGGAGCGGGTGGCCCAGGGAGTGGAGCTGAGTACGCCTCTCTCCTATGACGTGGCCCACCTCTACCCCAGGGAGACCGAGATGGGCCGGTATGCGGTGGAACTGGTGCGCCAGCGCAAGGGCGTGGAACTGCCTGAGTGCGAGGTCTACAATGTGACGCTGCACCTCATCATGGGCGAGCTGGAAAACAGCAATATGCACTTCACCCTGCTCTCCACCCAGGTCATCGCAGAAATTACGGCCATCGTGG
Organism: Oscillospiraceae bacterium Zagget6; assembly: GCA_001941075.1. GTDB lineage: Bacteria > Bacillota > Clostridia > Oscillospirales > Oscillospiraceae > Onthomonas. Next base: position 14,227 of record MSHH01000051.1, on the reverse strand, counting down.
AGCAGGAGCTGGACATTCACCTGAACACAGACGGCTTCAACTATTCCCGCTTTGTCATGCACATCCGCTACCTGATCCAGCGGTTGGAGGCAGGACAGCAGGAGGAAGGCGTCATGGACGAGGGAATAATCCGCCAGTTCCAGCGGACAAATCCCAGAATCTACCGCTGCTCCCAGAAGGTGCTCTCCCACCTGGAGCAGACCCGCGGGTGGGTGTGCTCTCCTGATGAGACGCTTTACCTTTGTATGCACATCAAACGGGTGGAGGAACACAACAGCCTCTGAGCTGTTAGCTGTTGCCGTCAGGTACTGCCAGTCTAAAGCGAACAGCAAAAAAGAAAACTGAGAGCAAAACCGCCCGTTTGTGAAGGGATGCAAACGGGAAACGCAGCACGTAATGTCAAGCACCACAAAGCTACTGGCTAATGGCTAAGAGCTAACAGCTATACTGCAATGGAGGTAATTCAAATGGGATTCTTCTCAAAATTTAAAAAACAGGAGACCGCCAAGCCGGTCTGTGACCCCATGACCGTCTACGCTCCCGCAGCGGGGACCGCTATTCCCCTGCCGGAGTTCCCCGACCCCCTGTTCAGCCAGGAGGCCCTGGGGCCGGGCTGTGGTATCCAGCCCACCGGCGACGTGGTGGTGGCCCCCTTTAACGGCACCGTGACCCAGGTCATCGACACCCTGCACGCCGTCGGTGTCACCAGCGACAGCGGCGTAGAGCTGCTCATCCACATCGGCGTGGACACCGTGGCCATGAACGGCCAGGGCTTCCGGGCCAGCGTCAAGACCGGCCAGAAGATCACCATGGGCCAGCCGCTGATTTCCTTCGACAGCAAGGCCATCAAAGCCGCCGGGCACCCGGACGCCATCGCGGTCATCGTCACCAACGGCGATGAATACCAGGGCGTGGAGTTGGTCGCCTCCGGCGAGGTGGCCCCCGGCGCGCCGCTGCTGAAACTGAAATAAGCGGGACGGAGGCGATAGGAATGAAAGACGCGCTTCGTTTTGACCCGACCAACTACCAGGTGAAAACCTGCACCCTGGAAGGGCGCAGCGTCACCTATCGGGCCTTCGAGGGGCTGGACTACTGTGCCGCCCCGCTGGACCCCATCCAGAAGCTGAACCTGTTCGTCCCGGAGGTTTACTATGATGGAGCGGTTTTTAACGGCTATACGCTGCACACTGCCCCCATCTTCGCACCCAACACCGTGGGCGGCTATATGCCCGGCCCCGCCGACGAGCCGGGGCTGGACCACCGGGGGAACATCAACGCCGTCTTTGAGGCGCTGCTCCACGGCTACGTGGTGGTCTGCGCCGGTATCCGGGGCCGCACCTCCGGCAAGCGCAGCGACGAGTTCTTCGAGGGCGGCAAGGCCACCGCCGACCAGGTGGACACAGGACGTTTCGTGGGCAAGGCCCCGGCCCTCATCGTGGACATGAAGGCGGCGATCCGCTATCTGCGGCACAACCGGGATGTCATTCCCGGCGACACCGAGCATATCATCACCAACGGCACCAGCGCAGGCGGGGCGCTCTCCGCCCTGACCGGGGCCACCGGCAACAGCCCGGACTATGCCCCGGCGCTGGCCGCCATCGGCGCGGCGGAGGAGCGAGACGACGTGTTTGCCGCCAGCTGCTACTGCCCTATCCACAACCTGGAGCACGCCGACGCCGCCTATGAGTGGCTGTTCTGCGGTCACGACCACTACAGCAGCGTCCGCTTCCGCAAAGTGGACGGCAAGGTGGTCAAAAAGGGCGTGGAGGGGGACCACACCCCCAAACAGCAGCGGGTCTCCCAGGAGCTGAAAGCCCAGTTCCCCGCCTATTTGAACAGCCTGAACCTACGGGACGAGGCTGGCAACCCCCTGACTCTGAACGACGGCGGCACCGGCAGCTTTCAGGAGTATGTGAAACAGTGCGTCCTGGCCTCCGCCCAGCGGGAGCTGGACACCCACGACTCCGCTGTCCGGCTGAAAGAGCTGGCGGTGGCGGGCAGCGAAGTGGAACAGCAGAGCTACCTGACCATCCGGGATGGCAAGGTCGTGGACCTGGACTGGGACGGCTTCGTCACCGCCATCATCCGCATGAAATCCGCTCCGGCCTTCGACGCGCTGGACCTGAAAAGCCCGGAAAACGAGGAGTTCGGCACAGAGGACATTCCCGCCAGGCACTTCACCCCCTACGGCCAGGCCAACAGCGAGGTGGAAAGCCAGATGGCGGACGAAAAACTCATCCACATGATGAATCCCACCTGTTATATTGGCAATGCGGACACCGCCAAGCACTGGCGCGTCCGCCACGGGGCCTATGACCGGGACACCTCTCTGGCTATTCCGGTGATTTTGGCCACGCTGTTGCAAAACAGGGGGTTCGATATTGATTTTGCGCTGCCCTGGGGCCTGCCCCACAGCGGCGACTACGATTTGGACGACCTGTTCGCCTGGATCGACGGCCTTTGCCGCTGACAGCACCACTCATACCGGCCACTGGAGCATTTCCACAGGCAGGGAGCGCAGCGCGCGGCAGTGCCGCTTGACGGCGGAGGGGCAAAGCCCCGCAGGGAGAAGCGAAGCTTCGGAAGTGCCCCTTGAGGGCAGAAGTGCTGCCTGACAGCATTGGCAAATTGAATCACGCTAGGGATTGTTATCCAATAGGAGCATTACCCAGGGGAGCCGCCGCGTGAGAGCGCGGACGGCTGCTCTGGGTGCTTTTTTTGCCCTGGGGCGGGGCAGCGAGGTTAGGAAGTGCGACCAGAGACAGAGCGCGGTCCCTGTTTCCAAGATTATACCCCGTCTCTGATTTTCCGCATCGATTCCTAAGCGGAAAGCATAAAGGAAAAAATGGAATTGTTCTTTTTGGACATTTTAACTATATTAGAAAGCAATGAAGCCCATTGTTTTATAAAGTCTGATTAACCGCACCTAAAATGTGTCATTCGACAACGGAAAAGGTACTCTAAAGACTTTTCATGGGTGTAATGCAAAAACAATGTGAAATCAGGAGGGAGTGTGAGAACTGTCATACAAAACAGAGAAAACATCCACCTACGCAAAAATGGAGATTGAAAATGAAAAAATTACACAAGTTGTGTGCGCTGTTACTCTCTATGGCAATGGCGCTCTCCTGCGCGTCCCTCCCCGCAGTAGCGGCGGAGGTTGGCGTCAGCGAGGAGACTGTGGTCGTTTCCACAGACACCGAGGAAACCACTGAGGAAGAATCCGAGGAGGAACCCGCCGAAGAGGAAACTACGGACGCCTCTGAGGAAGAATCCACCGAAGAAGCAACCGCCGACAGCTCTGAGGAAGAGGAATCTGCCGAAGAAGAGGCGGAGGAATCCGCTGAAGAAGAAGCAACTGTAGAAGCGGCAGAAGCCGAGGAAACTGAGGAAGCGGACGCGGGCGTGGAGGCGGAGAGCACCGTTCCCACCGCGACTGCGGAAAGCACCCTCTTCGGCTACGCCTACACCGACGGCCTTAGTTGCCTGATGAGCGATACCATTGACAGCCTGACCGGTGAGGCCACCATTTCCCTGGCCCTGTCCGAGGGTGATGTCGATGACAGCCTGATCGACAGCAGCAACGCCGTGGTCAAGCTGGCGGAAGGCGACGGCTATTACGCCGATGAGCTGACCCTCGGCGTCACCACCCTGACCGGCAGTTGGGAGAACGGCCAAATCTCCTACACCCTGGACGTGGAGGATCTGGTTTGGAACAACACCGTTTACACCGAAGGCTACAGCGGCGGCACCCGTCAGTGGAGCTGCTTCGGCGGCGACGGCAACGGCTGCTACACCTTTAACCTGGAAGTCAGCGGCATCACCTACAACGGGCAGGAAGTTCCCTCTGTCACCTTCCAGGTGGAGGTCTACATCTTTGGCCGCTCCGGGGCTGACCTTGCCGCGCTGTACAATCTTGAAGAGGACGCTGTTGCGGTAGAAAGCACCTCCGGCGTGTCCCAGACCGATGAGATCCAGTGGACCTGGTCCGGCGATACCAGCGCGGGCGTTCCTATTCTGTGCGACGACCAGACCGATGATTTCTACATTACCTGGCCCACCGGCTCTGACGCCTCTGGCCTGACGGCAGAGGATGTCACCGTCACTCTCTATAGTGAGTACGGCGACTCTTACACCCTCCAGACCGAAAACGCCTATGGGGAAAAGCAGTATGCCGTGTTCTCCAGCGAGGGCGAGACCCAGGTGGCGGTCATGTTCCGGCACTGGGCCTATGTGCCGGTGTTCACCACCATGACCATCACTGTGGACGGCGATGATTTGACCGCCTCTAAGACTTACGACATCGGCAGCGTTTACGTCCATATGGTGCAGTCCGGCGGGCATCCCGCCCACGACGGCGACGTGGTCACCTTCTCCTATTATGGACTGGATGAGGACAGCCTGACCAGCGTCTGGCAGTTGGCGAAGGCTCCGTATTATACGCTGACCACCACAGTTGACGACACCACCTATTACTACGCTGAGACCGAGGACGGCACCGGCTACCTGACCGAAGACGCGGACGCAGCCGCCACCTTTGATGCCACCGCGGACCGTACTCCCACGCTGGTTGGCAGCACCGTTTTCCTGCAAAACCGTCTGAACCAGACCGAAACCAAGACGGTGGACGGCGCGGACGTGACCTTTGACAAGGTTTATGCCTACGACGACGGCGATGACAACGTTTACAAGGGTTCAACCCTGACTGAAAACGGCGTCAAGCCCGCTGCCGGTTATGTGATGTGGGAGACCGGCTTTGAAGGGACTATGTGGTCTTGGCAGGACCGCTTCCTCTCCGGCTGGACCGAGGAGGACGGCACCACCGCCACCAGCCTTCCCTATGTCAGTTTCCCCTATGGCTATGAGGCAGGCGAGACCCCCAGCACCGGCGGCGAGACCGAGACCGTTGACACCACCGCCCTGACTTCCGCCATCAAGCAGGCTGAGGCCCTGACCGAAAGCGACTACACCGCCACCACCTGGGCCGCCCTGGAAACCGCGCTGGAAAGCGCCAAGACCGTCGCGGCCAACGCCGACGCCACCCAGACCGAGGTGGACGAGGCCACTTCCGCCCTGACCGCCGCCATTGACGCGCTGGCAACAGCCACAAAGGTCACCGTCCCCTCCGCTACCAAGATCACCTCTGCGGTGAATAAGGCCAATGGCATCAAGCTCACCTGGAACAAGGTCTCCACCGCCACCAGCTATCAGGTCTACCGCAAGATCGGCAGTGGCAGCTGGAAGAAGGTCAAGACCACCACTTCCACCTCCTGGACCGACACCGCCGCCACCAAGAACGGCACCAAGTACCAGTACAAGGTTTACGTGGTGAATTCCGCCGGTAAGAGCAAGGCTTCCGCCACCAAGACCATCTACCGCCTGACCGCCAAGCACTTCACCCGTGCCAAGAACGTCAGCAGCAAGAAGATCAGCCTGAAGTGGACCCGGAACACCAAGGCCACCGGCTATCAGATCCAGTATTCCACTTCCAGCAGCTTCTCCAGCTCTACCACCAAGACCGTCACTATCAAGGGCAACAAGAACCTAACCACCACCCTCAAAAACCTGACCAAGGGCAAGAAGTATTACATCCGTATGCGGGCCTACAAGACCTCCGGCAGCGTGACCTCTTACGCCGGCTGGAGCAAGGTCAAGACCGTTACCGTTAAGAAGTAACACAAACTGACTTTACCCTTGAGGGGTGTAACCGAATCAGCCAAACGACAACCGCGCACGGGGCAACCTGTGCGCGGTTTGGTCTATTTATTATGTATTTTGGTTCTATGTCAAGAGTTGGGGTAGAGAAAAATAACCCGCAAAAATAGTGAAGCCTGAAGTGTCCCCTGTCAAGTAGCCTCGAAATTTTTGCTTTTTCGAGTGTCTACTCTAAGGAGACTATATCACAGGGTCACCAGCCCAAGGCTATTTTATTTTGGAGGTAATGTACCATGAGCGAGACCTTTCTCTGGCTTTCTTATGAAATCAAGGCACTTCTCAGATGAAACACCAAACGTCTCACGCCAACCGATACGTTCCCTTTTTGACTTTCCGAATCACCTGCCGCTCCAACAGCGATTTCAAAATACGCTGTAACTGTCTCCGGCTGCAACGGAGATGAATGGCCACCGCTTCCACCCCCTGGAACTGATGGTCGGGACACTCATGCTCCATATAATAGAGCAGTTTTTCCTCCAGAGAGGAAAACTCCGTGTCAGACTGCGTCAGCAGCGCCAGCTTGCCGGAAATAGAACGCAGCAAAAAGCGCAGGAAGGCGTTGTCATTCAGCAAAGCATCCTGTAAATGGGAAATTGGGAGTTCTACGCAGAGAACCGGCTTGACTACCTCTACCAAAAGAGTAGAGGATGGCGCGCCGCAAAACTCCATATCCCCCAACAGGGTAAAATCATTGATATAGCACAGAGGATAGTACCCTCCGTCCTCATGCACCGCATAAATTTGAATCGTACCCTTCACAAGAAAACATAACCGCTGATTCTCGTCCGTGGAACAACGGATAATCTCGCCTTTGTCGTACTGGCAGAGGCGGAAGGAAATCGCTTCTGTTTCAAACAGCGCACGAATTTTGTATTGATCAAGATAGCGCTCTAACGCTGTTTCATCGAAAATTTCTCTCATGGGAACCACCTTTTTTCTTTTATTGTGCCATATGTCACAACATTTTTCAAGGGACTGCGTTAGAATAGAACCGAAAGAGGTGAAGCTCTCATGAGCAATGAAATTTTTGAAAAAGCGCCCATTCACAAGGCGTATTTCAGCCTGACCATGCCGCTGGTGTGCAGCATGGTGCTGTCCCTGGTCTACAATATGGTGGACACCTACTTTATCGCCCAAACGGGGAACACTGATTTGGTGGCGGGCGTTTCGCTGTGCGCGCCAATTTTTACGTTCATGATTGCCCTGGGCGATATTCTGGGGCTGGGTGGAAGCTCTGTAATCTCCCGCCTGTTCGGGAAAAAGCAGGACGAGGACGGCAAGCGTCTCAGTGTGTTCTGCTTCTACGGCGCACTTTTCGGCGGTATTGTGACCGCCACCGTCCTGCTTCTGCTGCGGCAGCCCATTCTGTCCCTTTTGGGGGCGGACGCTGAGACCCTGCCCTATGCGACCCAGTATTATAGCTGGCTGGCTTTAGGCGCACCGTTTATTATCCTCTCCTATACGCCGTCCAACCTCCTGCGGACAGAGGGCTTTTCCAAGGCGTCTATGGCCGGGACAGTATTGGGTTCCATTGTCAACATCATTCTCGACCCTATTTTCATCTTTACGCTGGGAATGGGCGCAGGCGGCGCGGCCATTGCCACGGTTTTGGGGAACCTCTGCGCAGATTTGTTTTTTGTCTGGTTCCTCCTGACCAGGAGCCAGAAGTTGTCTGTCAACCCGGCAGGATTTCACATCTCCGCCTCTGAAGTCCGGCAGATTTTTGCCATTGGGCTTCCATCATCCGTTACAAACTTTATGCAGAGCATTGGCATCGCCCTGACCAACCGCTTCCTGCTGGTCTACGGAAACGACAAGGTGGCTGCGATGGGTATCGTTATGAAGATCAATATGATCGCTGTCCTGATCTTAGTCGCTCTTGCCTTTGGCGTCCAGCCCATGGTGGGGTACAATTACGGCGCCGGGAACCGCGCCCGGCTCAAAAAAGTGCTGACGTTCAGCTATCAGGTCGAGTGTGGCACGGCGGTGGTATTGGCAGCGGCGCTGTCCCTGCTGGCAAGGCCGCTGATGGGTCTGTTCGTCTCCGACGAAGCGCTGATTCAAACCGGCGTTGTCATGCTCCGTATGCAGCAGGCCGGAATGCTGTTTGTCGCAATTATTCTTGTGACGACCTGTACCTTTCAATCTGTGGGAAAACCGGTATGTGCGTTCCTTTTGTCCGTCAGCCGCCAGGGGCTGATTTTTTCCATCGTCATCAGCATTGCGTCTGGAATTGCGGGATATAACGGTGTTTTGGCCGCTCAGCCCCTCTCCGACCTGCTGACCGCAGTGCTGGCCGTTGTGCTGTACCGCCGCTGCCTGTACCCTGAACTGAAAGCTGCGTCAACCAAACAGGAAACCTCCAAAAGTTCCTGGCATCCACTCCATTTACATCAATAAAGTTCAACTGCGCTGCCTCCCGTGTTTTGTGCGGAAGGCAGCGCAGTTTGGTTTGTTCGGGGAGCGGACGGTATAAAGCGTCTCACTCCGCCTCGTGATAAATATGGATCAACTGAAACTCTTCCGGTTGCAGTTCCACGTCAAAGCGCAGCGCCTGCTGCTCGGTGTTCATCTGGCGAAGGGAGATGTGCGGTGTGCAGATCCGGCTCAGATAATCCAGGTCCTCCTGCCGCATATTGGACATCAAATTCAGGCGAAACCATTCGTCGATAACGCTGCCCGCATGGGGACTGACAGAAAAGGTCTTGATATAGTAATGCTCCACCGGAAGGTGGTCCAACTGGAAGGAGAGGTGCAGCAGCGGCTCGCTGGCGGAAAAGGCTCGAATTTCCTCCACAGAGATCAGGTTTTCCGACTTCTCGTTGAATCCGCGGCCAGGCGCCCGGTAATTGTGGCAAATGAGATAGTAGCTGAAATGTCCGCTGGTGGTGAGCATGTAGTTCTCACCCGTCTGAACCAGATAATTCCCCATGCGGTGAAGAAACTGGAACGCATAAAAAGCGGGCTTACAAATTCCGTCCTTAGTTAGCAGACCAGCGCAGCCGCTGAGAATATTTCTGGAATCGTAATACGTTCCCAGTAGATCGGAGCCGGACCAATACCCCAGCATATCCACCTGCCCCAGACAGTCGATGACATTTTTTAGGATGTAGGACCCCTTATGGCAGCTGTCGTTGACAAAATTTCGGCTGGAGATGGTGCAGTTCCACTCACACACATAAAGGGGGCAGTCCATGCCAACTTCCTGCATGATCTTCTTCGTGCGGATAACGTTATGAAGCAGAAAGCGGGGGTCAGGAGAACGCTTCGTATAACCCGTTTCAGGGTCTGGGTGCTGGCTGGTCGGGTCGTAGGGATAGGACATGATGGTCAGGAAATCCGGAGACTGTTGCGCGTGCCACTCTTCCAGGAAGGTCTGCATCTCCGGGTCGGAAGCTTTTAATCCGCAGCCGCCCAGCTGCGCCTCCGGCAGAATACGGTGCAGCGTTTGGCTGGCAACGTGAAAGATCTGGAAATAGCTCACCAGGTCGCCGCCCTCCTGCCGCACGAGACGGGTATCCCGCCACGCCTCGAACCGCCAGGTTTTCACCTTTGCGTTTGCAGCCGCTTTGACCCTGTTTATTCAATTTATGAACGGCGGATTGACCTTTGAACGCTTTTGCATGGGATTTGTCCCAGCTTACGCCATCAATTTTGTCCTTGGCTCCTACATTCCGCTGGTGAAGATGGGCAACGGTTTTGCGCATCTGTTCCTCAAGGATGAGAAGCACCCGCTGTTCTATTTTCTGCGGATACTGGCCATCGTAGTGGTCATGACAGCGGCCATGAGCCTGTTGTGTATGTTCTATGAAATGGGCTTTGACCCGGCGCTTCCCATTGCCTTTGTCAGTTCCCTTCCGCTGACGCTGGTGTTTGCCTATGTGGTGGCCTGTGTGATTTTCCCCTTCCTGCTGAAAGGGACCATGTTCCTGTGCAGGAAAGAAGGGTAAAAGGCGGTCCAGATACCGCCTTACTCAACGTCATTGCCTGAAAGAACGTCTCCTCCGAGAACGTGGACAACTACGAATCGTTCTCCTAAAACTGCTGACTCCTTTTCTTTCCCCCTTAGAAGGGCCGGGCGCGGGAAACCGCGTCCGGTCCGAAGCAAAAGGAAAAGCACTGATTTGAACGCTCCGCCCGGAGCGCTGAACTCAATGCTTTCATCGAAATATGGAGGTGTTTTTATGCCGCATTTGCTGGAAATGAATCAAATCTACAAAGCCTTCGGCGGGGTTCCCGTGCTGAACGGCGTGGACTTCACCGTGGAAAAAGGGGAGATCCACGCCCTTCTGGGGGAGAACGGCGCAGGCAAGTCCACCTTGATGAACCCGCTTACCGGCGTTCACCCGCTGGACCGGGGCAGCATCACCTTTGACGGGGCGGCGCTGGAGCATATTACCATCCCTAAGTCCGAGGCGGCGGGCATCGCCTTCGTCCACCAGGAGCTGAACCTCATCAACGACCTGCGGGTGTATGAAAACCTGTTCCTGAACCGGGAGCTGACCGGGCCGCTGGGTCGCCTGAAAAAGCGAGAGATGAGCCAAATCGCCCGTGACCTGTTTTCAGAGCTGGGGGTCAGCATCGACCCAAACGCTCTGGTCTCCAGCCTGAAAACCAGCGAAAAACAGCTCTTGGAAATTTGCAAGGCCCTGCACCGCAAGGCCAGGCTTATCATTCTGGACGAGCCTACTACTTCGCTGAGCAACGAGGAAATTGACCGGCTGTTTTCCATCCTGCGGGACCTGAAGGAGAAGGGGACCTCGTTTATCTTCATCTCCCACAAAATGCCGGAGATTTTCGCCGTTGCGGACCGGTACACCGTCCTCCGCAACGGGACCATGGTCCAGTCCGGCGACATCCGGGACATCACCCCCGCCGAGGTGACGAAGCTGATGGTGGGCGGCAGCTTCTTCGGGGCCAACGCCTATCAGGAGCGGCCACTGGGGGAGCCGGTGCTGGAGCTGCGGAACTTCTCCGGGCGGGGCTTCCAGAACATCGACCTGACCGTCCGCAAGGGCGAGATTCTGGGGCTGACCGGGCTACAGGGCAGCGGCAGCAGCGAGTTGTTGCAGGGCGTCTTTGGGGCGGTTCCCGTCACCGGCGGGACGCTGCGCATCAATGGGAAACCGGTGAAGTCCGGCTCCATCCACAAGGCGATGAAGGCCAGAGCCGCCATGCTCCCCGCCGACCGGAAGGAAAACAGCGTGGTGCCGGACATGACCCTGCTGGAAAATATGTACTTATCCGAACACACACTCTCCGCATCCAAGCTGCCTATCCGCAAAAAGGCGGAGCTGGCCCGCTACGAGAAGCAAAAAGAGCTGTTGGACATCAAGGCGGCCAGCCCGGAGCTGCTCATCACGTCCCTCTCCGGCGGCAACCAGCAGAAGGTGTTTCTGGCCCGCTGGCTGAACACTGACGCGGAGCTGCTGCTGCTGGACAACCCCACCCAGGGCATCGACGTGGGGGCCAAGGCGGAAATTTACCAGCTGATTTTGCAGCTGGCCCAGGCGGGGAAAACCATTCTGGTGAACACGCTGGAAATTCCAGAACTACAGCAGGTGGCGGACCGCTGCGCCGTCTTTTACGAAGGGGAGATCGTTAAAATTTTGCCCCACGAGGACATCGACGAACACACCGTTATGCTCTATTCCACCAACGCAATCAGTCAAGAGGAGGCCGTGTAAGCCATGAAAAATGTTCAGAAAACGCTGTCCCGGCTTTGGAGCGGCTACAGCTTCATTGTCATTTTTGCGGTCATTTTTATCTTCTACTGGTTCGCCTCCAGCGGACTGACCTGGGGCGGGACCACCAACATCCTGCGGCACTCAGCGGTGATTGGCCTGATTGCCCTGGGCGAGGGGCTGGTCATCATCACCGGGGAGATCGACCTGTCCGTCGGCTCCATGATGGCGTTTGTGGCAGGGTTCTCCGTGGTGGTGTTCAACGCCACCCAGTCCACCGTGCTGACGCTGCTGTTCGCGCTAATCTGCGGCGGTCTGTGCGGGCTGCTCAACGGCGTGCTGGTGGGCGTTGCCAAAATGCCCAGCTTTATCGTGACGCTGGCCACCATGCTCATCTACCGTTCTCTGGCCCAATACTTCTGCCAGCAGATGGACACCGCCCTGACCGGCGGCGGCAATTCGTTGTTCAAAATGAGCCGGGAAATCGGCGGCTATGACCTGCTGTACGGCTTCGGCAACGGCAAGCTGCTGACCGTCCCCAACGTGGGGTGGGTGCTACTGGTATTTACCGTGGGGTGCGTCTATCTGGCCACCTCCACCAAGTTTGGCAAGAAGCTCTACGCCATCGGCAGCAATGAAAAGGCCGCACGGCTGGCGGGCATCCATGTGCCGCTGAACCGGACGGTGGTGTTCGCCCTGTGCGGCGTGATGGTGGGACTGGGTTCCTTCCTGTGGATCTGCATGAATGGCAGCGCCGACCCCGCCACCAGCGGCAGCAGCTACGAGATGTACGCCATCGCAGCGGTGGTGCTGGGCGGCATCAGCATGAGCGGCGGCAAGGGCCGGACGGTGGGTATTCTCTTCGGTGCCATGAGCTACACGATTATTGACAAAATCATCGTGGCGCTGAAAATGGACTCCCTCATCAACGACACCATCAAGGGCGTGATTTTGATCGTGGCGATCCTGGTGCAGACCGCCGGGCCGGAGATTAAGGCCAAGGTACAGGGGCTGCGGAAGGCGAAAGCGTAAGGCCATGACAGAGGACGAGAAGCGGAGCGCTGGCAGGCTGTTTGACCCAGCTGACCCGGAATTGAAGGAAATCAAGCGAAAAGCCCACCATCTGAGCATGGATTTCAACCGGCTCTATGAGGAGGAGACGGAGCAGCGGGCGGCCATTCTGTCGGAGCTGCTGGGCGCACTGGGGGAGGGGAGCTTCCTCCAGGGGCCGATTACCTTTCACTACGGGATACACACTAAAATCGGCAGGGGCTGTTTTTTTAACTTCAACCTGACCGTGCAGGACGACGCGGATGTGACCATCGGCGACAGATGCCTGTTTGGGCCAAACGTGACCATCGTGACGCCGGCTCACCCCATGCTCCCGGAGGAGCGGGCAAGACTGCGGACGGCAGATGGCCGGGAGGGGCGATTTTGCTACGCAAAGCCGGTGCATATCGGCCCCGACTGCTGGCTGGGGGCTTCCGTCACCGTCTGTCCCGGCGTGACGATTGGCGCGGGCTGTGTCATTGGCGCAGGCAGCGTGGTGACGCGGGACATCCCGGCGGGCAGCTTCGCCGCAGGGGTCCCCTGCCGGGTGGTGCGGACACTCACGGAACGGGACAGCATGAGGTGGTCGCCGGAGGTGCTGGGGGACGCGGTGATTCCTGAGTGAGCATCCTCAGACACACGAAAGAACACCGAAAAGAGATAAAAGTAAAGTCAGGACAACGCTTTGTAGATTGCCAAAGGCAGCTTATTCAGCGTTGTCTTGCTTTTTAGATAGAGGTTTCGTCTGCCGAATGTATGATGTGCCACTTGATAAGCGCGGGTATTTGTGGTAAGCTATCTCCATAAGTAAATTGCACTATTCGGTCTTGGAGGTGACGGACATGGAGAGAAAAAGGCTGCCCATCGGAACGGAAAATTTTGAAAAACTGTGTCATGAAAACCTGTATTATGTGGATAAGACCGGGTTGATTAAAGAACTGCTCAGCAATTTCTGTGATGTGACGCTTTTTACTCGTCCCAGGCGTTTCGGCAAAACGCTGAACATGAGTATGCTTCGGTATTTCTTTGAGGTCGGGACAGATAAAAGCCTTTTCGATGGATTGGACATTTCCAAAGAGGCGCAGTTATGCGAACAGCATATGGGGCAGTACCCGGTCATCTCTATCAGTTTGAAAGGTGTGGAGGGCTGGGATTTTGCGGACGCACGGCGGGGCGTTTGGCGAATTATAAAAGCAGAGGCCAATAAAGTTTTTTATTTGACACAAAACGATTTGTTGAGTAAATCTGAGGCCAATGAGTTAGAGAATCTTTGTGATGGTACAGGAGACTTGGAAGGAAGTTTACAGTTCCTTTCTCAACTTCTCTATAAACACTATGGCAAAAAAGTTGTCATCCTGATAGACGAATACGATGTTCCCTTGGACAAAGCATATCAGCGTGGCTACTATGACCAGATGATTTTGCTGATTCGGCAGATGCTTAACGCCGCCCTGAAAACAAACGACGCCTTGCAGCTCGCGGTGCTGACCGGCTGCCTGCGAATCTCAAAAGAGAGTATTTTTACTGGGCTGAATAACTTGAGCGTCAACACGATTGTGGATGCTCAGTATGACGAGTGGTTTGGGTTTACTGATACCGAAGTGCGGGAAATTCTCAGCTATTACGGCTTGGGTGAACATTATGAGATTACAAAGGAATGGTATGATGGTTACCGCTTTGGGCAAACGAATGTTTACTGTCCATGGGATGTTATCAACTGGTGCAATTATCTGCAACATGAGCCGGTTATCAGGCCGCAGAACTTCTGGGCCAATACC
>MSHH01000050.1 GCA_001941075.1 Oscillospiraceae bacterium Zagget6 | reverse complement strand
ATCTATCTCATTTTCCACATTCGTGATTTTGACATCTTCCAAATTGAGAATCTCTGTAGTATAATTTTTGTTGGGCATAGAGAACCTTCCTTTCTATTCGGTAGGGGTACCACATAATAGTAACGGATTTTTTCTCTATGCTCAACCTTTTTTTGTGAATTTGGGGCCAGGTGCTTTACCAGACCCCAACATTTATTATAGAACCCGAAAAAAGACGAGAATCCCGAAAAGATTCTCGTCTTTTGCTGTTTTTTGTTATCGTGCATAGCGACAGAACCGGTAGGGGAGACCCCCAGCTTCCCGCCAGGCTGTGGCCTCGGCCAGCCTCCAGCCCTCGTCCAACTGCGGAAAGAACCGGTCCGCCGGAGGCGCAGCGTCTACCTCGGTCAGGTAAAGCGCCTGACAGGAAGGCAAAAGCTGCTCGTACACCGCTGCGCCGCCGATGACCCACACCTCGTCCTCAGCTGGCAGCGCTTCCAGCAATTCCGTCAGGCTGTGGAACACCTCCACGCCCTCCCGGTGGAATGCCAGGTCATGGGTCAGCACCAGGTTCCGGCGGTTCTTGAGGGGCAGTCCTCCCGGCAGAGAGTCCAGTGTTCCCCGACCCATCACCACGGTTTTTCCCATGGTCAAAGTCTTGAACCGGCGCATATCCTCCGGGATGGAGAACAGCAGGCTGCCCCGCCAGCCAAGGCCCCCGTCTCTGGCTACGGCGGCAATCAGGTTCAGCATGATTCCCGCTCCCGCAGCTCGGCCAGCAGCTCCGCCATGGTCCGGTGCAAAATCGGGTGCAGAACGTCGGGGGCGATCTCCGCCATCGGCTCCAGAACAAAGGCCCGGTTGGTCATGTCCGGGTGGGGGACGGTCAAGTCCCGGCTGCGGATGATTTCGCTGCCAAAGAGCAAAATGTCCAGGTCCAGCGTCCGCGGCCCCCAGTGAATGGTCCGTTCCCGTCCCGCCGCTTGCTCCAGCCGGTGCAGCTCGTCCAGCAGTTCCCAGGGGGTCAGCAGGGTGTCCAGCTCCACCGCGCCATTTAAAAAGTCGTCCTGTTCCACCCCGCCGTAGGGCGCGGTAGAGATGAGCGTGGAGCAGCGGCCCACCCGCATCTGCGGATTCCGGCGCAGCCTGTCCAGCGTGCTTTGAATATAGCCCCGCTTGTCGCCCAAATTAGAGCCGAGGGCCACATAAGCCCGGTGCCAGCCCCGGTGAATTTTGACGGAAACCGTGTCGAAGGGCAGGCCGATGGGAGCCTGGGGCTTCTCAAGTTCCAAATCCACGGCAGAGAGCAGGGGGAACGTGCATAAAATGTGCTGGGCGGTGTGCTCCGCCGCTGCTTCCAACAGTTTCCAGGTGCTGTCCTGCAAATAACGTGTGATTTCCTGACAGACCTCGCCGTAATTGGTGGTTTCCTCCAGCGCGTCGGTCAGCCCGGCCCGGCGGGTGTCGGCGTACAACACAGCGTTGACAATGAAGTGCTGCCCCAAGCGATTCTCCTCTGGGAACACCCCATGGTGGGCGAACACGTCCAGCCCGCGAATGTGAATCTCGTCCATGCCGCACCTCTCAGTAGCCGTGCCGGAGGGTCTCGGTCATGCGGATAGCCCGGACGTTGGCCTCCACGTCATGGACCCGGACGAACATACAGCCTTTCAGCACCGCGAACACCGTGGTAACGAGGGTGCCCTCCAGCCGCTGGTCGGCGGGCAGGTCCAGGGTCAGGCCGATGACTGACTTCCGGCTGGCCCCCAGCAGGACGGGATAGCCCAGCCCTTTCAGTTCCTCCAGCCGGTCGATGGCCTCCAGGTTGTGCTGGTACTCCTTGCCGAAGCCCACGCCGGGGTCCAAAATGATGCGCTCGTCTGGGATACCGGCTTTTTTTGCCAGGGACAGCGTCTCCGCCATGTCGTTCAGCAGGTCCACCATGAACATCCCGTAGTCGGCCCTCTCCCGGTTGTGCATCAGGCAACAGGGGACTCCCGCCCGGGCGATGACGCCCGCCATGTCCGGGTCATATTTCAGCCCCCAGATGTCATTGATGAGGTCGGCCCCGGCGGTCAGCCCCGCCAGAGCCACCTGGCTCTTGTAGGTGTCCAGGGAGACGGGGACATCGAAGCGGGCTTTCACTGCCTCAATGACGGGAACCACCCGGTCAATTTCCTCCTGGTCGGGGAGCAGGGTGTAGCCGGGACGGGTGGATTCCCCGCCGATGTCGATGACATCCGCGCCCTGCCGCACCATCTCCTCCACATGGGCCAACGCCTGGTCCAGCCGGTTCCAGCGGCCCCCATCGGAGAAGGAGTCCGGCGTCACGTTCAAAATACCCATCACATAGGTGTGGCCGCTGGTTTGAAAGTCCCGATCTCCAATTTTCATTCTATCGTATCCTTTCTTTCCCGGCGCTTTACCGCCGGATGCCCTTGCTGCGCCGTTCCTCCGGCCAGTTGCACTGTTCCGCCGCCGGGCAGCAAAAGCACAGGCGGCTCTCCTTGTCCGCCCGGTACAGCACCCCCCGCAGGGTCGGTTCTGCGGCGACTTCAGGGCTGCGGTGGCCGCAGATGGCCTGTGCGACGGTTTCCCGATCGGCGGGGGAGAAGCCGCAGTCGGTCAAAATCTGTTCCGCATAGACCGCGCCCGCTTTGTCGTGGGGGACCCCCCGCAGATACTGGTCTCCCCGGCCAATGTCGTGGAGCAGGGCGGCGGCGTAAATCAGCTCCCGGTCCAGCCCCAAATGTTCCTCCAGACTGCGGAGGTAGGCCAGCCGCGCCACGGACAGCAGATGCTCCATCCCGTGGCGACAGAAAATGCGCTCCTGCTCCAGCCGGTCGATTTCCGCCAGCTTTTCCCGAAAAAGGGGGTGGAGCAAAATCTGGTTGACCCGTTCCATTTTGCCGCCTCCCCCTTTGTTGGTGTCATAGTTATGATTCTTCGTCCAGCGCGGCGAAATAGGCGTCGATGCCGTCCGCGATGCCGGAGGCCAGCTTGTCCTGATAATCCTCGGTGGCCATCAGCGCATCCTCAGTGGGATTTGTCATATAGCCCATCTCCACAATCGTCACCGGCACCTGGCACCAGTTGACGCCGCTCATGGTGTCCGTCTCCCAAATATATTCCTTGTTCGCGCCGGTGGCGGCCACCATGTTGTCCAGCACACAGGTGGAGAGCAGCTTGCTCTGGTCGTAGAGGGCGGCGTTGTAGGGGTTGGAAGAGGTCTGGCAGATGGTCATGGCCCCGCTGACGCTGCTGTCAGTGGAGCCGTTGGCGTGGATACGCACAAAGGCGTCAGCCCCTGCTTGATTTGCAATCTCCGCCCGTTCCGCGTTGCTCAGGTCCACATCGTTGGTGGTGCGGGTCATCAGCACCTGATACCCCCGGCTCTCCAGCTCCGTCTGGAGCTTCAGCCCCACGGCGAGATTTAATTCGTACTCGGCCCAGCCGCTGACACACCCGGAGGTGCCGCTGCTGACCTTGGCCTTGGTCTCGCTGGCGCCGGGGCCAATGGGTTCCTGCTCGTTGTTGCCCTGGGCCTGATGGCCGGGGTCGATGACCACCAGCTTCTGCGCCTCTGCCGGTTCTGGTTCCGGTTCCTCCGCGACAGATACATCCGGCGCGGCTTCGGCGGATTCCTCCGCCGGAGCGCTGGCCTCTGCCACGCTCTCCGCTGCGGATTGGGCAGAGGCGTCTGCTTCCGGTCCGGGGTCGGTCTCCACCGGCTCCACGACGGAACCTTCCGCCGAGACGGAACCGTCCGACACAGTGGAGACGCTCTCCCCGTCGGACGCGGCGCAGCCGGTCAGCGTCAGCGCCAGCAGGAGGCACAGCAGCAAACCCGCTTGTTTCACTGCTCCTGCTCCTTGTACCGGCGATAAATGCTCATCAGCCCGTCCAGAATCAGGCCGCTATCCACCACGTCGATGAAGTGGGTGTTGGCGGCGATGAGCCGGGCCAGACCGCCGGTGGCGACCACCTTCACGGTGCCCTCCGGCTCTTCCAGCTCCTGCTTGCTCCGGGAGATGAGGTACTCCATGGCCCCGATGTAGCCGCACAGCGCCCCGGCCTGAATCTGCTCCACCGTCTCCATGCCCAGTACATGGTCGGGCACCGCCAGCTCCACCTGGGGCAGCTTGGCGGTCTTTTGGAACAGAGCGTTGATGGAGATTTGAATACCTGCCAGGATAGAGCCACCTTGATATACGCCGTCATGGTCCATCACGTCCACCTTGGTGGCGGTGCCGAAGTCCAGCACGATGAGCGGCGCGCCATACTTCTCCAGCGCCGCGACGCAGGCCACGCTGCGGTCCGCGCCGTGGTGGTTGGCGTAGTCAGAATTGTTCGCATAGACAAGGCCGGGGGACACCTGCTCCCCCACCACGATGGGAATGCGGTGGAAGTATTTTATCATGGCGTTGGAAAGGGTGTGCATCACCGACGGCACCACCGAGCAAATGACCACGTCCTCCACCTGGTCTGCGTCCAGCTTGGTGCGCTGGAAGTAGCTCCAGACCTGGAGGCCAATCTCATCAGAGGTGAAGCTCTCCCCAGTGGTCATGCGGAAGGAGTGGGTCAGCCGCCCACCCTCGTAAATGCCAAAGACCATGTTGGTGTTGCCTACGTCGATTGCCAACAGCATGGTTATTCCTCCTCCTGCACGGGTTTGATGGAAAAGCTGGCGCAGCCGTCCTGGATGGTCAGCACACCGTAAGTGGGTTCATAGCCCATGCCGCAGCTGCCGGGGTTGCACAGCCGAACGCCGCCCCGCCGGGCGACCTGGGCCTCGTGGGTGTGGCCGAAGAGGGCCATGGAGACCTTTTCCTGCCGGGCGTGGTAGGCCAGACTGCCCAGGCCGGATTTGACGCCGTAGTCGTGGCCGTGGCACAGCAGCAGGGAATAGCCCCCGATGGTCAGCTTCGTTTCGTGGGCGGCTTTGGAGTGCCAGTCGCAGTTGCCCGGCACCGCGTCCACCGTCAGGTCAGGGTAGGCCATTTGCAGCTCCTTGGCGTCCCGCAGATAGTCTCCCAGGTGGAACACCCGGTCAGGGGCCTCCCGCTCGACCACCTCGATCATGTTGGACACATTGCCGTGGGAGTCGGAAAAGACGATAATTTTCAAAGCAGTCACTTCCCGTCTTGGTTTGCATATACTCTGGATAAGGGGTGATTTTCTATGTCTCAAAACTACGATGCCCTCCGCTCCGACGAGGCCGCCGCCCTGCTGGGCGACAAGGAGAAGCTGAAAGCGCTGCTCCAGTCGCCGGAGACCAAGCGCCTGATGCAGCTGCTCCGCAGCCAGAACGGGGAGAAATTGAAGGACGCGGCGCAGCAGGCCCGGCAGGGGGACGCCTCCGGCCTGACCGCCATGATGCAGAAGCTGATGGACACCGGGGAGGGCGCGGCCCTGGTCAGCCAAATCGAAAAGCAGGTTCCGCCCCGCAAATAACGTACATTTCAGCCAAAGGCGACAGGGGAGGGGAGATCTGTGGACGATTTCGAGGAAAAACTGAACAGCATCCTCTCCTCGCCGGAGGCCATGGGACAGATCATGTCCCTGGCAAGCTCCATCGCGGGCAAGCCGGAAGGGGAGGGGAACACGCCGACCGAGGAGACAGAAGCGCCTCAAACGGGTGGTTCCCCTGCGGCAGAGGGGGAAACCCCACTGAATCTGCTGCAAAATCTGGACCCCGCCATGGTACAGCGGCTGATGGGCCTCTATCGGGAGTACACCCGGGGCGGCGATGAAAAGACCGCGCTGCTCCAGGCCATGCGGCCCTTCCTCCGGGCGGAGCGGCAGGAGCGGCTGGACAAAGCGGTGCGCATCGCCCGGTTTTCCCGTGTCATTCGCGCCGCGCTGGAACAGTTCCGAGGCGAGCGCGATGTATAACCCTTATATTTCCAATGACAACTTCCAGCCCGTGGAGCCTGAGCGGTCAAACCGGGAGAGCAGCGGTCTGCTAAACCAGCTTTTCTCCCTGCTGGGCGGTGGAACGAAGAAAAATGCCGGAGGTTCCTCCGGCATCGCGGGCCTGTTGGGGCTGGATAAGCTAGATCACGGCGACATCCTGCTGGTACTCGTCCTGATCTATCTCTTCCGGGAGTCGGAGGACGACGAATGGCTGATCATTCTCGCGCTGGTGCTGCTGATGGGGCTGGGATGATAGCCCCCAGCCGCAGTCAGGCGGCTATTTCTTCCGGCGGTTCAGGAACAGCCAGGCGGCCACCGCCGCCGTCGCGCCCAAGGCCACCAGCAAAACCAGCGCCCGGCCCAGACCGGTGGTGGTGATGACAACGGCGGTCACGCCCAGAATGGCGGAGCAGATGTACAAGACCGCCACCGTCTGCTTTTTGGAAAAGCCCATGTCGATCAGGCGGTAGTGGACGTGCTTCCGGTCCGCCTTCATGGGATTTTCCCCGTGGCTGACCCGCAGCAGCACGGCGTAGCACACGTCAAAGATGGGCAGTCCCAGCATGAAGAAGGGGATGACAAAGGAGATGATGGCGTAGAATTTGAACAAGCCCTGAATACTGGCTACCGCCAGGATATACCCGATGAAGGTGGAGCCGGTGTCCCCCATAAAGATTTTGGCCGGGGCGATGTTGTAAGGCAGAAAGCCGATACAGGCCCCCGCCAGCGCGCCGGTGATAATGGCGACGCTGGTGTTGGAGTAGGTCAGGGCGATGAACACCAGACTGATGGCGGAGATGGAGGACACGCCTGCGGCCAGCCCGTCCAGCCCGTCGATGAGGTTGACGGCGTTGGTGATGAGGACGATCCACAGCAACGTCACCGGGACGGACAGCCAGCCCAGGGAGAAGTTGCCGCCGTTGGCATCCATACTCAGGCGGCTGAAAAAGGTGATTTTGTTGCCGCCTGCCAGGGCCACAGCCGCCGCCAACAGCTGTACGCAGAACTTATGAGAGGCTTTCAGGTCGTAAATATCGTCCAAAATGCCCAAAAAGACGATGATGGTCGCGCCGATGAGCATAGAGACCATCTTTCGCCCCATGGGTACAAAGAGGAGCGCACTGAAAAAGAATCCCAGGTAGATGGCCAACCCGCCCATCCTGGGGGTGGGGCGGGTGTGGAGGTGCCGCTCGCTGTCGGTCCCTTTGATGCCGGGCATGTCGATGGCGCCTAAACGAGTGGCCACGACCATCGACACCGGCGTGGTGGCCAGAGAAACCAGCAGCGAGACCAACAGGGCAGACCATACCCCGCTCACTGCGGAAGTGGTGAGCATATTCCGAAACACTCCTTAAAACAGGAATCGCTGTGCTTGCGCGTTTGACCGGCAGAGGTTCCTTTTATTTCTGGACAAAGCCGACTTTTTTATACACCTTGCGCAGGGTCCGGTTGGCAATGTAGGATGCCTTGTCCGCTCCGGCGCGGTAGACGGATTCCAGATAGGCTTTGTCGGCCAGCAGACGATTGGCCTCTTCCCGGATGGGGCGGCAAAGCTCCACCACCGCATCGCCCACGGCGGTCTTGAACGCGCCGTAGCCCTGCCCGGCAAACTCCTGCTCCACGGCAGCATAGTCCTTGCCAGTGGCGCAGGCGTAAATTTGAATCAGGTTGGAGATGCCGGGTTTGTTCTCCGGGTCGTACCGGACGCACATCTCGCTGTCGGTGACGGCCCGCTTGAACTTCCGGGCGATGACCTCCGGCGGGTCCATCAGGTAGACGCAGCCGTTGGGGTCTTTGTCGGATTTGGACATCTTGTTTTCCGGGGAGGTCAGGCTCATCACCCTGGCCCCCACCTTGGCGATATAGGGGTCGGGGACGGTGAACACGTCTCCGTAAATACCGTTGAACCGCAGGGCGATGTCCCGGGTCAGCTCACAGTGCTGCTTCTGGTCCTCGCCCACGGGGACGTAGTGGGCCTGGTAGAGCAGGATGTCCGCCGCCATCAGGCAGGGGTAGGTGAACAGCCCGGCGTTGATGTTGTCCTCGTGGTGGACGCTCTTGGACTTGAACTGAGTCATCCGGGACAACTCGCCGAACATGGTGTAGCAGTCCAAAATCCAGGCCAGCTGCGCGTGCTGGGGCACGTGGCTCTGGATAAAGAGGGTGTTCTTCTCCGGGTCCAGACCGCAGGCGATGTACTGGGCCAGCTGCTCCACCGTCCGGCGGCGCAGGTCGGCGGGGTTCTGGCGGACAGTCAGGGTGTGCATATCCGCCATGAAGTAATAGCAGTCAAACTCGTCTGCGCGCTCCGCCCAGTTTTTGATGGCCCCCATATAAGAACCCAGGGTCAGCTCGCCGCTGGGTTGGATACCGGATAACATCCGCTTCTTTTCGTCCATATTTTCCACTACTTTCTCAGATAGATTGCTGCGGGAAGATTCCTCAGACAGCGCCGCTTGTCCGCAGGCAGACGGTCTTTACAGTTGGCATAATTTTAGCATAGTGAGAGCCAAAAGGCAAGAAAAAACAAAGTGATTCCGTTTGTTTCGGGAAAAGGAGAAATCATCGGCGGAACGCGCACAAAAAGAGACGTTCCGGCCTCGCTACGTCGGTTCAGCCGCCGATTTCGTCCAGAATGGAGCGCTGCCGCCCGCCCAGCAGCAGGGACTGGTTGTACTGGCTGTACTTCTCACAGCCGTTGTCCCGGATGAAGCGCATGGAGTAGCAGTTCATGGTCAGTTCGGTCAGGAAAATGACCAGTTCCTGGCTCTCGCCAAAGGCGGCCTCCAGGAAGGAGAAAGCGTTGTCCAGCCGGGCGGAGGCGTCCAGAATGACCTCTCGCCGCCGGGTCACAGCCCCGCTGAACTGGGTGCGTAGCGCCTCCGCCGCCTGGTCTGGGGTGGAAACGTCCCCTGTGCGGAGGGTCTGGCGGTAGCTGTCCAGGGTGTCCAGCACCCGGACCTTTCGCCGGTCGGCGGTTTTTTCCAGATTGCCGGTGGCCCGCTGCGCTTCCAACACCTGGGACAGGCGCTGTGCAACGGTCTCGAAGGGTTCCTCCCACCGCTGGGCAGCGGGGAGGGCGGCCATGATTTGTTTCAGGCCACTGTGCAGCTCGGTGACGAAAGCGTCCTCCTCGTTGGCGGCGGCGCAGGCGGTGAACACCCCGTCCAGTAGCAGCGAAATGGCGCTGAGCCGCTCGTCGAAGGGGGCCTCCCGCAGGCGGCGCAGGGTACTGTCCCGGAAGGTGCCGGTGAGAATTTCCTCCACCTTGTAGTCGGTCTGGTACTTCTTATAAAGGTCCAGATAGTTGGCGAAGTCCTTAGCTACGGCGGGCAGCTGGAGAAACTGCCCCACCACCGACTCGTCCACCGGGATGTCCAGCCCCTCGCAGGCGGTGATAAACCGGCTTAGGTCCTCCCAGCCCCGGGCGGTGACGAAGCGGCGGCCATCCACCGTGGTCTCGATTTTGTAGAAGTGGGAGGGCTTGATGTCCAGATAGGAGAGGATGGCCGGGTGGACCTTCCGCAGGTAGGCGTACTCCTTCCAGGAGGGGAAGTCCTCGTCGATGTCGATGCGCCGCACCCGGTCCAGGGTGACGATGTCGAACTCCCGGACGCTGCGGTTGTACTCCGGCGGGTTGCCCGCCGCCACGATGACCCATCCCTCCGGGACCTGGTGACTGCCGAAGGTCTTGCACTGCAAAAATTGCAGCATGGCCGGGGCCAGCGTCTCGGAGACGCAGTTGATCTCATCCAAAAACAGGATGCCCTGCCGCAGACCGGTTTTTTCCATCTCCTTGTACACGCTGGCGATGATCTCGCTCATGGTGTACTCCGTCACTTGGAACTCTTTCCCGTCGAAGGAGCCGGTGCGGATGCTGGGCAGGCCGATGGCGCTCTGTCGGGTGTGGTGGGTGATGGAATAGGCCACCATCGCCACGCCGCACTCCTGAGCGGCCTGGTGCGCAATGGCGGTTTTGCCAATGCCCGGAGGCCCCATCAGCAACACGGGCCGCTGGGCCACCAGGGGGATGGTCCAGTCGCCGTACTCGTCCCGGCTCAGGTAGGCCCGGACGGTCTGTTTCAGTTGTTCCTTTGCCTGTTTGATGTTCATATCGTTCGTTCCTTATACTCTCTATATCTCTTGCAGTTCCTCCGGCCCCAGCACTACCTTCATGGCCCAGGGGGGGACCTGTGCGTCGGTGTACTCTTCCCGGAAAAAGACGAAGGCGGTGTCATAGGGCGGCTTTTTCTGGGGATAGGTGCCGAAGCCGTCGGTGAAGTACAGCAACCCTTTCAGCTCCGCCAGTTGGCCCTGGGCCTGGAGGTTCGCCACGTAGTCGAAAGCGGGGCGGAAGTCGGTGCCGCCGTAACCCTTGACGGTGAAGTTCTTGGAGAACCGGTCAAACTCCTCCGGGCTGTGAAGCACCGTGTCCATCTGCACCCCGGCGTCGCTCTGGATGATGTGCAGGTTCATCTCCCGGAAGAAAACGCTCTCTTGATTCAAAATGGCCCGCGTCTCGGAGAGAAACCGCTCGATGATGCCGTCGGAGCAGGAATCGGAGGTGTCGATGACGATGACGAAGTCCCGTATCTTCCGGCTCTCCCGGTACTCCAGCGGCTCGATCAGGGGGATGTTGCCGTAAAGCTCCAGCCCGTAGCTGTAAAAGGCGTAGTCGAAGGAGTCAGGGGCGGTTTTGACCTCCTCCCGGAGGGTGACGAATCGGCGGAGAAAGGCCCGGTAGTCGTACCGCTCCCGGTTCTCGATTTGGATGGACTTGAGCAGTCCGCCCATCTCGTCCCCGTGTCCGGCGAAAAAGGTCTCCAGGTTGGTCTGAGTCTTTTCGTCGATGCGCTTCCACTTGGCCTCCACCTCCCGGCGGCGCTCCTGCTGGGCGCGGCTGTCGGGGCTGTCAGAGTCCTCCTGCTGCTGGGATTCATCCTGACCAGGGTCGTCGTCCTGCCAGAACTGGTGGTCGTCCCGCAAAAACTCCTGCTTGAGCCGCAGGATGTCCAGATAATTTACCTGCCGCCGCTCCAGCGCCCGGTAAATCGCTTCCGCCGTCAGCACGGGGCATTCCTCGCTCAGCCAGTCGTAGGTCTCCTCCCGGAAGGTGGAAATGGAGAGCTGGATGGAGCGGTTTTCGATGCCGTCCAAAATGGACTCCACGGCGATGTCACAGGCCACCGTCCACAGGTCCTCGTCCCGGCCCTCCCGGTTCAGCTCGTGGCGGAACATACAGTGGAG
>MSHH01000049.1 GCA_001941075.1 Oscillospiraceae bacterium Zagget6 | reverse complement strand
GGCAACGCGGAACAAACGAGAACACCAATGACCTTGTACGATTTTTCTTTCCAAAAGGATTTGATTTCAGGACGGTTACTGCGGAGGACCTTCAAGAGGTTGAAGATCTAATCAACAACCGCCCCAGGAAGTGCCTCGGATGGAGAACTCCAAATGAGGTATTTTTCCAAGAAAATAGTGTTGCACTTGATTGACAACCTGCTGAGGGCCGCCGCCTTTAGGCGGTGGCGGAGGGGTTTCTTCGTCAAACCTGAGAAAAAATCGTGATAAAAAAATTTCAAAAAACGGTTGCAATTCAAATTGTTTGATGATATAATACAAGACCGCACAGGTTAGGTGTGTAATGCTATTAGAGGAGGTGTTTGGTTTGCCGAATATTAAGTCTGCTAAGAAGCGTGTCCTGGTGGCGCAGAGAAAGACCGCTCAGAACAAGGCCGCTAAGTCCGCGCTCAAGACGACGCTGAAGAAGTTCGACGCCGCTGTGGCTGAGGGCAACCGCAGCGAGGCTGATAGTGTCTATAAAGCGGCTGTGAAGTCCGTTGACCAGGCCGCCGCCGCCGGTCTGATTCACAAGAACAAGGCCGCCCACAAGAAGAGCCAGATGACCATTAAGCTCAACGCCATTCAGGGCTGAGTTGGCACCGGGTCTGCAAAGCCGTCTGCGAGAGCAGGCGGTTTTGCAGTTTGTAGGCCGCTTTGCCGGTTATTTGACACCGAAACGAGGTGGCTGTGTGAAAAAAGTCGATTCTCTGCTGGAGCAGATGTCTCAAAAATACCGCTGGGTGGCCTTTTTGGTGGACGTGGTGCAGGTCTACCTGGACCGGCGGGTCAGCCGGGGCGCGGCGGAGCTGGCCTATTACCTGCTGATGACGCTGTTCCCCATTATTATGATGATAACGGGCATCGTGGGTCTGCTCCCTCTGGACGGAGTGAACCTGGCGGCTGCCGTCTCGGAGTTTCTGCCGGAGACGGTGGCCGAGGTGGCGGCGGACTACATCGTCTACGTACAGGACTACCAGAGCATCGCCATGTTTATCGCGGGGCTGGCTACCACCATCACCGCCGCCAGCGCCGCCTTCCGGGGGCTGGTGTCCATCTCCGGCGAGATCTATGGCCGCAAAGCCTTTCGGGGGGTATGGGCGGTGCTGTTCTCCTGGGTGTTTGCGCTGCTGCTGCTGGTGATGATCTACCTGTCCTTTGTGGTGGTGCTCACCGGCAACTGGTTTATGAACCTGGTCGCGTCGTTCCTGCCCTTCACGGTGCCGGTCTACTGGCCCCTCATCCGGCTGCTGGTGATGTTTGGGGCGGCGCTGCTGTTCCTGTCCCTGCTCTACCGACTGACAGCCCCCGGCAGACGGAATAAGCCCCGGCCTCCGGTGTTCAGCGGCGCGGCGCTGACCTCCCTGCTGCTGACCCTGTCCAGCCATCTGTTTTCCACCTTTATCAGCCTGTCCTCCCGATACTCCGTGGTGTATGGGTCGCTGGCCTCGGTCGTCATCCTGATGCTCTGGCTGTACCTCTGCGGCAACATCGTGATTTTGGGCAATGTGTTCAACTACGTCTGGTGGCGACACAAGCGGGGCCTCCCCGTGGCCATCATTTTGGAAAAAAAGCTGTAAAATGCAAAAACTGCCCGAACCTGGTTTGACAACCGGGTTCGGGCGCTTTCGTTGTAAATCATTCTGTTTTATTCCGCAGAAGGCTCCATTTCCTGCACTGAGCCGCGCCAAATCACCTTTCCCGTCACATAGACCTGCTCCGGGAGGAGCATGTTTCTCTGGGAGAGTGCCGCCAGCGCGACCTCCCCGGCCCGGCAGCCCAGGTCATGGAGGGGCAGCTCCACCGTGGTCAGGGGCGGGTCCAGATATTGGCTCATCAGGCGGTTGTCGTAGCCCATGACGCCCACATCTTTGCCCACGGTCAGGCCCAGCTCTTTCACGCGGTCATAGACGCCGCCGGCCATCAAGTCGTTCATGCAGAAAATCACCGTGGCCCCTTGCTCCAGCAGCCGGTCTGTGTGCCGGATGCCGCTCTCCCGCGTCCAGTCCCCCGTGCAAACCAGACCGGGGTCGAAGGGGATACCATTCCGAAACAGGGTCTGCCGGTAGGCCATCAGGCGCTGTTGGGCGTGGACGCTGTCCTGTTTGCCGGCGATGACGCCGATGCGCCGGTGTCCCCGGTCTACGGCGGATTGAATCAGCTCCTCCGTGGGCGTGGTCTCGTCCACCAAAAGGGAGGGGACGCCGGGGGTGGTGCTGTAGGCGTAGCACATGACCAGAGGGATGGGAAACTGCTCCGGCAGACAGCGGATGGTCCGCTCGTGGGCGGCGATGTAGATGACCGCCTCCACCTGGTCGGCCAGCAGCAGTCGCAGCACCTCCTGGATCTGCTCCCGGTAGACCTCCTGGCGATAATAGGTGTCGCCATACTTCTGAAACAGGCGCAGATTGACGAGCATGACCCGGTAGTTGTTCGCCTCGCAACATTCGGTAATGCCGTCCACCAGGTCGGGAACGGAGAAAATGGTGGCGTCCTCCACGATAATGCCCACGGTGCAGGTCTTTTTGGTCTTGAGGTTTTTGGCGACGGAGTTGGGGGTGTAGTGCATCTCCTGCACCTTCTCCATGACCCGCTGGCGCATTTCGGCTGAGACATTGCTCTTCCCGTTCAGCACGTTGGACACCGTGGCGATGGAAACGCCGCACGCTCTGGCGATGTCCCGGATGGTCACCATAACGTTTACACCTCTCCCCGCACATTGAAAGCATATCTTTCAGCAATATATTTAAAAGTATAACATGTTGTTATTTCTTTGTCAAAGGAAAACAGGCCCAATTCCATACAAATAGAGAACATTTTTTCCATTTGGCAGGAAAGAATTTATTCTCGACATTTCCCGGCGGCTGTGCTATGATGTGCGGGAGGTGATTTTCGATGAGTATTCCCAACGACCCGGTGATCCTGCTGAGCTATCTCAACACCCAGCTGCGGGACAACTACAGCTCCCTGGGGGAGTTCTGCAAGGCCAACTGCGTGGACGAAGGACAGCTCCGGCAGAAGCTGGCCCTCATCAACTACGAATACAGCCCGGAGCGCAACCAGTTCGTGTGACCTGCGATATGCGCGCAAAAAAAGAAGTGACCCAATCCATTCAACCTCTGGATCGGGTCACTTCTGTTCTATTTTGAAATCTAAACGCATATCGCTTATCCCTCACTTTCATCTGCATTTTTGCGGGACCTCCTTGTCCACGCATCTCTGAATCGCCAATCTCAATATCGTTATCATCCGAATCTCCTGCGGATGCAGAATAGGGGGAAGGCTGAGGTAACGGGTCAGCTGCCGGGCCTCCACGAATGGGTGGTGGCTGTCGTTCGGTTTTGATTTTGGCTTTTCTTTTTGTTGAATATACTATACCACGGCGGTCCCGAATTGTCAAGCACTTTTTGAAATAAATTTAAAAAACTTTTCGAGGGGCCGGTGCAAAGAAAACCCCTCCGCCACCGCCTAAAGGCGGCGGCCCTCCTCCCCTTTCAGGGGAGGCAAGAGGGGGTGGTAGGTTGACAAGACATACTTCTCTGTGGAAAACTGGTACTATGCTGGACAAAAGTGCTGTGTAAATGATACGACAGGAAAACATGTGAAAAAACTCTCCCGCTAGAGGAAAAGATTTGGGGCCAGGCAAACGCCTGGCCCCAGTCAAGAAGGAACAAAGTTGGTTTTCGATTAATCCAGGTCAATAAAGCCCTTGTGCTCCAGCATTTGCAGCACGGCGCGGCCCTCGGCGGTGCCTTCGATAATGCGGCGGGCGCGGACAGAGTCACCGATGGTGTAGATCTCCACGTTGGTGTCCGCGAACGCCTCCTGCAAGGCGGGCAGCAGGGGGTTGTTGGAGCGCATACCCAGGCACATAAAGCCGTAGTCAAAGACCAGGTCCTCTACCACGCCGTTGCGCTTGACCACGAAGCGGTCAGACTTGACCTCTTCCAGGGCGGTGGAGGTGTACTGCTGGACGTTGTACTTCTCGAACAGCTCAGCGGTGGAGCATTTGGTAATGGGATCGGACTGGCCGCCGATGACGGGCAGCATGTCCACGATGGAGCACTGAGCGCCACGGGGGGCGAAGTATTCCACCACGTCCAGGCCCACGGCGCCGCCGCCGATGACGACCACCTTCTTGCCCTTGCAGGCTTCTTCGGGGTACTTCCCGGCCACCACGTCGTTGATCATGGTGAAGATGGAGCCGACATTGCCCGCCTCCAGGTTGTCATGCAGGCCCTTGATGGGGGGCAGCAGGGGGACGGAGCCGGTGGAGTTGACGATCAGGTCGGGGTTCAGGGCCTTGACCTTGTCCACGGTGGCCTCAGTGTTCAGGAACACAAACAGGTTGTGGAGCTTGCTGGCCCGGTTGATGAGGTACTTGGGGAAGTCCTTCATCCGCTGCTTGTCCGGCAGTTGGGAGATGAAGGCGGACAAGCCGCCCAGATGGTCCTCCTTCTCCAGCAGGAAAGTGGTGCAGCCCACCTCTGCGGCGGTGCAGGCGGCTTCGAGACCGGCGGTGCCGCCGCCGATGACCACCACGTTGCAGGGCTTTTTAACGTGTTTCTTTTTGTAGACGTCGCCTTCGGGGACGGCGGGGTTGACGGTGCAGCGGATGGGGCGGTTGACGCCGATGCGGTTGCCGGCGCAGCCCACGTTGCAGGAGATGCACTTGCGAAGCATATCCTCTTCGCCGTCGGCCACCTTGTTGACCCACTGGGGGTCGGCGATGAGGCCGCGGCCCATGCCGATGAGGTCAGCATCGCCCCGGGCAAGCGTTTCCTCTACCACCTTGGGGTCACGGTAGTTGCCCATGTTGATGACGGGCTTGTGGTACTTGTCCTTGACGGCGCGGGACATGTAGGCGCGCCAGCCGTCGGGCAGATAGTTGGAGTCGATTTGATACTGGAGGGAGGGGTTCAGGCCGCAGGACACGTCGTACATGTCCACGAACTCATCCACGTACTGCAAATAGTCCAGGGTGTCCTCCAGGGTGTTGCCGCCGGGCACCTTCTCGTCGGCGGAGATACGGACGATGATGGGGAAGAAGGGGCCGACGCGCTTGCGTACCTCCTCCAGCACCATCCGGGGGAAGCGCAGACGGTTCTCCGCAGAGCCGCCGAACTCGTCCTCCCGCTTGTTGTAGACGGGGGAGATGAACTGGCTGAGCAGGTAGGAATGGCCCATGTGAATTTCCACTGCGTCAAAGCCGATGTCCTGGACGCGCTTGGCGGCGTCGCCGTACTTTTTGACGGTATAAAGAATTTCCTCCTTGGTCATGGGGCGGGGAATTTCGCCGCCGGCCTTGGTGGGGATGTTGGAGGAGGACACGGTGGGGACGCCGGTCCGGGCGGAGGAGGCGGAAGCGCCGGCGTGGTTGATTTGGATGGCAACCGACGCGCCGTGCTTGTGCAGAGTTTCCACCAGCTGATAGTACCGGGGCATAAAGCTGTCGTGGTCGATGCGGATCTGGCTGGTGCCGTTGGAACCGACGGGGTAGTCCACGTTGGCGTTCTCCAGAATGATGAGGCCCACGCCGCCCTTGGCCCGCTCCACGTAGTAGTTGATGTGGCGCAGGCTCATCTCGCCGCTGGTCTCGCCGTAGTTGGTGCCCATGGGGGTCATGGCGATGCGGTTGCGGATGGTGGTGCGCTTGATGGTCAGGGGACTGAAAATGTGCTTGTAATCCGTTTTCATAGGGGTCCTTCCTCCAAAACCAATGAAATTGAATGATAAATGAAATGGAAAGGCTGTGCCTTAAAGATAGGGTTATTATACTATCGGGGAAACCAATATGCAAACAGTCTGTGAAGTATTTAACAAAGTCGGTTTTTCCGGAAATTCTCCCTTTTTTATGAAAAAATCGTTTGAAAAATCTGATTTTTAGCGTTTTTGGTGCTATTTTTAGGGTTCAATATAATTTTTGTTCTTTTTCTTTGGTTTTGCCTATTTGTTCGGATCACAACTGTTTCGGTTTCGCAGCGTTCCTTGACAGCGGCGACCAAAACGGATAAAATGAGCTATTAGCTTTTAGCTCTTAGCTCTTAGTTTCGCGGTGCTGAACGAGTGGTCAGCATTTTTAACCAGAATAGTACGGGTTTTCTACAGAGAACTACCGTTCAGCAATCAACTACCCCCTTGCCTCCCCTGAAAGGGCAGGGAGGGGCGAAGCCCCGGAAGTGCCGCTTGACGGCGGAGGTGGCACGGCGTAAGCCGTGACGGAGGGGTTTTCACCGGAATTTCCGATATATTTTAAAAACCTGCGCGGCCCTGCGCCGCTTTGAAAGGATATGTGAAGCAGCTTATGGCAAGAAAGACGGCCAGAACCTATGACAACGAATCCATCGCCTCCCTGAAGGGGGCCGACCGGGTCCGCAAGCGCCCTGGGGTCATCTTTGGCTCCGACTCGCTGGAGGGCTGCGAACACGCGGTGTTTGAAATTCTCTCCAACGCCATCGACGAGGCCAAAGAGGGCCACGGCAACGTCATCATCGTCACCCGCTACGCTGACCATTCGGTGGAGGTGGAGGACTTTGGCCGGGGCTGCCCGGTGGACTGGAACAAGGCCGAGGGCCGGTACAACTGGGAACTGGTGTTCTGCGAGCTTTACGCCGGAGGCAAGTACACCGCCGGGGCGGAGAACTACGAATACGCTCTGGGCCTGAACGGTCTGGGAAGCTGCGCCACCCAGTACGCCTCCGAATACTTCGACGCCACCATCTACCGGGACGGCTATCAGTACACCCTCCACTTCGAGAAGGGGGAGAACGTGGGCGGCCTGCACAAGAAGCCCATGAAGCACAAGACCGGCTCCAAATTCCGCTGGAAGCCCGACCTGGAGGTCTTTACCGAAATCGACATCCCCGTGGACTACTACCTGGACGTGATGAAGCGGCAGGCGGTGGTCAACGCCGGGGTCACGTTCCGCTTCCGCAACCAGGTGGGCAGCAAATTCGAGGTGACAGAGTTCTGCTACCAGAACGGCATCGTGGACTATGTGACCGAGCTGGCCGGGGAGAACCCTCTGACCACGCCGGTCTTTTACCAGACCGAGCGGGTGGGCCGGGACCGGGCCGACCGGGAGGATTACAAGGTCAAGCTGTCGGTGGCTTTCTGCTTCTCCAACACGGAGACCCGCATCGAGCACTACCACAACTCCAGTTGGCTGGAGCACGGGGGCAGCCCGGAGAA
This sequence comes from Oscillospiraceae bacterium Zagget6, assembly GCA_001941075.1. Lineage (GTDB taxonomy): Bacteria > Bacillota > Clostridia > Oscillospirales > Oscillospiraceae > Onthomonas. The sequence continues at coordinate 9,636 of MSHH01000049.1, read as the reverse complement.
GGCCATGCGCCTGGCGTTTGTGGCAGGCATTGACGCCTACCTGAAAAAGCAGAACAAATACAACAAAAACGAGAGCAAAATCACCTGGAACGACATCCAGGACTGCCTGATTCTCGTCTCCAACAACTTCTCCACCCAGACCAGCTACGAGAACCAGACCAAAAAGGCCATCAACAACCGCTTTGTCCAGGAGGCCATGCAGGACTTCCTGCGCAGTCAGTTGGAGGTTTATTTCATCGAGAACCCCATTGAGGCGGAGAAGATCGCCGGGCAGGTGCTGGTGAACAAGCGCAGCCGGGAGACGGCAGAGAAGGCCCGGCTGAACCTGAAAAAGAAACTCTCCGGCAACGTGGACCTGTCCAACCGGGTGCAGAAGTTCGTGGACTGCCGCACCAAGGACCTGAGCCGCCGGGAGCTGTATATCGTGGAGGGCGACTCCGCGCTGGGCGCGTGCAAGCTCAGCCGGGACGCGGAGTTTCAGGGCATTATGCCCGTCCGGGGCAAAATTCTGAACTGCCTGAAGGCTGATTACAACCGCATTTTCAAAAGCGAGATCATCACCGACCTGGTGAAGGTCATGGGCTGCGGCGTGGACCTGGTGGGTGTGAAAAAGGCCAAGGACATGGCGGACTTCGACATTGCCAACCTGCGCTGGAGCAAAATCATCATCTGCACCGACGCCGACGTGGACGGCTACCAAATTCGGACGCTGATTTTGACCATGCTCTATCGGCTGACCCCCAAGCTCATCACCGAGGGCTATGTCTATATCGCGGAGTCCCCCCTGTATGAGATCACCTGGAAGGACAAGACCTGGTTCGCCTACTCCGACAAGGAGAAGGCTGACCTGCTGGCCGGGGAGCTGAGCGGCAAAAAGTGTTCCATCCAGCGTTCCAAGGGCCTGGGCGAGAACGAACCTGACATGATGTGGCTGACCACCATGAACCCCGCCACCCGGCGGCTCATCAAGGTCATGCCGGAGGACGTGGAGCGGACGGCCACGGTGTTCGACCTGCTGCTGGGAGACAACCTCCAGGGCCGGAAGGACCACATCTCCGAGAACGGGTATAAGTATCTGGATTTGGCGGATATTTCGTGAGGGGATAGACAATTATCCATTTTACTCAACAAAAAATGCAACGGCGACCCCCCAAAAGGACCGCCGTTGCTTTTATCTCTATAATTGCCTTGCAATTTTCTTTAGAAAGGCCAGACCGCGAACAAATCAAGAAGACTCGTGAACGCAACCACAATAACAGGCGCAAGGGCAACAATCGCAATGCCCCCAAGACGCGCTCGAAGGTTTTCCACGAACGAACAAATCGCTCTGGTACTACCAAATCGGAACGTCAATGCACCCCAAATAACTAGGGCCAGCAAACCTATACCTGCGAGAACCAGGCAAATGATTTGCAAACCAATATATACACTTATCACACACTCACCCCCTTTCAAATTGGGACGAATGCAGAAGAAACTTATGTTTATCTACGCTCCCTACATTCTAATTTGTATAATTATACGGCCACTAAAGCGGGATGTCAAGAACAATCGAAAAACTTTTGCAAATTATTTTGGCGCACGGGTAACAATGCTGGCGGCGTCTGCTAGGTTATTTGATTCAATATCCAGGCGGATTCTTATGGATTTTTCCACTTCACAATGACATATAATGAAAAAAGCGCCGGAAACCACGTCCGGCGCCTTTTTCGGTTTTGCCCCTATTTGACCCTGAATCATAGAAAAAAACAACGGTATTCCGTGACAAAACGCCACGAAACGCCGTTGTTTCGCGTTACATGAAGATGATTTCTTTGATGGAGAAACCCTCCGCCGCTAGCCACTAATCACTAAACACTAGCCACTAAACTCACAGCAGCGGAATGCCCGCTTCCTCGCAGGCCCGCCGGGTCTCGTCGTCCCAAACCGTCACCTGCACCTCGCCGATGTGGGCGCTGCCCATCAGCAGCATACACAGGCGACTCTGGCCGATGCCGCCGCCGATGGAGAGGGGCAGTTCCCCGCTGAGCACGCCCTGGTGGAAGGGCAGCGCCCGCCGGTCATCGCAGCCCGCCTCGGTGAGCTGGCGGTCCATGGCCTCGGCGTCCACGCGGATGCCCATGGAGGACAGCTCATAAGCCTCGTGCAGAGGGTAGTTCCAGAACAGCAGGTCGCCGTTCAGCGTCCAGTCGTCGTAGTCGGGGGCGCGGCCGTCGTGCTTGATGCCGCTCTTGAGCTTGCCGCCGATTTGCATCAGGAAGGTGGTGGGGTGCGTCTCCACAAAGGCGTTCTCCCGCTGCTTGGGGGTCAGGTCGGGGTACAGGTCCTCCAACTCCTGGGTGGTGATAAAGGTGATCTCCGGCTCGGTGACGGGGTGGGTGTTCAGCGCGGGGAACATATTGCGGATGATTTTCTCGGTATAGCAGACGCAGCCCACGATTTTCCGCACCGTGTCCTGCAAATAGGTAACGGTCCGGTCGGCGTTGGTGATGACCTTCTCCCAGTCCCACTGGTCCACGTAGATGGAGTGCAGGTTGTCCAGGTCCTCGTCCCGGCGGATGGCGTTCATGTCGGTGTAGAGGCCGGTGCCAGGCATAAAGCAATAGTTGCTCAGGGCCTGGCGTTTCCACTTGGCCAGGGAGTGGACCACCTGGGCCTCGGTGCCGGTGGCCTTGATGGAGAAGCTGACCGGGCGCTCCACGCCGTTCAGATCGTCGTTCAGGCCGGTGGAGGCTTCCAGGAACAGGGGGGCGGAGACGCGGCGCAGGTTCAGGGAGCCGCAGAGGGTGTCGGCAAAGATGCGCTTGGTCATGGAAATGGCCTGCTGGGTCTCGTAAGAGGTCAATACGGGGGTATAGCCCTCGGGAATGGTAACAGAGTTCATGGGTGTGAAACTACCTCGCTTTCTTGGTTTGGACGGGTCGCGTGGCAAAAACCGGCTCTTATTATACCATGTCAGGTGGCGACTCGCAACGGTTCCTTTGGGAAATTTTCACCTGTCTTAAAAAATTGGAACAAATGTTTGCATTTTGCGCCGGGCTGTGGTACACTGGAACTAGAAAATCTGAACGGTCCTTTTAATCAGCTTTGGACAGCTTTGGAGCGAAACCCCTCCGCCACCGCCGAAGGCGGCGGCCCTCCTCCCCTTTCAGGGCAGGGAGCGCAGCGGAAGTGCCGCTTGACGGCGGAGGCAAGAGGAGATAGTGCTTGTCGTCTGGTGCCGGTTTTGTTCGGCAGATATGGGGTTTTGGGGAGGAAAACTCTTTCTGTCCACTAAAAAATGCTGCTGATTGAAAGGGACAACCAAAACAGAGAATCAACAAAAATAATCCGGCCCGCCGACTTTGCGGGCTTTGGAGGGATACAATATGAAGGAACTGACCCCCAAGCAACAGGTGATTTACGACTACCTGCTGAAATTCACCGCCGAGAACGGCTATCCCCCTTCTGTGCGAGAGATCGCAGCAGCCGTTGGCTTGAAAAGCCCATCAACCGTTCACTTCCACTTGAAAGCGTTGGAGGAGGCCGGGGCCATCAACCGGGACAGCGGCAAGACCCGGGCCATCACCGCCGTCCACAGCTCCCTTCCGGAGGAGGCCGCCCCCCGGAAAAATCAAATCCCCGTGCTGGGCAGCGTGGCGGCGGGCGCGCCGATCCTGGCGCAGGAGTGCGTGGAGGACTATCTGCTCTTTGACACCGAGGGCCAGTCCGGGGAACACTTCGCCCTGCGCATCCGGGGGGACTCCATGATCGACGCGGGCATCCTCCCCGACGATTACGTGGTGGTACACCGCCAGCCTGTGGCCCAAAACGGCGAGATCGTCGTGGCTCTGCTGGGGGAGGAGGCCACCTGTAAGCGGCTGAGCCGGCGGAACGGCAAGATTTGGCTGCTGCCGGAGAACGCCGCCTATGACCCCATCGACGGCAGCGACTGCCAGCTGCTGGGCAAGGTGGTGGCCGTCATTCGGAGGTACAGTTGACCTGCCGGGTGATTTCTACGCCCATCGGCCCCCTGACCGCCGGAGTGGAGCAGGGGGCGGTGGTGCTGCTGTCCTCCAATGCGCCTCCGGCAGAGAGCCAAAGCGCCCCGGAGGACGTGGCCCTGCTGGACCGACTGGAGCAACAGTTAAATGAGTATTTCTGCGGGACGCGGCGGGACTTTGACCTGCCGGTGCGCCTGACCGGGACGCCCTTCCAGCGGCAGGTCTGGGAGCAGCTGCGGCAAATCCCCTACGGGGAAACGCGGACCTATGGTGAAATCGCCGCCGCCCTGGGCAAGCCCCGCGCCAGCCGTGCAGTGGGGGCCGCCTGCGGGCGCAACGACATTTTGCTGCTGGTTCCCTGCCATCGGGTGGTGGGGAAAAACGGCGCGCTCACCGGGTTCAGCGCCGCCGGGGGCCTTACCGCCAAGGAATTTTTGCTCCGGCTGGAACAGACAAGCGAGGAAACACCATGAACATTCAGATTTTCGGCAAGTCCAAGTGCTTCGACACCAAAAAGGCCCAGCGCTACTTCAAGGAGCGCCGCATCAAGGTGCAGAACGTGGACATTCTCAAATACGGCATGAGCAAGGGCGAGCTGACCAGCGTCATCCGGGCGGTGGGCCTGGACGCGGTCATCGACCCCAAACAGCCCGGCGCGGCGGGGCTGAGTTACCTGGCCTACGATGAGCAGAAGCTGGCCCACCTGCTGGAGGAACCCCGGCTGCTCAAGACACCCATCGTTCGCAATGGCCGACAGGCAACCGTGGGCTATCAGCCAGAGGTCTGGAAGCAGTGGGAGGCGGCGGAGAAATGAGAGAGCTGGTGTGGCAGTACGGCAGCGCTTATATGACCGCAATAAACATCCTGGCCTGGGGGCTGTTCTGGTTGGACAAAACCTTTGCCATCCACCACATGCGGCGGGTGCCGGAGTCGGTGCTGCTGACCGTGTCCCTGCTGGGGGGCTGGCTGGGTTCCCTGCTGAGCATGTACACCTGGCGGCACAAAACCCGAAAGAAGAAGTTTACCGTCGGTATCCCGCTGATGGCGGCGGTGTGGATCGTCGGGTTCTTCGCGGTGCTAATGATGTGAGATAATGTGAAAAATCCCCGCCCAAACGCAGGTGATGTCTGCGTTTGGGCGGGGGTATTTGCGTTTTCTCAATATTGTTATAAACTGTTTTCTTGTTGTTACTCATTGATAAGCGAAACAATCCAGTTTATCCAGCTTTTGATCGTCGAAGCGCGTCGTTCAAACGTTTCGTCGCTTTGCACCCGATATACACCGAACTCTTTCATGATAGCAACGGCCTCATTTTTTGACGGCATAACGCCACAACGAAAGTAGAGCCGCAGCACCTTGTTAAAAATACGGTGAGATAAAATACATCTGCAAAAAGCCAACTGTCGTTGCTTATAATTCAGGTTTAAGATTTTCTTGCCTGATGTGCTAAGTGAATAGACAGTTCCTTTTTCTTCTGTGTGTTTCTCCAACAATCCTAAGTACCGCGCTGCATTTGTATAATAATCTGTTTGACGAGCATCGAATGCATATTGTTCTGTAATATCTTGATGGAATAAGCTGTGTTCTTGGGCCAATTCACACAGATTTATGACACGTTCAAATGTGTCTGCCTGCGGAAAAGAAATTTTCGGCTCTTCCTCTATTTCCACAGAGTTCAAGACATCTTGAATATCCGCTACCGAAATCGCTGTATCTTCCACCGAATAATTCCTCTGTTTGATCAGTTTTAAGGAACTGTAATTATTTTCATCCTCAAAAGCATATTCATACATTCTGTAGATTCCATTGGAATATACAAGAAAAATCGGTCTGACCGGTTTCATTATGCGGCTTTTCCATACGCGAAATGGATAATATAACTGCCGGATCAGGAAATCTTCCGATAAATCCCGTTTTGCCTCAAATAATGCCAGACTTTCGATCCCTTCATAGGCAGCATCAATTTCAATCTGTGAATTGCTAACATCAATCTGACGAGTGCCGCCGCTTTTCGTATCTCCAATATAAAACGAAAAGTCGCCTGATCCCATCCGACCTGAAACCGTAGCCACGATATTGTCATCTTCCATAAAATCTGCAATAATCCCTGTGGCAACCGCACAATTCAGCGCAATGGCCTCGCTTGGGATATGATTATAGTCCAGACTTTGTACATAAGACGGCATTGACACCTGTATGATTGGCTCATCATTTTCTTCAAAACTGTGGTACGCATCAAAGTGAGAAATTACATAATCACCACGGGTTATAGGGAGAATCGCCAGATGATTTTCAGCAAAAAGTTTCGGCAAGTTTACCGTGTGGTCAAACTTTGCCATCAGTCGTGGCTCACGATAGTCCTTAATCTGAGCAGCGGAAATATTGAAGAAGCCATCCACCTCTACATGATGTAAAATATCATATTTTTCAAACAATTTTTCCCATGCCTCATCATTCAAACTTTTATTACTCATAGTTCCTGATCACCACCTCGTCAACATCTCCTCGTTTGCTCGCAACAGAATTGATTGCGCGTTTCGCATGTACAATCGTGATATTATACGCTGCATATTGTTCTTTGATAAAATCTGTAGCAGAATTGGAAAGCATAAATTTTATTCCGCGCTTATCCAATTCATCACAGCTCTTACGAAGCCTGATTTGATCTGCTCTGGAAAAACCGCCTTTTGAATATCCGGTGAAATTTGAAGTTGTAGATATTGGGTCATATGGCGGATCTAAATACACAAATGTTCCTTTTTTTATTTTTGTTAGTACCTCCGCATAATCTCCAGCCGAAAAATGAATTGTCGCAGAATTAAAGTATGTACTGACTGCACGGAGAACAGGTTCATTTACAATGTTTGGATTTTTATAATGTCCAAATGGTGCGTTAAACTCTCCTGCGTTATTTACTCGGTATAAACCGTTATAGCAGGTCTTATTCAAGTACAAGATGCGTGCTGCCTTTTGCACTTCGCTTAATGAAGCATATTTATCCTGGTTTCTGTCCCAGTCTCGAACGGAATAAAAAAATTCTGGTTCGTTTCTATATTGCTTTAATTCTTCGACCAATTCTTCCACGTTATCTCGGATAACGGTATAGACGGCAATCAAATCGCTATTTATATCATTGACATAGGCAATACTTGGCTGCAAGTGAAAAAGCACAGCGCCACCGCCCACAAATGGTTCACAGTACGATGTGATTTGATGAGGAAAAAGGGGATTGTACGTCTCTAGCAACTGTCTTTTTCCGCCAACCCATTTCAAAACGGGTGCCGCCAACACAGGCGCAACCAACAGATTTTTTTTCATTTGGAGCGCCCCCTTTTTCACATATTCTCACATTTGCATTGTAACAGGCATTCTCCTAAAAATCAACGCCCAACTGCAAACCTTTTTAAAATTGCCCGCTCTCAGCCTCACACCACCCGCCGCGCATGTCTGCACACATGGCAGCACAGATTCACACAGCAGGGCATTTGCGCGATGTGGGTGGGCTGGGGAATGATGGACACCGCCAGGGCGGTGGTGGTGCCGCCCAGCCCCTGGGGACCAATGCCCAGCCGGTTCACCCGCTCCAAAATGCGCTGCTCCATCTCGGCATAGAGGGGATCGCTGTTCTGCTCATCCAGAGGCCGCAGCAGCGCCCGCTTCGCCGCGATTGCGGCCTGCTCCGCGTTGCCGCCCAGACCGACCCCCACCACCACCGGCGGACAGGGGTTGGAACCGGCGTCAGACACCGCCTGTACAATGGCGTCCTCCACCTGCTCCTGGGTGCAGGAGGGCTTGAGCATTTTCAGGGAGGTCATGTTCTCGCTGCCCGCTCCCTTGGGGGCCACGGTGATGTCCACCCTGTCGCCCTCCACCAGCCGCAAATGCAGCACGGCGGGGGTGTTGTCATCGGTGTTCACCCGGCGGAGGGGGTCCCCCACCACGCTTTTGCGCAAAAAGCCCTCGGTGTAGCCCTTGCTCACGCCTTCGTTCACCGCGTCGGTCAGCAGACCGCCGGTGATGTGGACTTCCTGGCCCAGGTCGATGAACACGATGGCCATGCCTGTGTCCTGACAGATGGGCAGCCGCTTTTCCCCGGCGAAGGTGAAGTTCTCCACCAGGTCGCTGAGGATGGACTGCCCAACCGGGGACTCCTCCGTCTGGCAGGCGGCGCAGATGCGCTCCCGCACGTCGGCGGGGAGGTTGCAGTTGGCCTCGATGCACAGGTCCCGGACGGCGGAGACGATTTCCGCATACTGTACTTCTCTCATATCCGTGTTCCTCCTACAACGGAATCAAATCCGGTTTTCTCTGCCGGAAAACGGTCACATACCGGAACCCCTTCTCCCGGATCAGTTCGTATCCCTCTCGAATGACCACGCCGACCTCCGCCGGACGGTGAGCGTCCCCGCCGCAGGTGACCAGCTCGCCTCCCAGTTCCCGGTAGCGCTCCAGCAGGGCGGCGTAGTCCGAACGGGCCTGGCGGAAGCCCTTGGTATTTACCTCCAGAGCGATGCCGGAAGAAACGATTTGCCGCAAAATCGCGTCGATTTGGTCCCAATAAGGGCAAAGACTGATCTCACAGCCGTCCCGGTCCCGCATGTAGCGGAGGGGGTAGGGAATGTGGCCCAGGGAGTCGAACCTGCCCCACTGCACCAGCTCCAGCATGGAGGCGAAATAGTCCTCCAGGTGGGCGGCGGCCAGCTCCGGGGTGTAGCGCTGGTAATAGTAATCCAAATACCCCAGGGCCTTGCCGGTGTTGTGGACGGAACCGATGACGTAGTCCAGCCCCGGCTCCTTCAAGGAGTTTTCCGCGGCGGCATAGTCCCCGAAGGCGTTGCCCAGCTCCAGCCCGTAACAGATTTCCAGGCCAGGCAGATGCTCCGCCAGCGCCGCCTGATGCTCCGCACGGGCCGTGGGCCAGTCGAAGGTGGGGCAGAGCTGGCTCTTTCCGTCGATCACGTCGTGGTGGTCAGTGAAGCAAATCAGGTTCAGCCCCTGCGCCGCCGCCGCCCGCGCCATCTCCCGGCGGGGGGCGGTACTGTCAAAGGAGGCGGCGGAGTGCATATGGGTGTCCGCTAAGAACATGGGAGGTCCTCCTTTTGGTGGTTATCTCAATTTTTTAGCCATGTTTATGAGCAGTTAGCCGTTAGCCATTAGCTGTTAGCCAAGTGCTGCAAACCAAAAGCGCAGAGCTTAAAAGGCAGCACTACCAAGCTAAAAGCTAAGAGCTAATAGCTGCTTACGGAGGGGGTTCACACTGAAATCACTGAACAGACTGATTCCGAGGAACAGCCCAAAAGATATGTTACCACACCAACGTGGCAAAATAATCCTCCGGCGTCTCCGCCCGGCGCATCATCCGCACGTTGCCGTCCTCCTGGAGCAGCAGCTCTGCCGAGCGCAGGCGGCCATTGTAGTTGTAGCCCATGGAGAAGCCGTGGGCGCCGGTGTCGTGGATGACCAGCAGGTCGCCCATGTCGATCTTGGGCAGCATCCGGTCCACGGCGAACTTGTCGCAGTTTTCGCACAGGCTGCCCACCACGTCGTACTTGTGGTCGCAGGGGGCGTTCTCCTTGCCCATGACGGTGATGTGGTGATAGGCCCCGTAAATAGCGGGGGGAATCAGGTTGGCGGCGCAGGCGTCCACGCCGAT
>MSHH01000048.1 GCA_001941075.1 Oscillospiraceae bacterium Zagget6 | reverse complement strand
AGAATTTTAAATGCTTTTGCCCTGAGAAATTTTTCCCGTTCCTTGACAATCTTCTTATCTGGTGCTATATTTGTAACCAATCAGGCAATGACGAGGACAAAAACCGGACCCGGCGCGTCCCAGAGAGAGCGACACCCGCTGCAAGCCGCTCACCCGCCCCCGGCGAAAACCACCTCCGAGCCTCCGGCGAACGGCCCTGCGCCCATTAAGCCGGACGGGTTCGCCCGTTACAGCGGACACGAGCGGCCGCAACGCGGCAAGCAGGGTGGAACCGTGGAATAACACAAAACGTAAGTTATCCCACCCCTGAATCACATCAGGGGTGGGGTTTTTGTTTTGCTTTTGCAACTGGGGAACCCCTCCGCCACCGCTTAAAGGCGGCGGCCCTCCTCCCCTTTCAGGGGAGGCAAGAGGGGTGGTCAATTACTGAATGGCAATTCTTTGTCGAAAACTTGCATTTCAACGGACCACCCACCCGTTACCTGAAAACCCAACCATTGCACATTGCTAATTGCAAATTGGTCCACGAGGAGGAATCTGTTATGAGCAACGAATTTACCTTTGAAAACGAGCAGTACCGCAAAACCTACTGGCACACCTGCTCCCACATCATGGCCCAGGCCATCAAGCGGCTCCACCCGGAGGTGAAGCTGGCCATCGGCCCCGCCATCGACGAGGGCTGGTACTACGACATCGACGCGCCCTTCAACTTCACCCCCGAAATGCTCACCGAGATCGAGGGCGAAATGCGCAAAATCTGCAAGGAGAAGCTCAAGCTGGAGCGCTTCGAGCTGCCCCGGGCGGAGGCCCTGGCACTGATGGCCGACGAGCCGTACAAAATCGAACTCATCAACGACCTGCCGGAGGACGCTGTCATCTCCTTCTACAAGCAGGGCGAGTTCACCGACCTGTGCGCCGGCCCCCACCTGGACTCCACCGGACGGGTGAAGGGCAACGCCATCAAGCTGACCGCCTGCAACTCCGCTTATTGGCGGGGAGACTCCAGCCGCCAGGTTCTCCAGCGCATTTACGGCGTGGCGTACCCCAAAAAGGCCGAGCTGGACGAGTATTTGCAGCGCATCGAGGAGGCCAAAAAGCGCGACCACCGGAAGCTGGGCAAGGAGCTGGGCCTCTATATGCTGATGGACGAAGGCCCCGGTTTCCCCTTCTTCCTGCCCAAGGGTATGGTGCTGCGCAACACCCTCATCGACTACTGGCGTGAAGTCCACAAGCGCTACGGCTATGTGGAAATTTCCACCCCCATGATTCTGAACCGCAGCCTGTGGGAGCGCTCCGGCCACTGGGACCACTACAAAGAGAACATGTACACCACCGTCATCGACGGTGAGGATTACGCCATCAAGCCCATGAACTGCCCCGGCGGGATGCTGGTCTACAAGTCTGAGCCGCACTCCTACCGTGACCTGCCCCTGCGGGTGGGCGAGCTGGGCCTGGTTCACCGCCACGAGCTGTCTGGCGCGCTCCACGGCCTGTTCCGGGTGCGCTGCTTCACCCAGGACGACGCCCACATCTTTATGACCTGGGACCAGATGAAGGACGAGATCAAAAACGTGGTCAAGCTGTTCGACGAGGTGTATTCCGTCTTTGGCCTGACCTATCAAATCGAGGTCTCCACCATGCCGGAGGACCACATGGGCGACGAGAAGGACTGGGACTTCGCCACCGAGACCCTGAAACAGGCCGTCACCGAGATGGGCAAGGAGTTCTCCATCAACGAGGGCGACGGCGCGTTCTACGGCCCCAAGCTGGACTTCCATCTGGCGGACTGCCTGGGCCGCACCTGGCAGTGCGGCACCATCCAGCTGGATATGCAGCTGCCGGAGCGCTTCGAGCTGGAGTACACCGGGGCCGACGGCGAGAAGCACCGCCCCGTCATGATCCACCGGGTTGTGCTGGGTTCCATTGAGCGCTTCATCGGTATCATCACCGAGAACTTCGCCGGGGCCTTCCCCACCTGGCTGTCCCCGGTGCAGGTGAAGGTGCTGCCCGTCACCGACCGGGCCTCCGACTACGCCGACCAGGTGGCCGCCAAGCTGGACAAGAGCGGCTACCGGGTAGAGGTGGACCACCGCTCCGAGAAGCTGGGCTATAAGATTCGCCAGGCCCGGAACGAGCGGGTGCCCTATATGCTCATCGTGGGCGACAAGGACGTGGAGAACCAGACCGTCTCCCCCCGGCACCGCACCGACGGCGATTTGGGCGCCATGAGCTACGATGCGTTCGAGGCCATTTTGAAGGAAGTCGTGGACAGCAAAGCGATGAAGTAAGGAGCTGTTAGCTATTAGCCGTTAGCTGTTAGCTTGGATAGTGCTTGTTGTTGCGTCGGCGCTTTTGCTCGGCCTTGCCGATGAAACCACAACCACGACTGCGTAAAAAGGATAACTATAAAAATAGTTTCTAATCGTTAAACCCAACCGCCCCCCGCCGCATAGGGCGAGAAAGGACGCATATGCCGCTCTTATTCATCGAATATCCCAAATGCTCCACCTGCCAGCGGGCCAAACGGTTCCTGGACGGCCTGGGTGTGGCCTACGCCGACCGCCATATCGTGGATCAAAACCCCACCGCCGACGAGCTGGCCGGGTGGCACAGGCGCAGCGGCTTGCCGGTCAAACGGTTTGTCAACACCTCCGGCCAGCTTTACCGTCAGCTGGGGCTGAAGGACAGGCTGCCGGAGATGACGGAGGACGAAATTTACGCGCTGCTGGCCACCGACGGGATGCTGGTCAAACGCCCGCTGCTCATCGGGGAGGACTTTGTCCTCACCGGCTTCAAGGAGGCCCAGTGGCGGGAAGCGCTGGAGCGCTGAACCGTAGCACATTCCCCACTTGGGGTATGGAGGTTATCATTTCATGAAATTAGGAATCGTAGGGCTGCCCAACGTGGGCAAAAGCACCCTTTTTAACGCCATCACCAACGCAGGCGCGGAGTGCGCCAACTACCCCTTCTGCACCATCGAGCCAAACGTGGGGACGGTGGCCGTCCCCGACGCCCGGCTGGACTGGCTCTCTGATTTGTACCACCCCAAAAAGACCACCCCTGCCGTCATCGAGTTCGTGGACATCGCCGGTCTGGTCAAGGGGGCCAGCCACGGCGAGGGCCTGGGCAACAAGTTTCTCTCCAACATCCGGGGAACGGACGCCATCGTCCACGTGGTGCGCTGCTTCGACGACGACAACGTCATCCACGTGGAGGGCAGCACCGACCCCATCCGGGACATCGGCATCATCGACCTGGAGTTAATTATGGCCGACCTGGAGATGGTGGACCGCCGCATCGACAAGGCCAAAAAAGCCGCCAAGGGGGACAAAAAATTCCTCCACGAGGCGGAGGTGTTCAGCGGCCTCCGGGACTGGCTCAACGACGGCAACTCCGTCCGCTCCTACGAGTGCGACAAGGAGGACCGGGAACTGATCGCCACCAGCGACCTGCTGAGCCTGAAGCCCATCATCTACGCCGCCAACCTGGACGAGGACGCCTTCTCCAGCGACTGGGCCGCCAACCCCTACTATCAGCAGGTGAAAGCCCTGGCCGACAAGGAGGGCGCGCAGGTCATCCCCGTCTGCGCTCAACTGGAGGAGGAGCTGTCCCAGATGGAACCGGAGGAGCAGGCCATGTTCATGGAGGAGCTGGGCATTGCCGAGTCGGGCCTGGACCGGCTCATCAAGGCAAGCTACACCCTGCTGGGGCTGATCTCTTTCCTGACCTCCGGCGAGGACGAGTGCCGGGCCTGGACCATCACCAGGGGCACCAAAGCGCCCCAGGCCGCCGGGAAAATCCACAGCGACTTCGAGCGGGGCTTCATCCGGGCGGAGGTCATCGCCTACGACGACATGGTGGCCTGCGGTTCGGAAAAAGTCGCCCGGGAGAAGGGCCTCATGCGCTCTGAGGGCAAGGAGTACGTGGTGGCCGACGGAGACATTATTCTGTTCCGGTTCAACGTGTAAAACGGGACTGCCTGGCACCCCACCCCATTGTCTCAATTTTGTCACTAATTCTGGCGTGAAATCCCTCCATCGCGGCTTTTGCCGCGTCGGAGGGATTTTTTGCGTGTAGTCAGGCAAAAAAGGACCCTCATTTTTGACTTTTGCGCGGTGAGCCAAACAGTTTTCACAAAGTGCGAAAGGAAATCCTCCTTTTTTACAAAAATAAGGATTGAAACTCCGGCGATAATTAGGTATAATGACAATGTACGATAGTGAGTGCAGGGTTCTGCGCTTTCGCGGTTCTATTCTAAGGAGGAAAATCGACACATGGCTATTTCACTGAATATCAACAACGCCGGGCTGCGCGCCCACGAGCTGGAGCAGACCAAATTCCTGGTGGATGCGTCCTATCAGCACCTGATGAGCAAAGAGGGCGCGGGCAACGACTTCCTGGGTTGGCTGAACCTGCCCTTCGAGTACGACAAGGAGGAGTTCGCCCGCATCAAGGCCGCCGCCAAGAAGATCCAGGCCCAGTCCGAGGTTTTGATCGCCATTGGCATCGGCGGCTCCTATCTGGGCGCACGGGCCGGTCTGGAGTTCTCCAAAGGCCCCTTCTATAACCAGCTGGCCAGCAAGGGCGACGGCGTCGAGGTCTATTTCGCCGGCAACAACATCAGCTCCGCCTATGTCAGCTATCTGATGCAGATCATTGGCGACCGGGATTTCTCTGTCAACGTCATCTCCAAGTCCGGCACCACCACCGAGCCTGCCGTGGCTTTCCGCATCTTCAAGGCCAAGCTGGAGGAGAAGTACGGCAAGGAAGGCGCGAAGGACCGCATCTACGCCACCACCGACGCCAAGAAGGGCGCGCTCCGTGGTCTGGCCGTGGCCGAGGGCTACGAGACCTTCGTGGTGCCTGACGCCACCGGCGGACGGTTCTCCTGCCTGACCGCTGTGGGTCTGCTGCCCATGGCCGCTGGCGGCATGGACATCGACGCCGTCATGAAGGGCTGCGAGGACGCCTGCGTCAAGTACAACAACTCCGACCTGTACACCAACGACGCCATGAAGTACGCCGCCACCCGGTTCATCATGCTGATGAAGGGCAAGAGCGTGGAGATCCTCTCCAACTATGAGCCTGCTCTGACCCAGTTCGGCGAGTGGTACAAGCAGCTGATGGCTGAGTCCGAAGGCAAGGACGGCAAGGGCCTGTTCCCCGTCTCCGCCAACTTCTCCACCGACCTGCACTCCATCGGCCAGTTCATCCAGGACGGCTCCCGCACCATGTTCGAGACGGTGCTGTGGGTGCAGAAGTCTGCCTGCGACATCGCCGTACCCGACGACCCTGCCAACGTGGACGGCCTGAACTTCGCCTCCGGCAAGACCATGCAGTATATGAACGAGAAGGCCATGAACGGCACCATGCTGGCCCACGTGGACGGCGGTGTGCCCAACATCATCATCACCCTGGACGAGCTGAACGACCACAACTTCGGCGAGCTGGTGTACTTCTTCTGGAAGTCCCTGGGCATTTCTGCCTATATGCTGGGGGTCAATCCGTTCAATCAGCCCGGCGTCGAGGACTATAAGAAGAACATGTTTGCTCTGCTGGGCAAGCCGGGTTACGAGGATATGAAAGCCGACTTGGAGGCGCGTCTCGCCGCCGTGCTGTAAGGTATTTGCCTTCGGCAAATAATAATTCCCACTCGCCCTAAAACGTGCCACAGGCACGTTTTGGCCTAACGGCTGCGGGCTCACAGCCCGGCGTCGAGGACTACAAGAAGAATATGTTTGCGCTGTTGGGCAAGCCGGGTTACGAGGATATGAAAGCCGACTTGGAGGCGCGCCTCGCCGCCGTGCTGTAAGGTATTTGCCTGTTCCGTGACTTCGGCGGAAACCCCTCCGTCACGGCTTACGCCGTGCCACCTCCCCTTTCAGGGCAGGGAGCGAAGCGCAGGGAGAAGCGCAGCTTCGGAAGTGCCCCTTGAGGGCAGAAGTGCCGCTTGACGGCAGAGGCAAGAGGGGTGGTCAGTCACTGAATGTAGGTTGTATACAAAAAACTGACTAACTGACTAAAAGAGACACCCCCCGGAGGAACCCCCATGCTGTACCAAATCCTTCTCGCTGTCGTTGTCGTCGCTGCGCTCATTGTCATATCCTATCAGGACGCAGAGCGGAACGCCCAGCGCAAGCGCCAGCAGGAACAGCTGGACGGGCTTTGCCGGCAGACGGGCCACCCGGAGCTATCCTCCCGCTACGTCTCCCCGGAGACGGCGGAACAGGCCGCCCGGCTGAAAGCCGATGGCAAGCTGGTGGAGGCCGTGAAGGTCATTCGCGCCGCCACCGCCATGGAACTGCTGGAAGCGAAGCAGTATGTAGACCAGCTATAGCGTTTCCCCATTCACAAAAAACAGCACCCGGACGGGACCATATGGCCTCTGTCCGGGTGCTTTTGTGTGTGATGGCTATTCCAGCACGATGCCGGTCACGGCGGCGTCTACGGGACACCGGCCCCCCAGCACCGCCTGAGCCGCCTCCCCCTGGCAGACCAGCACATGGCTGCCCACGGCAGCCCCCAAAGGGTCCACCGCTACCAGCGTGCCGCCGCCGGGAACCTTCGCCAGCACCAGGGCCGCGCCGTCCAGGGCGGGGACGTGGGTGGGGGCGGTGACAACCCCCGTCACTTTGCAAATCATCATAAGGAAACTCCCTTTCCACGGGTATCGTCTTGCGGGATACGTCCGGGATTTTGATGTTAGTATGCCGGAAAGGTTGGAAATTATGAGCCGCAGGACGCCGTCTCCGGGGAAAAGGGCAAGAGCGTCTCTGTCATTTTCTGTTGCGTTTTGTCGAATTGTATGATATTCTAACTATGGTTTTCCTCGGAGAACCGGGCGCTTCGTCGCCACAAGCTCCATATCACTCCCTTCCACGCAAAGCGTGAAAGGTCATTCATTTCGGCTGTGGCTCCTCTCCCCACCAAACCCGCTTTGCTGGGCTTTGGCGGGGTTCATTTTTTATGGCAGGCGGTTAG
This sequence comes from Oscillospiraceae bacterium Zagget6, assembly GCA_001941075.1. GTDB lineage: Bacteria > Bacillota > Clostridia > Oscillospirales > Oscillospiraceae > Onthomonas. Next base: position 1,062 of record MSHH01000048.1, on the reverse strand, counting down.
CTACTCCCTGAAAAAGGGGGTGATGTCATGCGGATTACATTGCATATCGGAGCCTACACGGTGACGATTATCGTAAAACGCAGAAACCGCCACTCTGCCAAGTGACGGTTTCTAGAAATAGAAATTACTCATAATCAGAGCTGACCGCTTGTTGCAGCGCCCTTACCCTGTCTTTATTATACCCGCAAACGGGACGCCTGTCAATTTCTTTTTCCCAGAGCGTGGCCCGTTTTGGTTTCTCACCATTGCACATTGCTCATTGCAAATTGCAAATTGTCAGTCCACCGCGTCGCTGGCGCGCATGGCCTCGATGGTTTTGGCGATCAGGTCGTCCAGCTCCCAGCCCAGCATGGCCGCACCGTTCCGGATCACGTCCCGGGAACACCCGGCGGCGAACTTTTTGTCCTTGAACTTCTTTTTCACCGACTTGACGGGCAGGTCGCTGACGCTCTTGGAGGGCCGCATGACCGCCACCGCCCCGATGAGGCCGGTCAGCTCATCCACGGCGTAAAGCACCTTCTCCATCTCGTGCTCCGGTTTGATGTCCACGGTCAGGTTGTAGCCGTGGCTGGCGGTGGCGTGGATGATGCGCTCGTCGATGCCCCGCTGCCGCATGATCTCCTGCTCCTTGATGCAGTGCTGTTCCGGGAACTGCTCAAAGTCCAGGTCGTGGAGGATACCCACGGCCTCCCAGAAGTCGGCCTCGTCGCTGTAGCCCAGCTCCTGGGCGTACCAGCGCATGACGTCGCCCACAATGCGGCTGTGCTTCCGGTGGAACTCTCCCTGGTTGTACTCTGCCATCAGGTCCCATGCCTGTTCCGGGGTGGGGATCATCGTCATCGTCTCCTTTGTCCAGGCCGCGCCTGGTTCGATTTGAACCCCAGTATAACCCTCTAAACCCACTTTGTCAATAGGAAATACTGGCGGCGCACGGAAATCAATTTTGTAGCCAACGCTTGTGGAAGGTGCTAAAATAGGGTTATGAAGAAGAAACTGCTACAAGATTTTTTTGAAGAAGTCGAAACGACAAGAGAATATGACGGATACTATTACAGCATACCA
>MSHH01000047.1 GCA_001941075.1 Oscillospiraceae bacterium Zagget6 | reverse complement strand
AATCTTAAGTTGATGACATTGCCTTGATAAGCTCCAGCAGATACGCCGCCTCCGCCTTTGCCTCGGTGGTGGATTTGGCCGTGGTCCACCAATACACGCCCACCGGGATGCCCTGCGCCACGGCGTTTTTGATGTTGGTTGCCCACTTGGGGTCGGTGGTCAGAGTGCCGCTCCCCGCGCTCCGGTATCCGGCCCGGATAATCAGGCCGTCCACCTTTTTGGCCATAGTAGCCATTGTGACGGTGCCGTTGTGCTTGGAGATGTCCGCGATTAATTTAGCCATGTACTCACTCCTTTTTTGCCTTATAGCCTACGTCCATATAGGCGTCGGCGTCGTTAGTGATGGTGGTGGTGCCGCTGTAGGTTTTCAGGGCCAAAAACGCGGCGATTTCGTCGGCGGTCAGGGTGGTTTCGATGGGGGTTGCAAGTGGATACCATACTTTTAAAGGGTCTCCACTTTCATATTTTTCCGCCACCCACGATGCAAAGTTATCAGCATCGGCGTTGGCATCATACCCAATGGCACATCTATTGTCAGCTACGTATACTTTGCCTAATCTTTCGTCTAGGGCTGATGTTATTCCTGATACGCCAACGAAATAATTGCAAAAGCAGGGATACCCAGAATCATAAGCATCTATTGCTTTTGTGGTGTAGACGTACATATAAATATGGTAGGTGGTGGACCACAATTCGTCCCCAGTAAACGCGATTGCCCCAATATTTTGCCGATATACGCCAGTTCCGTCTGCATTAAGTACGATTTCATCCGCCACCCACTGCTGCCCATTTTCATCCGTGTAGTTGCCACCGGACGATACAGGGATACCGGGCAGGCCATTTGCAGCGGCCAAAATCAGCGTCTGACTGTTGCCGCTGCCGTCGGCCACCGTGACTGCAACCTCCCCACTGTCTGCCGCGCTGACAATATCAATGGGGTTATCCGGCGTGGGCGTTCCGTCCTGCGTTGACCATCCGTACAGCGTCAGGCTGTTTAAGGGCTGCTCCGCCGCATCCGCCACTTCAACGGTCACGCCGCTGGCAGTTTTGTCCTCATACAATACCCCCCGTCTGCGACCAGCTGGGACAGGTAATAGTCCTCTCGCGTGATAGGCGTGGGCAGGTCGCCGTCGTAGGTGCCGCATAAGGCGGCTAGATAATAGTCTTTGCGCGTGATGGGACTTGGCAAGTCACCGTCATACACGCCACACAAATAGGCCAGATAACGGTCTGTCCGCGTGATAGGCGTGGGCAGCTCGCCGTCCTCGGGGGCAGGCGTCCAGTCGGTGGGGACTGTGCCGATTTCCAGCTTTGGCTTGCGGATGGATAGGGTCCCTGTGGTGTTCGATGATGACGGCGTCACGCAAAAGGCATAATACAGATAAGTGTAAGATGTCGTGGTTGATTCTGTCATATCGGCTGCGGCAGTTCCCGTGAATTTAAATGTCAAGCGCACCCACTCGTTGTCGGCCCAATCAGCACGGTTATAGTCGTTTGACGTGGACTGAAAACTTTTTGAGGCGCTGCTGTATTTCATCCCCCACGATGTCCCGTTATTGCTGCCGTAAATTCGGAAATACGCCGTATAAGCCCCACTCGTGAGGTCGCTTGCTTTTACGTCACAGCTGAATACAATGTCTTTCCCGGCCCACGCATCTTCCGATGCGTCAACCTGTGTAAAGAACACTGCCGGGCTGTTTACGCCGCTGGCTTCTATGGTCAGCACGCCAAAGCCGGCTGCGTCCTCTTCAAGCGTCCAGTAAGTTGACGACCATGCTGTTTTTCCTGCTGTCGCGGTTAATTCTCGGGTGTTGAGCAGGTAGTTGCGACCACGGACGATTTGCCCGTCAGAGAGTGCTCCGTTTGTTACCAGCCGATACAGCAAAAAATTGTCTTCCCGCGTGATGGGCGCTGGCAAGTCGCCACTGTATACCCCACACAGCGTCGCCAGGTAGTAGTCCTCCCGCGTGATAGGCGCGGGCAGACTGTCACTCATCGCCGTTCCCGCCCTTCAAACTGGCAAAGAACCCGGTCAGCTTGTCCGGCATGATCTCTGGGTTGATTTTGCACACATTCTCAATGATGCTGCCCGCCTCCATCACGCAGATGTAGCCGCAGATGGCCGTCGCCACGGGGACTGTGACGCCCAAATCCACGAACCCCTGAGCATAATCCACCAGCAGGCCCAGGACGACGCACAAGACAGAACCGACCTTGTGAAACAGCCCCTCCCGCATGACAGAGGACGCGAAGGTCTTGGTAGCCAGGGCCTGCACCAGCCCGGTGATAAAGTCCAGCGCGATAAACGCGCAGGTGATGAGGTAAGTCATACAAATCATTCCTTTCAGTAACTCATTTCCACATACCCATAGGTATAATCATCCGTGGTTTTCCGGATCTTCCGCTTGCACACCCCGCTGTCGTTGTAGTTGATGGTGTTCAGAGTGCTGCCGTTCTTGCTGGCCAGCAGCTCGGTGTGGGTGGCGCTGGACTTCCCCGTGGCCTTGAACAACACCAGGTCGCCGGGCTTCGGCTCATAGCTGCTGCTCTTGGCGTGCCAGATGCCCTGTTTCCGGGCCTTCTTCTCCAGCTTGGCGGCGGTCCGGC
>MSHH01000046.1:4463-7105 GCA_001941075.1 Oscillospiraceae bacterium Zagget6 | reverse complement strand
TGATTGGCTCAGTGGGAAAGAAAAAAGGGAGGGGATTGCGTGTATAGGAGCCATTCACACAGAATTTGAAACCAATTTAGAAAAAACATCAGAATGGCATTACTATATTTCCAGCCGCCAGCTGAGTGCGGATGAGTTGCTGCACCACGCCCGTATGGAGTGGGCTGTGGAAACGATGCATTGGCTGTTGGACGTGCATTTCAGTGAGGATTATTTTCGAGTTGCCAATCAAACCATTCAGGAAAATATGAATATGCTGCGCAAATTTGTACTGAGCCTGGTGAAACAATACAAAGCAAAAGCATCTTCAAAGCAAGCTATGTCCAAGCTTATGTTTGATTGCCTCCTCCAGCCTCAGACTATTTTGCGCATCCTTTCTCAAAATTGATTTCCGTGTTCACAGCAAAAGCGGCCCCGAATCATCGGAGCCGCTGAAAAGCTGCAAATGGGGAGGTTATTCCGCCGCAGTGATCCGCAGAGTGGCGTCGTACAAGGTATCCATCTCGTCGGAGATTTCGGTGCTGGAATCAGCGTCGTCGGCCACCGTCTCAGTGGTGGTGGAGACGCTGACGTCGAAAATCTCATAGACCCCGTCCCACTCCACGGTGACGGCCTTGTCCGTCTCGCCTGCGTTGGCGACGAAGCGGCCATACTGCTGAGACACCACGTAATCCTCCTCGCCCTGGGCGAAGGCGGTGTACTCCTCCGTGTCGTAGGCGGTCAGCTCCACCAACAGGGAGCCTTCCCCGGTGTAAGACAGGGTGAGGGTGGTGCTGGAGCCGCTGTCGCCGCTCTCTTGGGCGGTGAGGACGACAGAGCAGGTGTCATCGCTGTAAAGCTCGGTCCCTACCGGGGTATCGGTGTACCAAACGGCCTCTGCGGTGGAGGAATCCTCCTCCAACACCTCGGATCCGTCCGCGCCCTCGTCAACGGAGCTGTCGGCGGGATCCGCTGCGGAACCGCCGCAGGCGGTCAGGGACAGGGACAGCATCAGGGCCAGCGCCAGGGGGAGAAAGCGTTTAAAGATGATGCGTTTCATAGTGGAACCCTCCTTGTTCGTTAAGACGCAGCGCTGTCGGCGGTCTGCTTCCCGTAGAGCAGGGGAATGGCGATGGCCTTCTTGAGTACCTCGATGAGCGGCCCCATAAAGAAGGCGGTGATGACGGTGCCGATGCCCACCACCGCGCCGCAGGCGTACCCGATGACTACACAGATCAGGTCGCTGACGATGCGGATAAACCGGAAAGGAATCACCTTGCCCGCGATTTTAGGCTTGCGGTCAGTGATGAACAGGGGAATGGCGTCGTAGGTGGAGACGCCCAAATCGGCGGTGTAGTAGAGGGCGGAGGCCAGGCAGCACAGGAAAATGCCGATGATGAGCAGCACCACCCGGGTCGCAAAGCCCGGCTCCGGCACCACCTGATAGATGCACCACTGAGAAAACGTCACCAAATAGCCCACAAAGAACATATTCAGGAAGGTGGCAAGGCCAATGTAATGCCGGTCCAGAAACAGGTCGATGACCAGCAGCACCAGGTTGACGGCGGCGTAGAAGGTGCCGTAGCTGGCGAAAACAGGGATAAACTGGAACTGGTTGTGCAACCCCTGGGCGAAGCACTGGAAGGGGTCTACGCCGAACACGGCGGTGTTGAAAAAGCCCACGGCCACGCCGCAGATGCACACGCCCACCAGTGACATGATGAGCCGCTTGACAAAAAGCTTGTCCCGCATGGAGATTTCATCCTTTCCCTTCGGTTGAAAAAATTAGGTATTCAAATCGGTGGTGTGAAAGGTCTTTAAATTGCCGGTTTTCCCGCTGCGGCGATCCAGCTCGTCGGCCAGCGCCGCCACGGGGATGTCTTTTGCCACCATCATAGCCAGCAGGTGATAGAGGAGATCCGCCGTCTCATAGGCGATTTGCTCCCGGTCCCCGGCCTTGCCCGCCAGCAGGAGCAGACTGCACGCCTCTCCCACCTTTTTCAAAATCTTGTCCAGCCCCTGGCCGAACAGATAGGCGGTGTAGGAATCTGTGTCGCCGCTGGCCCCCCGTTGGGCGATGATGTCGTAAATCTCATCCACTCCCAGTCCCTGGGCGGCGCAGCGGACGTTCAGCGCGTCCATCACCTCGGAGAGAGACACCTCCTGCTGGCAGAGCAGCACCGTGACGTGATAAATCACGTCGTTCAGCTCGCCAACCGTCTCGGCGGCGTCGTCATTTTTGGCGGCGATAACCGCCTCAAAGGTCTCCTCACCGCACTTTTTCAGGATTTTATCCAGCCCCTGGGTGTAGAGGTAGTTGGTGTAGGATTTGCCCCCTACGGGGTGGTTTTTCCGGTCCAGGGCCACATCGTACTGCTCCTGGATGGCCTGCTGCGCCCGGCTCATGCTTCTTCCTCCCAGATGTCCCGGAAGAAGCAGCTCCTAGCCCCAGTGTGACAGGTCGGCCCCTTGGGGTCGCAGATGTAGAGCAGGGTGTCGGTGTCGCAGTCGGTGATCATCTTCTTCACAAAGAGGAAGTTGCCGCTGGTCTCGCCCTTGTTCCACAGCTTTTGGCGGCTGCGGCTCCAGAACCAGGCGGTGTGGGTCTCCAGGGTTTTCAGGTACGCTTCCTCGTTGGTGAAGCCCAGCATCAGGATGTCTTT
>MSHH01000046.1:0-4343 GCA_001941075.1 Oscillospiraceae bacterium Zagget6 | reverse complement strand
GCTGGAACACCTCCGCAAAATGCTCCAGACTGCCGCAGCCGCCGGAGGCGATGACGGGGATGTTTACCGCGTCGGTGATGGCTTTGGTCATTTCGAGGTCAAAGCCCTGCTTGGTGCCGTCGGCGTCCATGCTGGTCAGCAAAATCTCGCCTGCGCCCAGGGCTTCGCCCTCCTTGGCCCACTCCACGGCGTCCTTCCCGGTGGGGATGCGGCCTCCGGCCACGACTACTTCATAGCCACCCTCGGCCCGGTGCCGGGCGTCGATGGCCAGCACCACGCACTGGCTGCCGAACCGCTCCGCGGCGCGAGAGATGAGGGTGGGGTCCTTGACGGCGGCGGAGTTGACGCTGATTTTGTCCGCTCCCGCACGGAGCAGTTCCTGAAAGTCCTCCACGGTGCGGATGCCGCCCCCTACCGTCACGGGGACGTAGACACGCTCCACCGTCCGGCGCACCATGTCCGCCACCGTTTTGCGGGCCTCGTAGGTGGCGGTGATGTCCAGAAAGACGATCTCATCGGCTCCCTGCTGGGAGTAGTAGGCCGCCAGCTCCACCGGGTCGCCTGCGTCCCGGATGTTGACGAAGTTGACCCCCTTGACCACCCGGCCGTCCCGCACGTCCAGACAGGGAATGATTCTCTTTGCTAACATAAGGTTCCCTCCTCCATTACGGGTTGGCCTGACTGCCGCCCACCCGGACCGCCGCCGCCAGGTCGATGGTCCCGGCGTAGTAGGCTTTGCCGATGATGGCCCCGTAGAGGCCCATTTCTTCCAATTTGACGATGTCCTCCAGCACATGCACACCGCCGGAGGCCACGATTTGGCAGGAGACGGCGGCCTGGAGCTTTTGCAGACTGCCGAAGTTGGGGCCAGAGAGCATCCCGTCGGTGTCGATGTCGGTGAACACCAGCGTTTTCACCCCCAGCTGCTCCATGGAGCGGGCGAAGTCCAGATAGTGCAGACCGCTGCCCTTCTCCCAACCGGCGGTTTTCACCTCGCCGTCCTTGGCGTCCACACCCACGGCAATGCGCTCACCGTAGCGCTCCACGGCCTCTTTGACAAACTCCGGGTGTTCCACGGCGGCGGAGCCGATAACCATGCGCCACACGCCCATGGCGTCCACCGCCTCCAGGTCGGCCATGGTGCGGATGCCGCCGCCCATCTCCACCTGTAAGCCGCTCTCCTGCGCCACCCGGCGGACGATGCCGCCGTTGACCCGAACGCCCTGCCGGGCGCCGTCCAAATCTACCATGTGAATGACCTTCGCTCCTGCGGCGGCGAACTCCCGCGCCACCGCCAAGGGGTCGTCCGCCACCTGATGAACGGTGTCAAATTCTCCCTTTTTGAGGCGGACCACCCGCCCGTCCTTCAAGTCGATTGCCGGTTCGATAATCATCGGTTCAGCCCTCCAAAGTTCCGCAGCATTTGCAGCCCAATGTCCCCGGACTTCTCCGGGTGGAACTGGGTGCCAAAGACGTTGCCCCGCTGGACGGCGGCGGTGATCTCCGTGCCGTAGTCGGTGGTAGCGATGACATCCTCCGGCTGGGTGGGCATTCCCCGGAAGGAGTGGACGAAGTAGACATAGCTGCCCTCCTCCACCCCGTCAAACAGGGGGGAGGGGGTGTGGAATTGCAGGCTGTTCCAGCCGATGTGAGGCAGCTTGTATTGGGTTTGAATGTACTCCACCGTGCCGGGGATGAGGCCCAGCCCCTGGGCCTTCCGAATTTCGTACCCCGCCTCGAACAGCAACTGCATTCCCAAACAGATGCCCAAAACCGGCTTTTTGGCGCTCTGGCGGCGAATTTCCGCCATCATGCCCCGCTGCTCCAGCTTGGCCGCCGCGTCGGGGAAGGCCCCCACGCCGGGCAGGATGATGGCGTCCGCCAACTCCAGCTCCTTGGGGTCCGCCGTGACGCGGGTGGAAAAGCCCAGGTACTTCATGCCGTTGTTTACACTCATCAGGTTGCCCACATCGTAGTCAACCACAGCGATATATCCCATCTGTTCTCACTCCTCAAACCGCACACGAATGGAGTTGGCGTGGGCGGTGAGATGCTCCGCCTGGGCGAAGCACTCCACCTCCCGGTGGACGGCCTCCAGCGAGGGCCGGTCAAATTCCAGCACACTCATGGTCTTTAAGAAGCTGTCCACCGACAGCGGCGAAAAGAACCGGGCCGTCCCGCTGGTGGGCAGCACGTGGTCCGGCCCCGCCAGGTAATCCCCCAGCGGTTCCGGGGCGTAGCTGCCCAAAAACACCGCTCCGGCGTTTTTGATGCTGGGGAGCAGGGCGCGGGGGTCGGCGGTGCAGATTTCCAGATGCTCCGGGGCCTCCAGATTGGCCAGCTCCACCGCCCGGTCCAGCGTGTCGCAGACGATTGCCGCGCCGAAGTCCCGGAGGGAGGCTTCGATGATGTCCCGGCGGCTGAGGGCGGCGGACTGGCGGATGATCTCTTTGTCCACCGCCTGGGCCAGTTCCTCGCTGGTGGTCAGCAGCATGGCGGAGGCCATGCGGTCGTGTTCCGCTTGGCTCATCAGGTCGGCGGCCACATATTTGGGGTCGGCGGTCTCGTCGGCGATGACCAGCACCTCGCTGGGTCCCGCCACCATGTCGATGTCCAACGTGCCGTAAGCCATGCGCTTGGCGGCGGCAACGTAGGCGTTGCCCGGCCCCACCAGCTTGTCCACCTTGGGGATGAACCCGGCCCCGTAGGTCAGGGCGGCTACCGCCTGGACGCCGCCCACGCCGATGACCCGGTCCACCCCGGCGATTTTGGCCGCCGCCAGCACCGCCTGATTCAGGTTTTCGGTGGGAGGCGTGACCATGATGAGTTCTTCCACTCCGGCCACCCGTGCGGGGACGGCGTTCATCAGCACCGAGGAGGGGTAAGCGGCGGTCCCGCCGGGGACGTAGATACCCACCCGGGTCAGGCCCCGCACCACGCGGCCCACCTTGCCCCCGTCTGGGCTGACCCACTCGGCGGATTTCGCCAGCAGGTGTTCGTTGTAGTCCCGGATGTTGGCGGCGGCGTGTTCCATGGTCTGGATGAGCGCCGGGTCGCAGGCGTCGTAGGCCGCCTGTAGCTCGGCAGCGGTGAACTCCTTCGGCTCCGCCTTGTCGAATTTCAGCGAATACTCCCGAACGGCGTCGTAGCCCCGCTGTTCCACTGCGGCCATGATTTCCGCCGCAGACTTAGTGATGCTCTCGTTGGCCTGGGCAGCGCGGGTGCGCAGGTTGTCGATGAGCCGCAGCTCGGCCTCGCCGTCGGCCTTTACAATTTGAATCATTTGCTGTCCCTCAGTTCCTGCTCGCATTTGGAGATAAAATCCAGAATTTCGTTTTTGTACAGCTTCATGCTGGCGGTGTTGACGATGAGCCGGGCGGAGATGGGGGCCACCGTCTCAATGGGGACCAGGCCGTTGGCCTTGAGGGTGGCGCCGGTCTCTACGATGTCCACGATGCCGTCCGCCAGCCCCAGGATGGGGGCCAGCTCCACGCTGCCCTCGATTTTGATCACGTCCACGTCCATGCCCTTGGCGGCGAAGAACGCCCGCGTCACGTTGGGGTACTTGGAGGCGATGACCCGGTACTTATAGGTGCCGTAGAAGTCGGCCCCCTCCCGCACCGCCAGGGCGAAGCGGCACTTGCCGAACCCCAGGTCCAGCACCTCGTAGAAGGAGCCGCCCTTCTCCATGATGGTGTCCTTGCCCACGATGCCCAGGTCGCAGGCCCCGTGTTCCACATAGGTAATGACATCCGGGGCCTTGGACAGCACCGCATCCAACGGATAGTTGGGGATGGAGTGAATCAGTCTCCGTCCGGGGTCTTTGATGGGGGAACAGTCCATCCCCGCCCGCTCGAACAGGGCCACAGACTTGTCCTGCAAGCGACCCTTGGTCAGGGCGATGCGCAGCCGGCTCATACCTCCACCTCTCTCTCTCCGTTTTCGTCCACCACGAGGACGGTGCGGATGTTTTTCTCTCTCGCCAGGTTCAGCGTCCCCTCCAGCCGGGAGCAGGGGGACAGCTCGCTGCTGCCCTGGGGCAGCGCGTCCACAATTTCTAAGGCCCGGGCCAGCATGGACGGCTCGTAGTGAATGACGGTCTGCACCTGGGGCAGCTCCACCCGGGGCAGACAGGCCGCCACCGCGTCCACGTCCACGGCGAAGCCGATGGCCTGGGCCGGGCGGCCAAAGGAGGCGCACAGCTTGTCATACCGTCCGCCGGAGAGGACGGCGGTGCCTGCCCCCTCCACATAGCCCCGGAAGATGACGCCGGTGTAGTAGTCGATGCGGTGGACCATGCCCAGGTCGAAGCGGATGGCGTCGCCGTAGCCCGCCGCCTGCAA
>MSHH01000045.1 GCA_001941075.1 Oscillospiraceae bacterium Zagget6 | reverse complement strand
CTTCCAAATTGAGAATCTCTGTAGTATAATCTTTGTTGGGCATAGAGGATCTTCCTTTCTATTCGGTAGGGGTACCACATAATAGTAACGGATTTTTTCTCTATGCTCAACCTTTTTTTGTGAATTTGGGGCCAGGTGCTTTACCTGATCCCAACATTTATTATAGAACCAAAAAGTTCTGAAATCTGATGGTTTCAGAGTTTTTCCTTTACTTTTTAGCGTGTTTCGAATGGGAATTTCTTGAAAATAAGCTGTTTTATGGCCCAAGAATGGCCCAAGCAATTTTTTAAAAAGTGGCGAATAGTTGCTGCAAACCGTTAAAAATAGAACTTTTTTAATAAAATGATTTGGATTGTTTCAAAAAATAAAAATGATGTGGCCCAAATATGGCCATACATGAGCTATTTACCCCGGAGTAGTGCTCTACTTCGGGGTAAAAAAGTTCAAAATGCCTTCATGCTTCTTGCAGCACACATTGCACCACAAATTGGCCTGGAGTAAGCGCAATTTCTGTCAGCGGACTTGCATTTGGCGGAAAGAGGCTGGTTGCCAACTCCTCGTGAAGGCAGTTTGTAATTTGGGCAATTCCATTTTCTACTGTGGAGGCGGTCAACTGTATCACAGGAAAGTCAGGCGGTGCAAACGAATATCCCTCTGGTGTGGCTGTGACCAAAACAGGATAAGAGGATGCCTGAGTAGTGAATTGACTGGGATCGAACAGGTCTTCCATCAGTTTCATTTCCTCCTGCTTGTGATCGTCCAGGACGTGGGTATAGATATCCATCGTGAAAGAAGTTGAGGCGTGGCCAAGAATTGTGGATAGCGTCTTTTCATCCATCCCCTGCTCTACAGCTCTGGTGGCAAAGGTATGGCGGAGTGCATAGAATGTCACATGGGGAAGTCCGGCAAGTTTCAAAATCTGGTTGTAATAGTCCTTGAAGGTGCGGGGTTCGATGTAACCACCCAATGAATTGGTGACGATAAAACCGCTGTCGTGGTACAAATCACCGGCAGTCTGTTTATCTGCCTCCTGAACCTTGCGCCAGCGCATTAAATCCTGGATAGCCTGCGGCAGAAGAGGAACCGCACGAGCCGAGTTTTCACTTTTAGGTGCCTGGATTACAATTTCCGTGCGAGGCCCGTCGTAGTTATCAGGGAGGTTGGGAATTTGCAGACGGTTCAACGTTTGGTTGACGTGCAGGACGCTTGCCCGAAAGTCGATGTCCACCCAGCGCAGACCCAACAGTTCTCCCAACCGCAGACCGGTCATCAGGTCCAGCCGGATGAACACACCATAACGGTGCTGATAGCTGGCTCGAATCAGCAAGTATTGCTGGTCCCTAGTCAGAACGGTAATTTTAGGCCGTGCAGTATGAGGAATATTCACCTCACCTGCCGGATTAAAGGAGATGAGCCCTTCCCGCTGTGCTTGAGACAGTGCCTTGTGCAGATACAGATTCAGGTTTCGGATGGTCTTGGGGGCAAGGTATTCTGTTTCAATCTTGTAGTTGTAGAACTGCTGAAGAGTCCTTGTCGTCAAATCCTCCAGACGGATGGAACCCAGCGCGGGCTTAAAGTGATTCTTCGCGTAGCTTGCATAGCTGTTATAGGTGGAGCGTTTGAGCGTAGTTTTCATATAGGTTTCCAGCCAGAGATCCAACCATTCACCGAGGGTAATATCGCTTACCTGACGATTGTTGATATCCAATTCATATTGCAGACGGTGCAGCAGTTGAACGGCTTCTTTCTTCGTTGAGGTATATCGGGAAATACGCACAGAATCTCCTGTTGCAAAGTCGATTGCACCGGGAACTCTCACTTCCCAACAGTTAGGAGATTTTTGACGGATGGTCCCCTCACCATCTCTTCTGCGTTTTGCCATAACTTCCAAATCCTTTCTGAAAAATAGAGAGAGCTGCCTTGCTCGAATAGCAGGACAGCTTTTCTCTTCAATATAATAATATGTAGAACCTCACTTTTATCTAGTTTCGTCCTGCTCTATAGTGTTCCAAAATTACAGAAATCCCTATAACTTTTTCCTCTTTTCGGTTCGTCTGATTTCATCCTGTGTTTTTGAAATGGGTTAAATTGTGGGTTAAAAAGCCCCGGATCTCTCCAGGGTGATATAGTCCCCTTAGAGTAGACACTCGAAAAAGCAAAAATTTCGAGGCTACACTAAGGGGCACGGAAATCAATTTTGAGAAAGGATGCGCAAAATAGTCTGAGGCTGGAGGAGGCAATCAAACATAAGCTTGGACATAGCCTGCTTTGAGGATGCTTTTGCTTTGTATTGTTTCACCAGGCTCAGTACAAATTTGCGCAGCATATTCATATTTTCCTGAATGGTTTGATTGGCAACTCGAAAATAATCCTCACTGAAATGCACATCCAGCAGCCAATGCATCGTTTCCACTGCCCACTCCATGCGGGCGTGGTGCAACAACTCATCCGCACTCAGCTGGCGGCTGGAAATATAGTAATGCCATTCTGATGTTTTTCCTGAATAGGTTTCCAATTTTGTTTGAATTGCTCCGATACATACAATTCCCTCCCATTTTTCTTTCCCACTGAGCCAATCAATGTCGTATGCAACAAACGCTGTGCGCTTTTCTATTCTTTCACGATTTTTCTCTGCGTGGCTCTGCGTCTCCATTTCATTGCGTAATGAATCGTCCTGAACGTAGTCTTCAATCTCCTGCATCAATGCGGGCTGATTTGCTTTTACGCTCAGAAGATAATCTGCATTTCCTTCTATGACAACTTTAGCTGTCTCCCTTTGACAGTTCAGTGCATCTGCCACAACCAGACATCCTGCAATATCCAGTTCCTTTAATAGTTCCTGTACCGCTGGTATTTCGTTGCTTTTTCCGCCAACACTCTTACTTGCAAACGTAATACCCAATTCGGACAGTTGCGCACTGACAACGTGCAGCGGATGCGTGTAGTTCTTCATTTTCTCTGTGGAACGCACTGTTTTCCCATCTACAGAGAGGGTCAGTCCAGCTCGATTTTCAGGAAGCATCTTCGCTGCCCACTTGATCAAGCACCGATTCAGAGATTCTGGTTTTACCATTTTTAGCAGTGTGAGCAGCCAATAATAGCACGGAATGCGCTCTATTCCGAATTTCTCCTTCAAAAATTCCCGTGTTCTGTCGCTATCCGCCCATTGATGGATCTGGCTGACGTTTTTCAACCCGCAAAGGCTGCCTAATACTACAATGCTGATTGCTTCGGATATGCTGTAGTAATATCCGTCATATTCTCTTGTCGTTTCGACTTCTTCAAAAAAGTCTTGCAGCAGTTCCTTCTTCATAACCCTATTTTAGCACCTTCCACAAGCGTTGGCTACAAAATTGATTTCCGTGCATAAGCAAGAATCAGGGTTGCAAACGGCTGCTTACTGTGCTATAATAGTTTTGCAAGGAAGCTGCCTCTCAAACAACACTGCGTTGTGTCGTGGCGTTGTCTCTCAATTTGAGGTTTGAGAGTTGTGTTGTTTTAGATGGTAGCAAAACTTTGAACTTAGGAGGCCAGGACAACCATGCGTTTGAGAGTTGTGTTGTTTTAGATGGTAGCAAAACACATTTCCGTAAGTTCATCGGAATCGATGTGTTTGAGAGTTGTGTTGTTTTAGATGGTACAAATACGACTGTCGCCTGAAAAGTGGGCTTGGAGAGCGAAAGACGTTCCCCAAGCCCACTTTTTTGAAGAAACCGGAGTTGAATGAGGCCACCTCACCGGCTGACATTTTACCCCTGTGTGTTCCCAGAAGGAAATTTTTAGACCGAGATGTTATAAATCACAAAAAACAGGTTGCAGCAATCAGAAAAAACTGTTAAAATGACAATGGTGACAAAAAAAACAAAAAGGCTTGCCGAAGCAAGCCTCATGTTCGCACACTGCGAAGCTGGGAAACCCCAACGAGTTTGGCAACGCCGTATTTGAACGCGTCGTGTTGTCATAGATGGTAGTTATGACAGAATCAGTATAACCGCCTTTTGGGAATTTGTCAACGGAAAGGACGAAAAAATGTCTCAGTATTTTATCGGTTTGGACATAGGAACGGAATCTGTCGGCTGGGCGGTGACGGATCGTGATTACCGGCTCTGCAAATGCAACGGGAAAGCCATGTGGGGTGTGCGCTTATTCGATGAGGCGCAAACCGCTGCCGAACGGCGCACGGCGCGCATTGCCCGCCGCAGGACCCAGCGGCGCAGGCAGCGGTTGGACTGGCTCCAGGAGGTGTTCAGCGAGGAAATTGCCCAAGTTGATCCCGCGTTTTATCAGCGCCTGGCAGAGAGCAAATTCCCGGATGACGAAAAGAGCGGTGATGGTTCCCTGGGTAAATTTGCCCTTTTCGCAGATAAAACCTACAATGACCGTGACTATCATAAAGAGTTTCCTACGATTTATCACCTTCGCTATGCGCTGATGACGGAGGACCGGGAATTTGATGTCCGCCTGGTCTATCTTGCGGTGCATCATATCATGAAGCACCGGGGACACTTTTTGTTCCCGAATCTGACGCTGGATGAAATTTCGTTCGATGCAGTATGGGGAAGTCTGTGCGAATATATGGAGGAGCGGTATGAGTATCGCCCGCAACCGGCAAAAACGGGCGAGTTTCAACAGGCCCTTGCGAACCAAAACAGCTCAGTCGAAGATAAATCTGCCGCCATTATAAAAGCCACCGGATTCAAACAGGTAAAAAAAGGAGACGCCGAGGCTGTCGCAAGAAGCAAACAGCTTGAGGCCATTTATACTATCCTCTCCGGAAAAAAAGTTTCTCTTTCCGATTTGTATCCCAATAGCGACGTGGATAAAAAAACGAATTTTTCCTTTCAGGATGATTTTGAAAAGCAGAGCGCCCCGCTGGAGGCGGCTTTAGGTGATGATTTGGAACTGCTTCTCCGGTTGAAAGCAGTTTATGATTGGGCGCTCCTCGCGGAGCTCCGCGGCGGAAAGACATACCTCTCCGAGGCAAAAATTGCCTCTTATAACAAGCATAAGAGCGATTTGGAAAAATTGAAGAAGGTAATTTGTTCCGCCTGCCCTGAAAAATACGCTGAAATTTTCCGCGAGAGCAGAAAGAAGCTCAATAACTATGTGGCCTATACGGGTCACGCGCCTAAAGGAAAAGAGCAGCCCGGCTATTGCTATCACCGGTGCAACTATGAAGAATTTTCAAAATATTTGCAAGGGATTTTAAAAGCTGCTTCACATCCCGAAGCAGCGGGTATCATCGCTGAATTGGAGAGCGGGACATTCTTGCCCAAACAGGCGACAAAGGACAACAGTGTGATCCCCCATCAGCTCCACCAGCAGGAGCTGGAACGCATTCTGGAGCGGGCAAGTCAATATCTCTCCTTCCTCAACGAAAAAGACGACAGTGGCCTGACCCGGAAGGAGCAGATCGTTCAGATGTTTTCCTTCCGCATCCCGTACTACATCGGTCCGTTGTCTCAGCGTTCGGAACACGCATGGCTGGAACGCAGCAGCGAAAAAATCTTCCCCTGGAATTTCAACCAGGTGGTGGACGTGGAGCGGAGCGCGGAAAAGTTCATCGAACGGATGACCGCAAAATGCAGCTATCTGGGAGAGGATATTCTGCCGAGGGATTCCCTCCTGTACAGCAAATTTGCTGTTTTGAACGAGATGAATAACCTGCGTGTACACGGGAAACCCATCAGTACAGAATTAAAACAGCAGCTCTACCACGACCTCTTTCTGAAAAATCCCAAAAAGGGAAGGATCACGCGAAAGAAGTTAATAGATTACCTGATTCGGTGCAAGAGAATCACCCCGGAAGAAAAAACAGACGAGAACCTGATTGGCGGCATCGAGGACGGTTTCAATACAAAGCTCACCTCCTGGATCGACTTTGAGGATATTCTACAGCGGCCCCATATGGAGCCCATTGTGGAGGACATCATTCGTCACATCGTCCTCTTTGGCGACGACAGAAAACTCCTCGCCAGTTGGTTGGAAAAGACCTATGGAGAACAATTCAGCACCGAGGAAAAGAAAAAAATCCTGCGGTTGAACTACAGTGGCTGGGGAAGCCTTTCCCGGCAGTTGCTGACGGAAATCTATCACACGGATCAGACCACTGGCGAGGCAGTTTCTATCATTGACGCCATGTGGCAAACCAACAACAACCTGATGGAGCTGCTCAGCGATAAATTCACGTTTTCCAAAGAAATCGCAGCATATCGCCGGGAAAAGTATGGGCAAAAGCCCATGACGCTGCAAAGCTATCTGGATGACAGTTATGCCTCGCCTGCCATCAAACGCGCCATCCACCAGTCCATGAAGATTGTGGATGAAGTCGTCAAAGTGATGAAAGGCCCGCCTACTCGGGTGTTTGTGGAAATGGCGCGGGGCGGCGGCATCAAGGGTAAACGAACGGCATCCCGAAAAGCGCAGTTGGAGGAGCTTTATAAAAAGTGCGGGGAAGAGGCTGATGAGTTGTATTCCTCCTTGAAAAGCAAATCGGAAAGCGATCTGCGCAGAGATAAGCTATACCTCTATTACACACAGATGGGGAAATGTATGTACAGCGGAGAACAGATTTCCCCGTCTGAGCTGGATGCCGTTGATGTTTATGATATTGACCATATTTATCCGCAGAGCGTCACTAAGGACGACAGCCTGGACAACCGTGTCCTGGTAAAAAAGACGCTGAACGGAGAAAAGGACAACAATTATCCCATCGGGCGCGATGTCATCCCCGACAGCAAACGGCAAAAGGTGAGAAGCCTGTGGAAAATTCTGTTGGCAAAAGGATTCATCTCCAAAGAAAAATATGCCCGCCTGACCCGCTCCACACCGCTGACAAACGAAGAACTGGCTGGGTTTATTGCTCGCCAGTTGGTACAGACCCGTCACTCCTCCAAAATCGTCGCGGAGTGGCTGACGCACAAGTTTGGTGATCAGACAGAGGTGGTTTATGTAAAGAGCGGAAATGTCTCCTCTTTCCGACAGGACCAGCGGATCACAGCCGATGGCGTCCAAATGCAGGCCGGGGCGTGTAAACAGCAGGGGGCCACCAGGCAGGACCCTGTTTTTGTCAAATGCCGTGAAGTGAATGATTTTCACCACGCGAAGGACGCCTATCTGAACATTGTGGTGGGAAACGTCTACCACGTTCAATTTACGCAAAGCCCTTTGAACTATGTGAAGGGACACCGTGGCAAATACAGCCTGAACCGTGTTTTTGACAGGGACGTTTCCCGCAACGGGGAGGTGGCTTGGACAGCAGGGGAGGATGGCTCCATCACTGTTGTGCGGCAGACCATGCGGAAAAATAACATTTTGTTTACCCGTATGGCCAGGGAAGTGAGCGGCAAGCTGTTCGATCTCCAACTTGTGAAGAAAGGCGGCGGACAGGCCAATATCAAAAGCTCGGATGCCCGGCTGACCACCGAAAAATACGGGGGCTATAACAAAGTGACCGGTGCTTATTTTGCCCTGGTGGAACATACCATTCCCGCCAGGGGGAGAAAGAAAGCCTCACGTGTGCGCTCCATTGAAGATATTCGCCTCATGGACAAGCAGCGCTTTGAGACAGACCCAATCGGATATTGTAAAACGGTCTTTCAAATGCAGGACCCGAAGATTCTGATTCCGTGTATCAAGCGGAATGCCCTGTTTTCCATTGATGGAATCCATCTGTATATCACTTCGAGATCGAACAACCGGGTTGATTTTAATAACGCTAATCAGTTGATTCTGTCCCCAGAATGGCAGGCCTACTTAAAACGTCTTGCGGCATTCTGCACGCGCAAAAAGGCCCTGCCTCAAACAGTGATAACTGCCTTTGATGGGATTACCGTGGAGCAGAACGTTGCATTGTTCCACGTTTTGCTCAAAAAAATGACCGGTCCCCTGTATGGGATGTTCCGAACAACAGAAGGAGAAAAGCTGGGAAAAAACAGCGAAACATTCGCAGTGCTTTCTGTAGAGGAGCAATGCGATTATCTGCTTCGTATTGTAAAGCTCTTTGGCTGCAAAAAATGTTCGGTTGACTTAAAGAAGCTGGGCGGAGGTTTACAGGATGGCTATATCTATATCAACAAAAACATCCCTTCAAAAACGTATTCCTCTATAAAACTGGTTCATCAGTCTGTCACCGGACTTTTTGAACAGGAAGTCGATCTGCTAAAGGATGAGTGGGCATGAGCTGGCGCATTGTGGTGGTCTCCAGCAGTGCGAAGGTGGATTATAAGGCGGATTATCTGGTGATTCGCACTTTGGACAGCACAAAGCGGGAAGGCCATGCCGCAAAAGTGTATTTTAATGCACTCTTTGGCATGGATTTCACCCGAGCGGATGACAATCCCATCAATGCGGCATTGAATTATGGATACAGTATGATCCTCTCTGCAATCAACCGGGAAATTACTGCTGCAGGTTATTTGACGCAAATAGGCATTTTTCATCAGAATACCTTCAACCCCTTTAACTTGTTGGAGGCCTGCAAAAGAGAAAGCCTTCCAAACGAATCTCATATTCTGATTGATTGCGATTTGTGTGAAATCAGAGTTGAAGAAAATTGATTTTTGCTTTATAATAATTATGTAAGAAGGTTACTTCTAAAATAACACTGCGTTGTGTCGTGGCGTTGTCTCTCAATTTGAGGTTTGAGAGTTGTGTTGTTTTAGATGGTAGCAAAACATAATAAAAACCTGTTGTATGCGCCTCCGTGTTTGAGAGTTGTGTTGTTTTAGATGGTAGCAAAACACGGTGAGTACAGATAATCCGCTATATGTCGTTTGAGAGTTGTGTTGTTTTAGATGGTGGTCAGCAAATACAATAACGCGTATCTCGGTTGGAGCAGGTAGGACCTCTGCCCCAATTTTACCCCAACCTAAACATCCCTATTTGCGGCGAATTAAGAATTTGGGTATAAATGATCTAAAAAAGCTTCCTAAACCCACAGAAATGCGCTATTATGGGAACAATTTTTGAGAAAGCCAAATGTTGTCATCCTGTTTCCATCACTTCCTTGGGGCTGTCTTTGCGCCCGTAACGCGCCGCCCACTGCTGCATTTGGGAAACCGTCCGGCGGCTGAATTTCAGCAGCTCGTTCCAGTTGTTCTCCACGAAGAACAGAATGCGGGCAATGGTGTCCTCCTTCTGGGCAGGGGTGTCACCCAAACTGTCACGGTTCACATGGACGTGGAGGCCGCAGGTGCTGGTCTGATGGCTGCGGTAGCCCATGTTTACGGCGGAGCGGAGCAGTTCAGGCCACGGCATTACCGTTTCGTGGTACTCCAGGGTCATAGGGTGAGTGACGATCTCGAAACCGCAGTTGATGGAGCCGTCATGCTTGCAGTAAATTCGTTCTTCGCTCTCATTGGTGAGGTCGATCAGGCGGGAGGCGTGCTCGTCATACTCGCCGCCCCGGTCGATTTCCAACTCCACGCCGAGGAAACGTTTTCCGTTGCCGTAGAAGATGGGAACGGGCTTGTAACCGTAGTTCTGGATGGGGTGGTTTCGGCTGGCGAACTGCGCCGCACAGCTCCGGCAGTAGGGGGCGTCCTCGTCATCCTCATCGGGATAACAGGCGGCGTCGTAGTAGAGGATGCGTCCGCATTCGGTGCAGGTGGTGTAGTGGCGGTCATAGCAGGAATCGCAGACGTCTGTGGCTGTCGCTGACGGTATCCGACCGCCAGACGCGGTTTTCACAGCAGTCGCAGATGACGGTTTCGACCTCAAAGCAGTCGTCGCAGAGCTGGCGACCGTCGAAGATGTGCCGCTCGTCCAGGGGCGTTTCACACCCACAGATGGAACAGATAAAGGTTTCGCTCATGATACATTACCTCCAAAATAAAATGGCCCTGGGCTGGTGGCCCTGGGCGGAATAGGGTAGGGATTGTTGTTTCCCTTATGATGATAATATATCATTGAGATTTGGGAGTTTGACGGAGACGAAATAATAGCTACTGGAAGTTTAACGAGCCCACTTTATATTATAGCATTGCAAAATGCAGACAATTTGCTCATTCTATACAAAGAAAATTACCTAAATAATAAGGTTATGCGTTGACTTTAAGAGAATAATTTAATATAATGGCCTCAGTGCAATAAGAGAAGCATTTGGAGGAACTGAAATGAAAACAGTGCGCATGGCTGACATTGCTCAAAAATTAGGCATCAGCGTCGTCTCCGTTTCCAAAGGGCTTTCGGGCAAGGACGGCGTCAGCGAGGAGATGCGCGCCCGCATCCAGGCCACGGCCCGGGAAATGGGGTATAAGGCCCCTGGCACTCCGACGGAGACGACAGGGGGCAAAACCATCGGCGTTTTGGTGCAGGAGCGCTTTTTCGCGGAGAGCACTTTTTATTCAAACTTGTATCGGGAGCTGGTAAAACAGTGCAGTGCCGGAAAAGACTTCGCCATGATGGAGATTGTCACTCATCAGGCGGAGGCAGAAGTACAGACACCGGTGTTCATCAGTCAGCGCAAGGTAGATGGGTTGATTTTGATGGGGCAGCTGACCTCTGCGTATGTATCCATGGTGGCCCAATGTGGTCTGCCCTATCTGCTGCTGGATTGTTACCGGGACGGGTTTGAGGAAAGCTGCGTGGTCAGCGACAACGTGACCGGCGGCTGCCTGCTGACCCGGCACCTGTTGGAACAGGGGTATCTGGACATTGCCTTCGTGGGCAGCATCTGGGCCACGACCTCCATCATGGACCGGTATTTGGGTTACGTAAAGGCGCTGCGTCAGCTGGGACTGATTCCACGGGAGGACTGGCGGCTGGAGGACCGGAACCCGCGGGGCGACTTTCTGCCGGTCCAGCTGCCGGAGCAAATACCCCGGGCCTTTGTATGCAGCTGCGACGAAGTGGCCTATCGCCTGGTGCGGCAGTTGAATGTCGCCGGATACCGGGTGCCGGAGGATGTGGCCGTCACCGGCTACGATGACTATGGTTTTTCCACGATCAGCACCCCGCCCCTGACTTCCTACCGGGTGGACACGGGAACCATGGCCCGCCTTGCGGTGGTACGCATCCGCAACCTGATGGCTGGACGGTCGGAGGGCAGCCCCATTATCACCGTTCCCGGCAGGCTGGTCCCCAGGGCGTCCACTGGGATTGTAGAATAAAGCGGTATCACTCTATCAGGAAAATGAAATAGATTCACTTTCAAAGCCGTCGGGTGCAAACCCGGCGGCTTTTTGCGTCCATTGCAGCGGAGTATTTATGGGCTAAATAGACAAAAATTTTAGTTAATTATTAGGCAATGCTACAAAAATAACAAAGGGGTATTGACTTAAATTTTTAAGCGTGTTATCCTTTATCCAGCAAAGGAAATTTAGCTAAATTTCCGCTAGTACCATTCACAATTTACTTAAAGGAGGAAACTTATGAAAAAGGTACTTGCACTGATCCTCACCCTGGCCATGGCCCTGTCGCTGGCCTCGCTGACCGCCTGCGGCGGCAGCAGCTCCAGCAGCACCGGGACCACCGACTCCAGCGCTGCCGGAGACACGACAGACACGGAGGAGAGCGGCTTGCCCACCATCGACTCCATCACCCTGGGAGAGGACTACCAGGACATCACCGCCACCGTCACGATTCTCACCAGCCGCACCGACATCGCTGACACCACCTATGCCGCCTACGCCGAGGAGTTCCACGAGCTGTATCCCAACATCACCGTGGAGTACGAGGCCATCACCGACTACGAGGAGACCCTCCAGCTGCGGCTGACCACCGGCGATTGGGGCGACATTTGCTTCATCCCCACCTCTGTCTCCATGGCCCAGCTCAGCGACTACTTCATCCCCCTGGGCGACTACGACACTCTGGACGAGATTTACAACTTTGTCTCTGAGGCCACCTACGACGGCACCGTTTACGGCATCGCCAACGGCGGCACCGCCGACGGCGTCCTCTACAACACCCGCATCTGGGAGGAGGCCGGCATCACCGACCTGCCCACCACCCCGGAGGAGTTCCTGGAGGACTTGCAGCTCATCAAGGACAACACTGACGCCATCCCCCTCTACACCAACTTCGCCGCAGGCTGGACCATGGGCGCCTGGGACTCCTACATCTGGATTCCCGCCACCGGCGACGTGGATTGGCACAACAACATCGCCCACACCTCCAACCCCTTCTCTGACCGGGGCGACCAGACCGGACCTTATGCCGTCTACTACACCCTGTACGAAGCCGTTTCCCGTGGCCTGATTGAGGACGACCCCATGTCCACCGACTGGGAGTCCAGCAAGAGCCGCATCAACAGCGGCGAGATCGCCACCATGGTTCTGGGCAGTTGGGCCGTGGCCCAGTGCCAGGAGGCAGGTGACACCCCGGAGGACCTGGCCTATATGCCCTTCCCCATCACTGTGGACGGCCAGCAGTACGCCGGAGCGAGCGGCAACTACAGCTACGGCATCAACAACCAGACCAGCGAAGAGCAGCAGATCGCCTCGATGATTTACGTCAAGTGGCTGCTGGAGGAGTCCACCATCTTTGAGGACGAAGGCTCCATCCCTGCCCTGAAAACCGACGATATGCCCGACGTGCTGGCCGGATTCGACGGCGTGGAGCTGCTGAGCAACTCTGCCGCCCCTGAAGGCGAAGAGGACCTCTTTGACGACGTGAACAACGAGAGCGAAGTGGGTCTGAACAACTCCGACTATCCCGACTGCGAGATTTTGGAGGCCGCTCTGACCGGTTCCGCCACCCTGGATGAAATCATGGACGAATGGAACGCCAAGTGGACCGCTGCGCAGGAGAGCCTGGGCGTGGAAATTTACGAGTAAGCCTTTCCTGCCTGAGATAACACACAGGGGCGGGCGTCCGTCTCCCTGGGCCGCCCGCCCACAACCCGAAAAGACAGGAGGTTTTTTCATGAATGCTATCGTAGCAGAACAAAAGTCGCCCTTGCAGTTTTTTCACGACGGCAGGGTGCAGCGCAAGCTGGTCATCTTCTGCTTTATGATCCTCCCCATGGCCCTGCTGATCGTGTTCACCTACGTTCCCTTCATCAAGATGATCCAGTTCAGCTTCTACGACCGGACGTATCTGGACAGTGGCAAATTTGTGGGCCTGAAAAACTATTTAGAGGTGTTCACCCGCTCCGAGTGCTTCGGCTCCCTGGCCGTCTCCCTGTACTACATGGGCGGCGCTGTGGTGCAGCTGGGCCTGGCGCTGTTCTTCGCCTCCCTGATGGTGTTCAAGGTGAAGGGCGCAGGCGTCTACAAAGCCTGTATGTTCTTCCCCTACCTGATCTGCGGCATCGCCGTGGGCTTTATCTTCAAGTTCTTCTACTCCCGCGGCTACGTGCTGGACACCATTTTGATGATGTTCGGCATGGATCTGGAGGACATCCCCTATTGGCTCCAGAACCAGAGCATCAACAACATCTCCCTGGTGGCCACCTCCGTGTGGCGCTACACCGGCCAGAACATGGTGCTGTTCCTGGGCGCGATGATGTCCGTGGACAACGACCTCTATGAGGCCGCCGACCTGGACGGCGCTGGCAAGTGGCAGAAATTCCGCTACATCATCCTGCCCTCCATCAAGACCATCATCGTCCTGAACCTGATTCTCTCCATCAGCGGCTCCCTGTCCGCCTTCGAGCCACCCTACGTCATCACCAACGGCACCATGGGCACCGGCACCTACTTCGTCATCATGAACCGCCTGGCTCACGAAAACCAGAAGGTCGGTCTGGCCTGCGCTATGGCAATCGTGCTGCTGGCCATCATCGTGCTGTGTACCGTGGCCCAGAAGCTGTTCTTTAAGTACGTCTTTACTGACGGTGCGGACGACCCGGAGGCCGCCGCTGAAGCCAAGCGCCAGCGCAAGGCTGCCAAAGCCGCCCGCAAGCAGAAAAAGGAGGTGGCCCCGGTATGAGCAAGCTGAAACATATGAAGCTTGGCGACATCCTGTTCAGCATCTTCCAGTACGTCATGCTCATCGGCGCGTCCATCATCGCGCTGGTGCCGGTGGTGGTGTGCGTGTTCACCGCCTTCAAGACCAACGACGAGTACGCCGCCACCTCGGTGCTGGACTTCCCCGAACACTGGACCTATTTGGAGAACTTCGTTGTGGCCTTCACCAAGGCCAACATGGGCCGCTGCTTTTTGAACACTGGCATTGTGCTGGTGGTGGTGCTGACTCTGTCCATCCTGTTCAGCTCCATGCTGGCCTATATCCTGAACCGGTTCCGGTTCCCCGGTCACGGGCTCATCGACAACCTGTTCACCTTCGCCTCGCTGATCCCCGGCATCGCCACCCAGGTCACGGTCTATCAGATCATGTACTCCCTGGGCCTCATCAACCACCTGTACGGCTATATCATCGTCCTCTGTGGCACCGATATTATCTCCATCTACATCTTCTTGCAGTTCTTCGAGAACCTGCCCACCAGCCTGGACGAGAGCGCGATTTTGGACGGCTGCACTTACTTCGGCATCTTCTTCAAAATCCTGTTCCCCCTGCTGAAACCCGCCATCGTCACCAGTTGCATTTTGAAGGGCGTCAGCGTGTACAACGAATACTATATGTCCAACCTGTACCTGCAAAACGCCAATTTGAAAACCATTTCCACCGCCCTGTACACTTTCACCGGGCCATACGGCAACCAGTACAACTACATCTGCGCAGGCGTACTGATTACAATTATCCCCATTTTGATCGTGTTCCTCCTGTGTCAGAAGCAGATCTACGGCGGACTCGCCGCCGGCGCGGTCAAAGGTTAATTTACACCCGCTTTTTTCTCCTTCATGTTCTTTCTTCCTCCGGCGGGGCCTGGGAAACCAGGCTCCGCCACACCCCAACGCATTCTATTTTCTTCATTTTCATTTCTCCTCTAAAACCGCTGCCGCTCCTGTCGGGTTTGTCCCTCACGGGAGCGGCAGCACCACAAAACGGACAAGAGGTGATTCCTTTTGAATCAAGTCAAACTATACTGCGGCGCATTACCGGGCATCCCCTGGCAGGAGCCGCCCGCCGCTTCCAACTCTCCCCTGTGGCGCTGCACCGAAAACCCCATCATTGGGCGGAACCCCGCCCCCGGTTTGGCGCGGGTATTCAACAGCGCTGTGGCTCCCTACGGGGAGGGCTACATCGGGGTGTTCCGGGGGGAACAGACCGACGGCGTCCCCTTTATCTACCTGGGTCGCAGCGCCGACGGTATCCGCTGGACCTTTGACGGGGAGAAAATTCCCTTCGTCAACGAAAAGGGCGAGCCGTTCCTGCCCCCTTACGCCTACGACCCCCGGCTGGTCAAGGTGGAGGACACCTATTATATCATCTGGTGCCAGGACTTCTACGGGGCCTCCATCGGCATGGCGAAAACAACCGACTTCCAGACCTTTACCCGGCTGGAAAACCCGTTTATCCCCTTCAACCGCAACGCGGTGCTGTTCCCCCGGCGCATCGGTGGGCTGTACACCCTGCTCTCCCGGCCCAGTGACTCCGGCCACACCCCCTTTGGGGACATCTTCCTGAGCCAAAGCCCCGACATGGAGTTTTGGGGCCGTCACCGCCATGTCATGGGGAAACGAGGCGACCACTGGTGGGAAAACGTGAAGGTGGGAGGCGGAGCCGCCCCCATCGAGACCAGTGAGGGTTGGCTGCTGTTCTACCACGGCGTCACCGGCACCTGCAATGGCTACGTCTACTCCATCGGCGGAGCCATCCTGGACCGGGACGAACCCAGCAAGGTCCTTTACCGCTGCAAGACCTTCCTCCTGACGCCGGAGGCGTGGTACGAGGAGCGGGGGTTTGTGCCCAACGTCTGCTTCCCCTGCGCCACCCTCCAGGACAGCGCAACGGGCCGCATCGCCCTCTACTATGGCTGCGCCGACAGCTATGTAGGCATGGCCTTCACCACCGCCGACCGGGTGGTGGATTACATCAAAGCACACAGCGACCTCTCCCCAGAGGACGGGGAGTTGGGCGTTCGCTGAACCGGAGGAACGATATGCCAAGCATTGCAAACGCCGCCCGAACCATGCTGGAACAGACCATTATCCCCTTTTGGAAGGCTCTGCGGGACGACGAATACGGCGGCTACTACGGCCTGATGGACTACGACCTGTGCGTGAACCGGCAGGCGGAGAAGGGCTGCATCCTGAACAGCCGCATCCTGTGGTTCTTCTCTGAGGCGGCGATTCTCACTGGCCGGGAGGATTTGTGCCGGGAGGCCGACCACGCCTATACTTTTCTGACAAGCCGGTGCTGGGACTGGACGAACGGCGGCGTCTACTGGAGCGTGACCTATGACGGCAAGCCCCTGGACACCACCAAGCACACCTATAACCAGGCGTTTGCCATCTACGCCCTGTCCGCCTACTACCGGCTGACGGAAAACCCCGACGCCCTTTCCAGGGCGTGGGAGCTGTTCGAGCTGGTGGAGCACCACTGCACCGACGACGAGGGCTATCTGGAGGCTTTCACCGTGGACTGGCAGAGCGCCCCCAACGACAAGCTCAGCGAAAACGGTGTGCTGGCCGCCCGCACCATGAACACCCTCCTCCACGTTTTTGAGGGCTACGCCGGACTGTATCAGGCCAACGGCGCACCGGTGGTAAAACAGGCCATGGGGCATATTCTGGCCCTCTACCGGGAGAAAATTTATGACCCCACCACCCACCGCCTCCGGGTGTTCTTCGACGAACACTATCACTCCCTCATTGACCTGCACAGCTACGGCCACGATATTGAGTGCAGCTGGCTCATCGACTGGGGCTGTGAACTGATGAACGACCCGGCGCTGGCTGCGGAAATTCACACCATCGACCACGCTCTGGCGAACAAAATCTATCAGACCGCCTACCGAAACCACTCCCTGGCGACTGAGTGTGACCGGGGCGTGGTGGACACTGACCGGGTCTGGTGGGTGCAGGCGGAGGCGGTTCTGGGCTTCGTGAACCAGTGGCAGAAGCACCCGGAGGAAACGAAGTACCGGGACGCGGCGGCGGACATTTACCAGTACATTTGCCGCGTGATGGTGGACAAACGCCCCGGCAGCGAGTGGTTCTGGAGCGTAGACAAACACGGCACGCCCCACCGCAAGCCCATCGCGGAGCCGTGGAAATGCCCCTATCACAACGGGCGGATGTGCCTGGAACTAATGAGGAGGAATCCTGATGTCATCGTATAAGCTCCATCCCGAATACCTGCATCAGAAGGAGCGACAGGAGGCCCTGTTGAGCCGAAAAAACCGCAAAACCGACTTCTACAACGGCATTTATGACCGCTGGGAGAACCCGGTCCTCACCCGCGACCACGTTCCTCTGGAGTGGCGGTATGACCTGAACCCTGCCACCAATCCCTATTTCATGGAACGGCTGGGGGTCAACGCCGTGATGAACGCCGGGGCCATCTATCTGAACGGAAAATACTGCCTGGTGGTCCGGGTGGAAGGCAACGACCGCAAGAGCTTTTTCGCCGTGGCGGAGAGCGACAGCCCTGTGGAGGGCTTCCGCTTCCGGGAGAAGCCCATCCTCCTGCCTGACATCGGTGTGGAGGAGACCAACGTCTATGATATGCGCCTGACCCGGCATGAGGACGGGTGGATCTACGGGGTGTTCTGCTCCGAGCGGAAAGACGACAGCGTCAATGACCTGTCCGCCGCCGTCGCCTCCGCTGGTATCGTCCGCACCAAAGACTTGGACACCTGGGAGCGGCTGCCCAACCTGGTGACGTTGCGCAGCCCTCAGCAGCGGAACGTGGCCTTGTTGCCGGAGTTTGTGGATGGGCAGTACGCCTTCTATACCCGGCCTATGGACGACTTCATCGAGACCGGAAGCGGCGGAGGCATCGGCTTCGGCCTCTGCCCGGACATCACCCACCCGGTCATAGATGAGGAACTCATCACCAGTCCCCGCCGCTACCACACCGTCACCGAGGCCAAAAACGGAGAAGGGGCCACCCCCATCAAGACGGAGCGGGGCTGGCTCCACATCGCCCACGGGGTCCGCAACACCGCCGCCGGGCTGCGGTACGTCCTCTATGTGTTCGTCACCGACCTGCGGGAACCGTGGAAGGTCATCGCCGAACCCTCCGGCTACCTCTTGGCGCCCCTGGGCTGGGAGCGGGTGGGGGATGTCAGCAACGTAGTGTTTTCCAACGGGGCCATTGCAGAGGAGGCAGGGAGGGGCAAAGCCCCGGAAGTGCCGCTTGACGGCAACGGCAACCTCTGGATTTACTATGCGGCCAGCGACACCCGGCTCCATGTGGCCTCCACCACCGTAGACAGGTTGCTGGACTTCGCTTTCCACACCCCTGCCGACCCCCTGCGGAGCGGGGACTGCGTGGCCCAGCGGCGCCAGCTCATCGACAACAATCTGCAATATTTGAACCATCTATAACGAATAGGAATCAAAAATACAGGGCAGCAGACAGGAGGAATCCCCATGAAAACCAAAACGAACCTGAACGATACAGGGAGGGGCAAAGCCCCGCAGGGAGCGCAGCGGAAGTGCCCCTTGAGGGCAGAAGTGCCGCTTGACGGCAACGCTTTTTTCCGGGCCATGGGTACCGTGGGGGATTTGGTGGTGCTGAACCTCCTGTGGCTGCTATGCTGTCTGCCGGTGGTAACGCTGGGGGCCTCCACCGCCGCCCTGTTCCACGTCACCGGTAAAATGGCCGCCGGGGAAGCCACTGTGGTCTGGCGGGACTTCCTGGGATTTTTCCGGCGGGAGTGGAAGGCTGTCACAAAGCTCTGGCTGCCGTTGTTGGCCTTTGGCCTGCTGGTGGCGGCGGATCTCTACATCGGCGGACATACTGCCAGCGCCCTGGGCGGACTGCTGACGGCGGGCGCGGTCATCTTCGGTCTGCTGTGGCTGTGCGCGACCACCTGGAGCTTCGCCCTGCTGGGCCGGTTCCAGTACCGGCGGGGGCGGGAAGTCCTCTGGGACGCCCTGGCCCTGGCCGCCGCCAACCTGCCCACCACGTTGGTGGCTGTGGTGCTGGCGTTGCTGGTCCCCGCCCTGCTGCTGCTGGCGTTCTCAGTGTTCGTCTACCTGCTGCCCTTCTTCCTGTTGGCGGGAGGCAGCGCCGCCAGCCTGATTTTGGCGGTTTCCATGCGTCCAACCTTTGCACAAATGGAGAAGTTAGCTGTTAGCCGTTAGCTATTAGCTGTTAGCCAGGTGCTGCCAGCCGCAAGCAAACAGCAACAATAAAAGGGAAGAGGAAACCCGGCCATTTTGAAGCGCCGCAGACGAAAAGCACGGTGCTTAAAACGAAAAAACTGCCCAGCTAAAAGCTAAGAGCGAATAGCTAATTCATTGACAACGAGGAATACGCCTATGATGACCATTTCCAACGGACTGATCACCCTTCACACTGCTCACACCACCTATCAGATGGTGGTGGACGCCGACGGCAGGCTTTGCCACAGCTGGTACGGCGCCTGCACCGAAGAAAACCTGTGGGACAGCCGCCCCACCCACGCCTTTGACCCCGGCTGCTGGCCCGACCAGCTCCCGTTGGAGTGCGCCGGGCCGGGGCTGGGAGACAACCGGCTCCCCTCTGTCCTCCCGGAGTACGCCGACGGGTCCAGGGCGGCAGATTTCCGCTTTGTTCGGGCGGAGGTGCGCCCCGGAAAGTACGCCCTGCCCGGTCTGCCCACCTTCCGGCAGGGGGCAGGCGTGGAGACGCTGGCTGTCACCCTGCGGGACGCGGCGGGATTGGAGGCAGAGCTGCTCTACAGCGTGTATGAGGACTGCGATCTCATCACCCGCGCCGTCCTTTACACCAACCGCAACGCAGCGCCCCTCAAGCTCCATCAGGCCGGTTCCCTGTGTCTGGATTTCGAGGAACAGCGACTGGATTTGATGACCTTCGACGGGGTATGGGCTGGGGAACACCTGGCCCAGCGGCGGCCCATTTGCTCCGGTGTGCAGAGCGTGGGAAGTACACGGGGCATCCCCGGCCACGCCCACAACCCCGCCGCCATTTTGTGCAGGCCGGACACGGGGGAGACCTGCGGCGACTGCTGGGGCTTTGCGCTGGTGTACAGCGGAAACTTTCTCGTTCAGGCAGAGCGGGGCGAGGCAGGCATCCGCCTGACGATGGGCGTCCACCCCCAGCACTTCTGCTGGACGCTGGAACCGGGGGAGAGCTTTGCCACGCCGGAGGTGGCGATGGTGTTTTCTGACCGGGGCCTGGGGGAACTGAGCCGCCGGTTCCACAGTGCCATCCGGCGGCACCTGCTGCCGCCCCGTTGGAGCGACCCGGAGACGCCCCGGCCTGTCCTGCTCAACAGCTGGGAAGCCTGCTACTTCGACTTCGATGAAAACAAGCTGTTGGAATTGGCCCAGGCTGCGAAAGAGACGGAAATCGACCTGTTTGTGCTGGACGACGGCTGGTTCCGAAACCGGAACGGCACTGAGGCCGGGCTTGGGGACTGGACGGCGGATCCCCGAAAGCTGCCGGAGGGATTGCCGGGCCTCTGTAAAAAACTGAACGCCCTGGGGCTGGACTTTGGCCTGTGGGTGGAGCCGGAGGCGGTCAGCCCCGACAGCGACCTCTATCGGGCGCACCCGGATTGGGCGCTGGAGATTCCCGGCCGGGAAACGCTGGAAATTCGCCATCAGTACAACCTGGACATCAGCCGTGAGGATGTCCGGGAGGGCATCTGGCAGCAGCTCAGGGCACTGCTGGACAGCTGCCCCATCCGCTACTTGAAGTGGGACATGAACCGGAGTTTGTCCAACGTGTACAGCGCGGCGCTACCGCCGGAATGCCAGGGGGAGGTCTATCACCGGTATGTGCTGGGGCTGTATGACCTCCAGCAGCGGCTGACCCTAACTTATCCTGACCTGCTGCTGGAGAACTGCGCCAGCGGCGGCGGGCGATACGACTGCGGGATGCTCTACTACTCTCCCCAAATCTGGTGCAGCGATAACACCGACGCCCGTTCCCGGCTGGGCATCCAGCACGGCACCTCGTACCTCTATCCAGCTTGCACCATGGGAGCGCACTATTCCACCGTCCCCAACCACAACACCGGGCGCACCGCCTCGGTGGAGGCGCGGATGGCGCTGGCCCTCAGCGGCACCTTTGGGTTTGAACTGGACCTGACCCGGTATTCCCCGGAGGAGCGGCAGGAACTGGCCGTTTACGTTCGCTGGTATCGCACCCACGGAGCGCTGGTGTGGGGCGGCGACCTGTACCGGCTGATTGCCCCGGATGATGCGGACAGCGGCGGGGCCTGGATGTTCGTCAGCCCGGACCGAACCGAGGTGGCGGTGTTCGCCGTGGGGACCGCCCTGGGGGGTGGCCTTCGGCCCCGGCTTCCCCTCCAGGGGCTGGAGGAACACGCCGTTTACGCAGACGAGAACGGCGCACAGTACACCGGTGGGCAACTGCTGCGGCAGGGCCTCCCTCTCCCCGGCGCGTGGGGAGAGGTACCGGGCTGCATCTGGTATTTGAAACAGATTGAGAGGGAATGACCATGAGCAACGCAACAGAACAATATCTGCGCTGGCGTTCGCAGGCGGATTTAGACCCGGAGCTGGCTTCGGAACTGGCGGAGATGCAGAATGACGAAGCGGAGATCCGTGACCGTTTTTACCGGGAACTTGCCTTTGGCACCGGCGGTCTGCGGGGGATCATAGGCGCAGGAACCAACCGGATGAATGTTTACACCGTCCGCAAGGCCACCCAGGGACTGGCCGACTACCTGAACGGGACGAGCCTTCCCAAGTCGGTGGCCATCGCCTACGACAGCCGTATCAAAAGCGACCGGTTCGCACGGGAGACCGCTCAGGTGTTGGCAGCCAACGGCATCACCGCTTACCTCTACCCCCGTCTGGAGCCAACCCCCGCCCTGAGTTGGGCCGTGCGGTATCTGGGCTGTGGGGCTGGAGTCTGCGTCACCGCCAGCCACAATCCCGCCCAGTACAACGGCTACAAGGTCTACGGGGCCGATGGCTGCCAGATCACATTGGAGATTGCGTCCAAAATCCAGAACTGCATCGAACAGGTGGACTGCTTCCGGGATGTCAAAAGGTTGGACTTTGCCGCTGCGCTGGAGACGGGAACCATCCAATTCATCCCGGAGGACTGTTTGGATGCCTTTTTAGACGCGGTCCTGGCCCAGCAGGTGGGGGACGGCGTGGGAATCTCCGATTTGAAGCTGGTCTACACGCCGCTCAATGGCAGCGGGCTGGAGTGCGTGACCCGTCTGCTGAAAAAACTTGGCGTCACCCAGGTGACAGTCGTGCCGGAGCAGGAGCAGCCGGACGGAACCTTTCCCACCTGCCCCTATCCCAACCCGGAAATTCGGGAGGCTATGGAAAAGGGGCTGGAGCTGTGCGAAAAGGTCAAGCCCGACTTGTTGCTGGGTACTGACCCGGATTGTGACCGCTGCGGCGTGGCTGTCCCCGATGGGAGAGGCGGTTACAAATTGCTCACCGGAAACGAGTTGGGCGTCCTTTTGCTGGACTACGTCTGTCGCACCCGACGAGGGTTGGGAACCATGCCGCAAGACCCGGTGGCAGTGACCACCATTGTCTCCACTCCTATGGCGGACCCTGTGGCGGCAAAGTATGGCGTGGAACTGCGGCGCACCCTCACCGGTTTCAAGTTCATCGGGGAACAAATCGGGCTGCTGGAGAAAGAGGGCCATCCAGAACGGTATCTCTTTGGGTTTGAGGAGAGCTACGGCTACCTCTCCGGCCCTCACGTCCGGGACAAGGATGCGGTGAACGCCGCTCTGCTGGTCTGCGAGGCCGCCGGATGGTACGCCGGGCAGGGAAAAACCCTGCTGGACGGCCTGAACGACCTGTACGCCGAATTTGGCTGCTACCGCAGCGGCCTCCACAGCTTCGCCTTTCCGGGAGCCGACGGCATGGCCCATATGGGCCAGTTGATGCGGCGTCTGCGGGAAAATCCCCCGGTTGCCTTCGCCGGAGTGCCAGTGGAACGGGTGGTGGATTACCATGCAGGAGGAACCGGACTGCCCAAAGCGGACGTGCTGGAGTTCCAGCTGGCGGGCGGAGCCAGGGTCACGGTGCGGCCCTCCGGCACGGAGCCGAAGCTGAAACTGTACCTCTCCGTCGTGGCGGAGACAGAGGAACAGGCAGTCGAACTGCTTGACCGGCTGGCAGCAGATGCCGCCGATCAGATGCAATGAGGAGATGGAAGTATGCTGACCATAAGCGCTGTATTTTCCGACCATATGGTACTCCAGCGGCAAAAGCCTATCCCCGTCTGGGGACAGGGCGTTCCAGGCGCACAGGTGTCCGTCACCCTGGCCGATGAACGGAAAACCACTGTCGTTGGGCCGGACGGATGCTGGGACCTGACCCTGGCCCCACGGGAGGCAGGGGCCAATCTCACCCTGACCGTGGAGAGCAAAGGCCAGCAGTTGACCTTTACCGACGTAGCCGTGGGTGAGGTGTGGTTCGCTGGAGGACAGAGCAACATGGAACTGCCGCTCCGGGACTGCAAAAACGGAAAGCGGGAGGTGGCGGACAGCGACCACCCCTCTATCCGCTTTTACAACGTCCCCCAGCGGGCGGTGCTGGACGGGGAACAGGCGCAGATGGAAGCCGAGAGTTCCTGGCAGGTCTGCGCCCCATCGACCAGCGGAGACATGAGCGCCGTGGCCTATTTCTTCGCCCGGCAGCTCTGCCAGACCCAGGGAGTTCCTGTTGGCATCATTGGCTGCTATTGGGGCGGCACCTCAATTAGCTGCTGGATGAGCCGACAGCAGTTGGAAAAGACCGCAGCGGGGCAGAAATACCTCAATGACTACGCCGCGTTGGTGGGGGACAAGACCGATGAACAGTACGCCGCCGAGATGGAAGGCTACAACGCGGAATACCAGGCGTGGCAGTCCCGTGTAGACCAGCGCCGGGCGGCGGAGCCGACGGTGACCTGGCCGGTGCTGAACGAGGAGTGCGGCCTCTGCCCCTGGCCCCAGCCTGCGGGCAACCAGTCCCCCTTCCGGCCCGCCGGACTGTACGAGACCATGGTGCAGCGGGTGACGCCCTACGCCATCCGGGGCTTTTTGTACTACCAGGGCGAGGAGGATGAGGCCAGGTATGCCACTTACGATGTGATGATGACCTACCTCATCGACCAGTGGCGCACGGACTGGCGGGATGACGAACTGCCCTTCCTGTTTGTCCAGCTGCCCATGTACTGCTCCAGAGAGGAATATCAAAATCACCAGGACAGCAAGCATTGGGCCATGCTGCGGGACCAACAGATGAAGATCAGCCGGACGGTGGCCAACACCGGCCTGGCGGTGCTTACCGACTGCGGCGAGTTTGACAACATCCACCCGCTGGACAAGCAGACGGTGGGCTGCCGTCTGGCTCTCCTGGCCCGGAAAAAGGTCTACGGCGAGGACGTGGTAGCGGACGCACCCGTGATGGCGCAGACCCGCCCCACAGAGGACGGCGGCATGGAGGTGCGTTTTCGGCACACCGGCGGCGGGTTGTCCGTCCGGGGAGACTGCCTGGAGGGGTTCCAACTGGCCGGGGCGGATGGGATTTTTTATCCCGCTCGCGGCAACGTCCAGGCAGACCGGGTGCTGCTCCACAGCGCTCAGGTGCCCGCGCCGGTCTATGTGCGCTACGCCTGGACCAACTTTGGCTCGTCCACTCTGTATGGAGCCTCCGGCCTGCCCGCCGCACCCTTCCGCACAGATGATTTTAGCTGTTAGCCATTAGCTGTTAGCTGTTAGTCAGGTGCGGCAAACCAAAAGCATGGAGCTAAAAACGAAAGGAAAAAGCAGCCGTTCAGAAAAGGCTGTCAGCGAAAAGCACAAAGAAGGAGCAAAGCGTATGCCTGTGTTAAAGTTAAAGCCCGCCTGTAAGGACTACATCTGGGGCGGGAAGCGCCTGAAAACGGACTATCACAAGGAATTTGACGGCCCCCGGCTGGCGGAGTGCTGGGAGCTGTCCTGTCACCCGGACGGACCTTCCATCATCACCAACGGCGTTTTCGCAGGGCGGACACTGCGGGAGTATCTCGCCGCCGTGGGGAAACGGGTGCTGGGCAGCAACTGCCAGGTGTTTCGGGAGTTCCCCATCCTTATCAAGCTCATCGACGCCAAAGACAACCTGTCCATTCAGGTTCACCCAAACAACACCGACGCCCTGGAAAACGAGCACCAGTACGGCAAAACCGAGATGTGGTATGTGCTGGACGCCGAACCCGGCGCATACCTCTACTATGGCTTCCGGGAACCGATCTCCAAAGGGGAGTTCCGGCGGCGCACCCAGGACGGAACCCTGCTGGAGGTACTGAACGCCGTACCGGTTCACAAGGGCGATTTGTTTTACATCCCGGCGGGGACCCTCCACGCCATCTGTAAGGGTATCGTCATTGCGGAAATCCAACAGAGTTCCAACGTGACCTATCGGGTCTTTGATTATAACCGGGTGGGAGCGGACGGAATGCCCCGGAAGCTCCATGTAGATCAGGCGGTGGAGGTCACCCACTGTCAGCCGCCCCGCACCGACTATAACTTCGGCGGACATTTGGCCCGCAGCGCCTACTTCACCGTCGATGTGATTCAGTCCCCCTATGCGGGGTACTGTGACGACGAATCCTTCACCTCCCTCCTGGTGTTGGAGGGAGCGGGTGAGGTACAGTGCGGGAAAGAGGTCATGCCCTGCCGGAAGGGGGACAGCCTGTTTCTGCCTGCCGACAGCGGGGAATTCTCCGTCACCGGAACAATCAGCGCCTTAATGACACGAGTGGGGACGATATAGTCCCCTATTGCACAGGAAACCCACGCACACGACTACAGGAGAAAACCATGCTGCCAGATTATGAGACAGAAACAGATCGGGTCCACCGACACCTGAAAGAGGATCTGACCAGAACGGAGCGGCTGCGGAACTGGTGGTGGTATCACCGGTTTTACCTGCTGCTGGCCCTGTTGGTGTTGCTGCTGCTGGGCTACTTCGCCTGGCAGGACGCGGGGGTTGACGACCCGGACTACCATGTGGCCTGGGTGGGCGTCACCCAGCTGACCGACGAGGAGGCGGACGCCCTGACCCAGCGTCTGGCGGCCTTCGGCGAGGACGTGAACGGCGACGGCCAGGTGGCGGTGCAGCTCCACCAGTATTGTATTGACCTCTCCTCCAACGGAGAGGGACAGTCCGGCCAGGAGGTTCTGGCGGCCTACAACGGACTGGAAACGGATTTCTCCGTCTACCAGAGCGGCATCTTCCTGCTGGAGGACCCGGAGAGTTTTCAGGCCACCTACGGGGCGCTTTGCCGTCTGGACGGGACGCTGCCGGAGGACGATGAGAGCGCCGAAACGCTGACAGTGGCCTGGGAGGACATTTCCACCTTAGGAGCATTGCCTGTGGACAGCGACTGCTACCTGGGATTCCGGGGCGTCTGGGACGATTCCGGCACTGGGGAGGCCCGGCTGGAGGACGACTGGGCGCTGTGGTGCAATATTCTGGGTAGCGTGGAATAAAGAGGGGAGGTGAAACAGCAGACAAAAGTGTTATTTCAATTTTACAAATGGAAAGAAGGTAAAACACATGAAAAAACAGCGAACAAAACGCCTTGCCGCTCTGGTGCTGGCCCTGGCGATGACCCTGTCCACCCTGTCCCTGCCCGTTTACGCGGCGGACATCTCTGAGACTGTCTCTGACGCCGCTGACACGCTCCTTGCAGCAGAAACAGAGGAGGCGGAAACCCCATCGGCAGAGGACGCAGACGAAACTGGCGATGAATCTGTCGCAGAGGAATCCACGGAAGACGCAGAAGCAACCACCAGCGAAAGCACAGAAGTCACCGACAGTGAAACTGCCGAGGCGGAGCAAATCGTCACCGCTGCGGAGACGCTGGCCCCTTCCGCCACGGACAAGGTCGGTCTGGAGGAGGAATCCGGCTGGTACTACGGCAGCGGCTGGGAGTGGCAGTACTCCGGTGCAGACAACTCCTCCGTTACCCAGGAAAACGGCATGGTCAAGGCCACGGTGGATTTCAGCGCCGATTCCGGGTATAGCTACAGCAAGATGGCCATTTCCTATTACAGCGACGACGGCGTCTCCCTGGAAGGCGTCAATCAGGTAACGCTGGACTTTTACTATGACGAGGCCAATATGACCTCCGGCAGCTTCCAGATGACCTTTTACTCTGACGTGCTGCAACTCGGCGAAACTGCCGTGGACATGAGCGCGGCAGAAACCGTGGAGGACACGCTGAAAAAGGTGTCTGTGACCCTGACCGGCGACAGTGCCTCCGGTTCTGTCAACGGTATCACTTTCTGCTTGATTGGTGTGAACACCAACTATCAGGGCGACTTGTGGCTGGACAATGTTCAGTTCGCTCAGGGGGACGCCGATGAGGAAGATGTCTATGTCAACAGTACTGTGGCGCTGGACGACAAAACGAATCTCTCTGTCTCTGGCAATACTTTGACCAGTCAGACGGAGGATGGCGCCGATGAGACCACCTCTATTGCCACCTCTGTGACCCTGGTGGATGGAAACGCCACAGAGAATACAGCAAAAATTTACGCTCTGCTACAAGCGTTGGGCAATTCGAAGAGTGTGATTTTTGGACATCAGAACGACACCTGGCACAAGACTGGCTCCAGCAGTCTGGGCAGTTCCGATGTAGAGGACATTACCCAGTCTATCTCCGGCGTTGTCGGGATTGACACCCTGTCCCTGGTAGGCGACGAATACAGTGCGGAACGGTATAACAACGAACATGATAGTTCGGAAATCGACATTGCCACATTGGGAGAGGCCAGAGCAAATGTCAAAGCCGCTGCCGAACTGACCAATGAGAACATCGAAGCGGGGGCCATCATTACCCTCTCTGCCCATATGCCCAACTTCTCTACTGTTTCGCTGAACGAGAGTTACGATGAGGAGACAGACCCCACCTATGCAAAGTATGACTTTAACGGATATACTCCAAATATTTTAACGGGCGATGTAATGAACGAAATTCTGCCCGGCGGCGCGTATAACGAGGTCTATAACGCATTCTTGGATATGGTCGCTGACTATGCCAGCCAAGTGAACGGCACCATTCTGTTCCGACCCTTCCATGAAAACACCGGCAGTTGGTTCTGGTGGGGCAAGGCGTTCTGCGATGCGGAGACTTACAAAAACGTGTATCGCTACACGGTGGAGTATCTGCGGGACGAAAAAGGTGTCCACAACTTCCTGTATGTATACGGTCCTGGTTCAGAGGCTGCCGACGAGGACGAGTATGAAGAACGGTATCCCGGAGATAACTACGTGGATATAATCGGATTCGATATGTACAACTCCGACCCGCAGGAGGATAACTCCACATGGCTGGCGACTTTCCAGGCTGAGTTGGCGCTGGTTGACAGCTTTGCGCAAAAGCATGACAAGCTGTTGGCAGTGACCGAAACCGGCGTGTCCAACAGCACAAGCAGTGAGGCCGCCTTGCTCAAATCAGGAAACCAGGATCAACAATGGTTTGAAGAAGTCGCTGATATTGTTTCCCAGTCCAACGCATCCTATTTTCTGGTATGGGCAAACTTCGGTATTAACTCCGGATTCTATACCCCCTATGTGGTAAGCGTCAATGAGGATGGAACTCTTTACGGACACGAACTGTTGGACCCCTTTATTACATTTTTCAATGATGGCCGTAGTGTATTTGCCGAAAATTTGAAAGGTATTTTGGAGCAAATGTCCACCGTTTCTGTCGAGGCAGCAGCCACAACCGCCACTGGCTATCTGACTTCCCCAGTGTCTGGAAGTCGGCTTTTGACAGAAACAACGGTCACTGCAAAACTGACCGGCGCTTCCGATAAAACCGTGGCGGAAATCGTTTTGCACGGAGACGGCGCGGATGTTACGCTGACGGCAGCCACGACGGATGGCTCTTACTACTCCGCAATGGTGGATACCGACACTCTGGAATCTTTGGGAGAATATGTAGGCACCATAGAGCTGTTCATTGACGGCGAAAGTTTCGACAGAATCAGGGCTATTTTCAACATCGAGGAAACCGAGGCCGATCCCTATCTGGTAGACGACTTTGAGTCCTACTACGGGGTAGATTCCCTGCTGACCAGCACCTGGGCCACCAACAAAGCCTCCGGCAGCACCATCTCCCTGACCCTGACCGATGCGGACGGGGAAGCGCAAGAGGGCTTCGGCCTGAACTTCACCTATTCCGAGACCAGTGGCGGCTGGGCCGGGGCTACCATTAGCAAAGAAGTGGACTGGTCGGACTGCAACGCCCTCCAGTTCTGGACCATCCCCGACGCCAATCAGCAGAAGGTGGTCATCCAAATTCAAGCCAACGATACCTGTTATGAGGCGTATCTCAATCTCTATGAGGAGTATGCGGCTCTGGCAGGACAACCCACGCTTGTAACCATCCCCTTCTCTGAATTTTGCCAGCGGGACACCGAGGGCAATCCCACCGGTGGGCTGGTAAATGACTGTTCCAGTGTGACTTCCTTCGGCCTGTGGGTCAACGCCATCGACAACGAGTATTTTGACGGCGACACTGTCAGCGGCTCCATCTGGTATGATAACATCACAGCCGTTTCTACCGACCTGACCGAAGCGACCTTTACAGCATTGACACAGGAAGAAACCGTCGATACTTCGGCCCTGACCACCGCGATTGAGCAGGCGGAGGCCCTGACCGAGAGTGACTATACCGCCGACAGTTGGTCTGCCCTGCAAACCGCGCTGGCCGCTGCTCAGACCGTGGCCGCCAATGCCGCAGCAACCCAGAGCGAGGCAGACGAAGCTGCCACCGCTCTGACCAGTGCAATTTCTGCCCTGGAAACGCTGCCTGTTGTTGACAGCTCTGCGCTGACCGCCGTCATCGAACAGGCGGAAACTCTGACCGAGAGCGATTACACCACCGACAGCTGGTCTGCCCTGCAAACCGCGCTGGAAAGCGCCAAGATTTTGGCCGCCAACGGTTCCGCCACGCAGGACGAAGTGGATGAGGCCGCTGCCGCTCTGACCTCTGCCATCTCCACCCTAGAAGTGGCTGAAAAGGTCACTGTTCCCTCCGCGACTAAAATCACCTCCGCGGCGAACAAGGCCAAGGGTATCAAGCTCACCTGGAACGCCGTGGATGGAGCAACCAGCTACCAGGTCTATCGCAAAATCGGCAGCGGCAGCTGGAAGAAGGTCAAGACCACTTCCTCCACCACCTGGCTGGACACCGCAGCCATGAAAAACGGCACCAAGTACCAGTACAAGGTCTATGCGGTGAACGATTCCGGCAAGAGCAGCGCTTCCGCCACCAAGAAGATTTATCGCCTGACGGCCAAGCACTTCACCCGTGCCAAGAACATCAGCGGTAAGAAAGTCAGTTTGAAGTGGACCCGGAACACCAAAGCCACCGGCTACGTGATTCAATACTCCACCAGCAAGAGCTTCACCAGCTCCACCACCAAGACGGTGAAGGTCAAGGGCAACAAGAACCTGACCACTACCTTGAAGAACCTGAAGAAGGGTAAGACCTATTACATCCGTATGCGGCCCTACAAGACCTCTGGCAGCGTGACCTCTTACGCCGGCTGGAGCAAGGTCAAGAAGGTTAAGGTCAAGAAGTAACACAGACTTGTTTCCGCCTTTTAACGGGGAAACAACCTCATAAACCAAGCAACCGCGCACGGGGTAACCTGTGCGCGGTGTTTTGTCAGCCTGGAAGTAGAAAAGGCTTGGCTGAACAGCCTATTTCAAGTATTCTTTAGGACAACTCTTGATAAGCTCCTTTATTTGTGATAAGCTATCACCATAAGTAAATTATATGATTCGGTCTTGGAGGTGACGGACATGGAGAGAAAAAGGCTGCCCATCGGAACGGAAAATTTTGAAAAACTGCGCCATGAAAACCTGTATTATGTGGATAAGACCGGGCTGATTAAAGAGCTGCTCAGCAATTTCTGTGATGTGACACTTTTCACTCGTCCCCGGCGTTTCGGCAAAACGCTGAATATGAGTATGCTCCGGTATTTCTTTGAAGTCGGGACAGACAAAAGCCTCTTTGACGGACTGGAGATCTCCAAAGAAACAGCACTGTGCGAACAGCATATGGGGCAGTACCCAGTTATTTCCATCAGCCTGAAAGGGGTAGAAGGCTGGGAGTATGAAGACGCTCGGCAAGGTTTGTGGAGCATTATTGGGTTTGAGGCAAGACGTTTTCGTTTCCTTGAAAATAGTGACCGGTTGAGTCAGACAGAGCAACAAATGTTCCGTGACTTAGAGATGGAAAAGGGAAAACTGGAAAATAGTCTTAGACTGCTTTCCCAACTGCTCTATGAGCACTACGGCAAAAAAGTTGTTATCTTAGTCGATGAATACGATGTTCCCCTGGATAAAGCCTATCAACGTGGCTACTACGACCAGATGATTTTGCTGATTCGGCAGATGCTCAACGCCGCCCTGAAAACCAACGACGCTTTGCAGCTTGCGGTGTTGACGGGCTGTCTGCGCATCTCAAAAGAGAGTATTTTCACCGGGCTGAACAACCTGAGTGTCAATACAATCGTGGATGCTCAATATGATGAATGGTTTGGTTTTACAGATGCAGAGGTACAAGAAATCCTTCGATATTATGGCTTGGATAAACACTACAAACTCACGAAAGAATGGTACGACGGCTACTGCTTTGGGCAGACAAATGTATACTGCCCATGGGATGTAGTGAAATGGTGCAATTATCTGCAACATGAACCCGTTATTAGGCCACAAAACTTCTGGGCCAACACCAGCAGCAACGATATGATCGTCCGCTTTGCGGAGAAGGCAGACCTGAAAACCAAAGAGCAAATTGAAAAACTGATTGCAGGAGAAAGTGTATCCAAAAAGCTAAAGCTGGACCTGACCTATCCCGAAATTGACCGGAAACCAGAGCATTTGTGGAGCATTTTATTTACCACTGGCTATCTGACTCAGCGTGGAATGAATGAAAACGGTGAATATGAATTGACGATTCCCAATCAGGAGATTCGTTCTATTTTCATTGATAAAATCGACGAGTGGTTTTCTGACAAAATTTCTGCGGACACTGAGGGACTGAGCAGTCTGCTGGACGCCGTTGAAAATGGCGACCCTGTTGAAATACAGGAGTATCTCAACGACTGCATGGCTGACTCCATCAGCTTCCTGGACGGCGGAACGCTGGAAAAACGAGAGAACTTCTACCACGGGATATTGTTGGGAATGTTGAACAGCAACCACGGTTGGCGGGTACTCTCTAACCGGGAAGCCGGAAATGGTCGGGCAGATATTATCGTAGAGCCGGTGAAGAAACGGAAGAAAAACTTCGGCGTTATCATTGAAGTGAAATACACTGCGGACGAGCGGCAGTTGGAGCAAAAGGCTCAGGATGCGCTGGAACAAATCACAGCAAAGCGTTATGATGAGTACTTTGGTATTGATGTGCCGCCGGAGATCATCCACTACGGCATCGCGTTTTATAAGAAGAAGTGCAGGGTCAAGATGGAGCGAGTGCAGGGAGTTTAATGAGTTTCGTTTACCCCAATTTTACCCCAACCTAAACAGCCCTGTTTGTGGAGAATTAGGAACTACGTACAAATGGCTTGAAAAGGCTTCCTAAACCCGAAAAAGCGCCTTTATAGGAACAATTTTTGAAGAATCCAAATGTTGTCATCCTTCAAAATTACGAGGTGGTCACGCTGACTCATCTGGGGCTTGGCTGCTCCTCCGCCACAGTCGCTTCGATGATTATTTGCACCGGATACCTCATCGTCAAGACGAAGAAGGATACCATGTTCCCACCGTCCATGCGGTTGAAGCAGGAGCGGTCTGCATAACAAATACGACGTACAACTTGCGAAAACCTGTCACGGGGTACTGAACAGCAACCAACTTGGAGAACGCCTTCCTGTCACCAATGACAGGAAAGATTCCCGGATACATCCAACCAGACAGAACAAAAGTCACATTGCAGGCTTTTAAGGCCGCAATGTGACTTTTCGTTTCTTGTTTAATCGTTTTGCCACGAGCGCTCTTTGACCAGCGGTTTTCCGATTAGAGGATGTTGTTTCCGAAAAGAGACCGCCTGCCATAGAACCATCACAAGGAGGATTCCTGCGGATATGGAACAGGCATAAACCAGCGTCGCCATTCCCTGGGTGAGAAAAGAGTGCCAGGCTCCCTCCATCGCATACCGCATGGTGATGTAGAGGGATTTGCCGGGGATCAGAGGAATGGTGCCGACAGTCAGGAACACAGTGGCCGGGCAGCGCTCCCGGCGTGCCATATATTCCGCATAAAGGGCCACGAGGACGGCCCCCAGCGCATATCCGGCGTATTCCGAGATGCCTGACCACTGTGCCAGCAGCACCGCTGCCCAGCACAGCGGCCCTCCTGCCGCAGAGGGCAAGCCGAGCCTGGCCTGGTTGTGAAATACCCAGGAGAATCCCAGGGAACCCACCAGTGCGGTGATCAGCTGCGCCCAGGCGGTCTGTTCATCCGCCACGGGGATGGTCTCGGTGGAGAACAGCGCAAAGCTCCAGGCAATGACCATGCTGATGAGAAACGCCTCTACAAAGCGCATTAGCCCGGAGATCGTGTCGCCGGAGAACATATCCCGGATAGACGTGGTCAAAGCGATGCCGGGGATGAGCAGCATAATATTGCCGATGTTGATGTAAAACGGAGAGACATCCGGGATAAAAAGGCCGGGGAGCATACTCAAAGCACCTCCCGCCATGCCGCACAGGACAATGACGAAGTAACTGTTTGGCAGCCGTCGGTCCAGCCAGCTCTTGAGGAGCAAAAGCACCGCCCCCACCAGAGCGCTGCACACGCCATCCACCAGGGTGCCGCCGAAGAACAGGGCAAAGCAGGTAGAGACCAGCGCCCATACAGCGGCCTGGGCGGGAATACAGTCCCGTGTCGGTGC
This sequence comes from Oscillospiraceae bacterium Zagget6, assembly GCA_001941075.1. Taxonomy (GTDB): domain Bacteria; phylum Bacillota; class Clostridia; order Oscillospirales; family Oscillospiraceae; genus Onthomonas. The sequence goes on along the minus strand of MSHH01000045.1, from coordinate 13,963 downwards.
AATTTTGGACATCTTTACCCGCCAGACCTCGGCGGAACACGGGTGCGCGCAAACATCGCGGGAAAGCGTGTTTAGCTTCGTCAGGGCGTCCATGTCGGTACGCATGGCCGGTACGCGGCAGGTTTGTGTCATAGGCGGTCGCTGGGGGAAATGAACCGTGACCACAATGCTGGATGTGATGGTAAACACATCGGTGTGGGATGCGCCATAGGCTCGGCAGAGCCGGACGAGGGTGTCCTCCACCCGATGGACCTCCCCGCCTGCGGTGAGCATACGGCAGCCCAGCTCCATGATTTGTTCCAGGATTTGCTCGTTGAATGAAATGACGCCATTGTCTTTCATGTAGAACGTCCCCTTTTCATATGGCAGCAGTCGTGCGGCGCCTTTGCCAAACCTGCTGTTGCCTCAGTATAACACGAATGTCAAGCGGCAAACCAACGATACGACTGGAAAAAACAGAACATTTCTTCCGATTTACGGGATATTTGAAATATGAACAGGGGCCTTCCTTGTGAAAAACGACGAAAACACCCCGGTCAAATATGTGCGTTCCTACAAAAATTAAAAATGGCGGACTTTTTCTATTGACGAATGAAAGGAAAAGTTTTATAGTACATATAAACACGAGTAACTGAATTAAAGAAAAAAGAAACCAATAGAAACTACGTGTCACTGAAACGCAGAATACAGGAGCGTAAAAGCGGAATGACAAAGAAAGCTGTTACACGCAACGATGTGGCAAAGGCGGCTGGCGTCTCTCCCGCTGTTGTGTCTTATGTACTCAACAATTCCAAATTCGTCAGCGGAGAAAAACGCAAGGCCGTGTTGGACGCCGTCGAAAAATTGAATTACTCGCCCAACATGATGGCGCGGGGATTAAAGACCAACCAGTCCATGCAAATCGCTTTTGTCTGCGACAACCTGCGCAACGACTGGCTGCAATACGCGGAAGAGATGCTGTTTGAGGAAGGGTATTATGTATCCCACTGCTACAGCCGGGACGATGAGAGCTTTGTGCGAATGATCATCAACCGTCGGTTTGATGCGGTGTTCATGATGTCTAACCGGTATTCCACCGAACAGCTGAACCTGATCGCAAGCAACGGCATTCCCATCGCCCTCTATAAGACCCGCCATTACGATGAACTTGCGCCAAATATTGTAGTTGTAGTGCCAGATTACGCCGAAGGCGTCACAAAATGCGCCAATTATCTCATCCACCGGGGACACAAGAAAATCGTTTTTATCCCGCCGGTCCGGTACCAGACCATTGGCCTGGGCAGTGACGATTTCCGTATGAAAGCCTACGAAAAAACGATGTCCAGCCACGGGCTGGAGCTGCGCCCGGAGTTCATTCTGACAAACACTGAATCCGAGGAGACGTTCCGCCGCGCCATCTTTCAGTTGCTGGTGGAAAGCACCCCGGAAGAACGTCCCACCGCCTTTCTGGTGTGCAACGACCATCTGGCCGTGGACGTGATGCTCTATGTACAGTCCCTTGGTTTTCGGGTGCCGGAGGACGTAGCGATTACCGGCGCGGACAACGCATTCATCGGTTCGGTGGTCACACCGGCCCTGACCACAGTGGATTTCGACAAAAAAGAATTTGCCAGGCAGCTTTCCGCTACGCTCCTGGGGCTGATCAATGGGGAGAAGCCCGAGGACGCCTATCTGGATGTATCCGTAGTGATACGCCAGAGCGTTTGAGTCTGCGAAGAGAAAATTTTGGCCCAGCCCCCAGGGGGCCAAAATTTGTGAGCATCAGAAACACGAGTAACTAGCAAAAGATAATTCAACTGCATTTGTAGTTTTGCTGGTTCGGTGTTTCCAGAAAAATCTTATATTTTTTGCCGATAAGAAACACGAGTAACCAATAAGAAATCATTCAAATTCGTCTGTTAGCGCATTTCCTGCGCTGCTGATATCTCAACTACCTCCATTTTAATCTGGAAAGGAATGTCTTTCATGCGTGAGAAAAAAGTGTACGAGGCCTGCCGCAAGCTGCTGACCCAGTGCTCCAACTGCCAAAAGGACGAGAAGATCCTCATTGTCACTGACGAGGATTGCCTGGAGATGGGCATGGCCATCTGGGACGCCGCTGAGGAGTTCCCCAACAAGAGCCTGATCCTGATGGAGACCCGCAAGATGCACGGCGAGGAGCCCACGGATCTGGTGGCCGCCGCCATGATGGAAGCCGACGTTATCTTCCGGGCCACCAAATTCTCCCTCTCCCACAGCCACGCCCGGCGCAACGCCTGCGCCAACGGCGCACGGGACCTGAACTGCTGCGACTATGACTACAAGATGCTGGAGAGCGGCGGCCTGTACAACGACTTCGAGGGACTGAGCAAGAAGTACGTCGATCAGATCGCCAAGGGCTTTGAAGGCGGTGACCAGGTCCACGTCACCTCCCCTCTGGGCACCGATTACTATTGCAGTATCAAGGGTCACAAGATCTTTGCCCAGTATGCCATGGTTCGTAACCCTGGTGAGACCTGCTCTCCCCCTGATGTGGAGTGCGCTGTGGGCGCTATCCCCGGCACCGCCCACGGCAAGCTGGTCATCGACGGTTCCATCACCCATCCCTACATCGAGATGCTGAAACAGCCCATCGTCTGCTACATCGAAAACAGCTTCTGCACCAAAATCACCGGCCTGGTGGACGGTGTGGAGCAGGACACCGAGGAATCCAGGCTGTTTGAGAAGGCTCTGGCCGAGGGCGACCAGCTCAAGGGCGACACCCCCGGTATGTACCGCATCGGAGAGTTGGCGGTGGGACTGAATCCGGCGGCCTCCCTGTGCGGCAGGATGCTGGAGGACGAGGGCTGCTACGGCTATATGCACTGCGCCTTCGGCAACAACGAGACCGACAACCAGGACTTTATCCTCCACATCGACATGATGTTCTCCAACGCCACTATGACCGTGGACGGCAAAACCATCTGGAAGGACGGCAAGGTCGTGTTTGACGACTGAGCCTTGAAAATCACTGCTTCGTCATTCAATATCGGCACGATATTTATGAATCATAAACCCCCAAAAGAAAGGATGACCAACACATGAAGAAACTCACCGCCCTCCTCCTGGCGCTGGCAATGGTGCTGAGTCTGGCTGCCTGCGGCAGCTCCAGCTCCACCTCCGACGCCGACACGAGCACCACTACAACGTCCGAAACATCCGACTCCACCACTACTTCCTCCTCTGATACGTTCAAAATCGGCCTTGTCTGCCCGCTGTCCGGTTCCTCCGCCGTTTCCGGCGCCATCCTGCAAAACGCTGTGCAGATGGCCGTCGATGAGATCAACGAGGAGGGCGGCATCAACGGTTCCATCCAGATCGAACTGATTTCTGCGGATGACGAAGCCGTCCCCGCCACCTCCGTCACTGCGGTGCAGAAGCTGGTGGAGCAGGACAAGGTCAACGTGGTCATCGGCTCTCAGCCCTCCTCCTGCACTCTGGCCAACATGGAAATCACCGAGGCTGCTCACATCCCGCAGATCACACCCGCTTCCTCCAACGTGTCCATCACCGAATCCGGCAATGACTACATTTACCGCATGACCTCCACCGACACCACCAACGCCAAGACCCTGCTGAAGTACGCGCAGTCTCTGGGTTATACCAAAATCGCCATGTGTTATGAGTCCTCCGACTTCGGCACCGGCGGCTACAACATTGTGGCTGGCCTGGTAGAGGAGTACGGCATTGAGATGGTGGATTCCGAGGTTTACAACTCCGGCGATACCGATTTCTCCGTTATCCTGGGCAAGATGGACGCCGCCCAGCCCGATTGCTTCTTCATGTGGGGCTACCACACGGAATGTGCCGCCATTATGACCCAGATGCAGCAGTACGGCTATGATTACCAGATGATCGGATACGGCATGAACTCCCCTGAGCTGGTCACCCTTGGCGGCGACGCGGTGGAAGGCATCTGCATTTGCACCTCCTTCGACGCTGCCGACCCGGACCCCGACGTTCAGGAGTTCGACACCAAGTATCAGGAACTGTACGGGACTTCCTACGACCAGAACGGCCCCCAGTCCTACGACGCAGTCTACCTCATCGCTGACGCGGTGGAGCGGGCCATTGCCGACGGCGCGGACTGGTCCAGCGGCGAGGTGTTGAACGAGTACATCGCCTCCGCAGAGTACACCGGACTGACCGGCACCACTACCTTCGATGAGAACGGCGAAATGGTGAAGGATCTGATGATCATCACCGTCAAGGACGGAATCCACGAAATCATCGACTGGCAGTAAGCTATCCAACTCTCATCGACGAATTATTACAACAAATGCGGGCGGTGGCCGTCCCAGAGGAAGAACGGCTGCGTTCGGGAGGTCACCGCCATAAGACGAATCCGCTGCAAATATCGCAAATATAGAAAAAGAAAGGGTGAAACGATTGTTAGTCCAACAGATTTTAAACGGGTTGACCAATGGCAGCCTGTATGCGCTGATGGCCGTCGGCGTTACCATGGTCTATAAATCCCTGGGTATGCTGAACTTCGCTCACGGCGATGTCATGATGATAGGTACGTTTATCTGCCTGACCCTGATCAACGTGGGCGGGCTGAATGTCCTAGTGGCCATTCCCCTGGCGGTGGTCTGCTCCGCCGCGCTGGGCTTCTGCCTGGAGCGCCTTGTATTGCGCCGGGTGGAGTTCAGTTCCTTCGTCAATCTGCTGATTGCGACGGTAGGCGTTTCCTACGTCCTCCGCAACGGCGCGATGGTTCTTTTTGGAACCAACCCCCAGAAATTCCCCAGCATCTTCTCCACAACTCCCCTTGACATTTTCGGATTCAAAATCACGCCCCAGAGCATTGGTACCATCTGTGTCTCCCTGGCGCTGATTATCGCCCTGCACTTCTTCTTTACCAAGGTGAAAATCGGAAAGTGCATGGAACTGGCCAGCTCCAACCCGGAAAGTGCCACCATGATGGGCATTAATGTGAGCCTGATGCGTTTTATGACATTCGGAATCAGCGCAGGTTTGGCCTGCTGTGCCGGCGTTCTGATTGCCCCCTACACCTACGCCCGGGCTGACATGAGTGCCACCATCGGCCTGAAAGCGTTTGCCGCCGCCATTCTGGGTGGCATCGGCAACCTGTGGGGCGCGCTGCTGGGCGGCCTGATTTTGGGCGTGGTGGAAGCCCTGGGCGCCACCTACATCTCCTCTGCCTATCGAGATGCGTTCTCCTTCATCGTTCTCTTCATCGTTCTGTTTGTGAAGCCCACGGGCCTTCTGAACCGGAAGATCGAGAACAAGCTGTAAGAAAGGGGGAGTTCGCATGAAGAAAACCAGCAGCAAAATCAGTGGCATTGCAAAAATCCTGGTGATTGCCGCCGTCCTGATTATTGTCCCCATTCTGTCCCCCAACAACTACATCCAGCAAATTATCAACCTGATCGGCATTTACATCATCCTCGGCACCGGTATCAACATCCTGACCGGTTACACCGGGCAGCTCTCTCTGGGTCAGGCGGCGTTCTTCGGCATCGGCGCTTATACCACCGCCCTGCTGAACACCCGGTTGGGGCAACAGTTCTTTGTCTGCCTGATTGCCTCCATTCTGGTCACCTCCTTCTTCGGCGTAGTGCTGGCCATCCCCGCTTTGAAGGTGAAAGGCCCCTATTTGGCGCTGCTGACTCAGGGCTTTGGGGAGATCGTCCGCATCGTCATGATCAACTGGACGCCTGTGACCAATGGCACCGCCGGTATCCTCTCCATCGAGTCCCCTGTGATTTTCGGTTTCGCCTTCGATACGCTGCCGAAATACTACTTCCTGGTGGTGTTCTTTGCCATACTGGGACTACTCTATGAACGGTCGCTCATCAACTCCCGCACCGGCCGCGCCTTCATCGCCATCCGCGAGGACACGGACGCCGCCGAACTGACCGGCATCAACGTCACCACCTATAAAATCCGGGCCTTCGTCCTCAGCGCGGTCTACTGCGCCGTGGCTGGCACTCTGTATGCCATGATGATCCAATACGTCAGCCCCGATACCTTTATCAGCAATACCTCCTCTGTCATTCTGTGGACGGCCATCGTCGGTGGTTTCGGCACCATCCTCGGCCCCATCATTGGTGGTATCATCATGCAGGTCCTGCCGGAGATCCTCCGCTTCTGCGGCGACTGGCGGCTGGTGGTCTACGGCGTCATCCTGCTGATTGTCATTTTGCAGTGTCCCGGCGGTCTGTATCCCTATCTCGAGCGGTTCCTTCGCTTCCTGAAGTCCAAGGTACCCGCCAACAAGTCCAAATCCGCAGCATCTTGAGAGGGGGAGGAATATGGCTTTATTGGAAATCAACAACATCTCCAAGGTGTTCGGCGGTTTGACCGCTGTAGGCGACCTGGATCTGAAAGTGGAGGAAACCCAAATCTCCGCCATCATCGGGCCAAACGGCGCAGGAAAGACGACAATTTTTAACATGATAACCGGCGCGTATCATGTGACCAAGGGCACCGTGGTTTTTGACGGTACCGTCATCAACGATGAAAAGGCCCCCAATGCCATGAAACCCCACAAAATCGTGGAGCTTGGTATTGCCCGTACCTTCCAGAACATCCGGCTGTTTAAGAAAATGTCCGTGCTGGACAATGTGATGACCGGCTTCCACAGCGTCTCCAAAAACGGGATGTTCAATATCATCTACAACCCGGCGAAAGCCAAAAAAGAGGAAGAGGCCAACCGGGAGAAAGCGCTGGAGATCCTGCGCTTTCTGGGCCTGGAGGAGCTGAAAGACGCCAACGCGGGAGATATTCCCTATGGCACACAGCGCATCCTGGAAATTGGCCGCGCTCTGGCTACCAGCCCCAAGCTGCTGTTGCTGGACGAACCGGCCGCCGGTATGAACAAGGCGGAAAAACAGGATTTGATCAAAATCATCCACCGGGTACGGGAGAAGTACAATCTGGCTGTCCTGCTGGTGGAACACGACATGGAACTGGTCATGGACATCTCGGAAGAAATCACCGTGGTGAACTTTGGCCGCCGCATCGCCTGCGGCACTGCCGCCGAGGTTCAGGCCAATGAGGAGGTCATCGAGGCCTATCTGGGAAGGAGTGACGACTGATGGCAGACACGATCCTGAAAGTTGAGAACCTGGTGTCCACCTACGGTCCCATCACCGCCCTCAAGGGCATCAACCTGGAAGTCAAAGAAGGGGAAATTGTCTCTCTGCTTGGCTCCAACGGTGCGGGCAAGTCCACCCTGATGAAATCCATCCTGGGCATGGTCACCATCGGGGAGGGGAGCAGCATCCAGTATAACCACGATGGCCAGATGGTGGAACTGATCGGCAAAAAGAGCCATCAGATCATCCCCTTGGGCATCGCCATCGTCCCGGAAGGCCGCGGCGTGTTTATCAACAAGTCCGTCGAGGAAAATCTGGAGGTCGGCACCTTCTTCCGCAAGCGTCCCGCTGCCCGGGACAAGGAACTGCTGGATACCGTCTACCAGACCTTCCCCCGCCTGAAAGAGCGGAGAAAACAGCTGGCCGGAACGCTGTCCGGCGGCGAACAGCAGATGCTGGCTCTGGGCCGCGCTATGATGGCCGACCCCCGCCTGATGATGCTGGACGAGCCTTCTATGGGCCTGGCCCCGCTGATGGTGGCGGAGGTGTTCAACGTCATCAAAAACGTCCGTGAAATGGGTATTACCGTGCTGCTGGTGGAACAAAACGCCAAGCAAGCGCTGAAAATCGCAGATCGCGGTTATGTGCTGACCACCGGCGAGGTGACACAGACTGGCACCGGTAAGGAACTGCTGGCCGACGAATCGTTGGTCGCCGCTTATCTGGGCGCTAAAAAATGAGTTGCCCCGGAGACCCTCGGTATGCCTTCTTTCTTACCTCCAGATTGAATGTATCTGGCTTACTGAGGGCCTCTTATCTCAACTGTCATCTGTTAGAAGTGAACTATTACTAAACGTGCGACAAAGCATTTTTCGGTTATCCGCAAGGCAGGCACTGTCGGCTAAAGGTCAGGCGCTGATAACCACTTTTCAAAACAAAAGAGGGAGCTTGCAATTATGAAGTTGGAAAATGTGAAACTGAATCTGGAAACCGATTTGGTGCTGAACGTGGGGTATCCCATGGGCGCCACAAACGCACCCCAGTGCTACAACAAGCTGTTCGAGGTGCGGAATATGAACAAGATCATGCTCCCCGTGGAGATTCAAAAGGGCCACCTGCCCGAATTTCTGGATGCGTGCAGATTGCTGAACATCCGCTACCTGTGTCCCACCATGCCCCACAAGGCGGACTTCATTCCGCTGCTGGACGAGGTGGACGAGGTTTTCCGTCTGTTCCGCTCGGTCAACGCCGTCCGCTTTGACCCGGACGGTTCCAGCCACGGCGTGGGTATGGATGGAAAAGGGGCTTGCCGCGCCATGGAACAGGGCGGCGTTAAGTTCGAGGGTATCCACGCCCTGATGTACGGCGCAGGCGGGATCAGCGGTGTCATCGGTTACGAACTCTCCCGCCGGGGCGTCAAAAAGCTGACCATCGCCAACCGTTCCAGGGAGAACGCAGAAACCATCGCTGCCATCCTGCGGGAGAACACACCCATGGAAGTGGATGTCATTTCTATTGACCCTGCGCAGTTGGATCGGGCTGCGGAGGACTGCGAACTGTTCGCTAACGTGACCCCGCTGGGCAGCAAGGGCTGCGCCTACAAGCACGAGTACCTGGGGTTCGTGGACCGGATGCCCAAAACGGCCTCTGTCTTTGACAGTGTGATCAATCCCCCAAAAACCGAGACCATCCTGGCTGGGGAGAAAAACGGGTTGAACACCGTCCCCGGGATGCAAATGCTGGTCTCTCAGATGGATGTGATTTTCAAGTTCCTCTTTGACGTGGACTTGCGGCAGGAGGACAAGGACGCCTGCGTGAAGCATATGTGCCAATATCTGGGCGTCTCGCTGTGATTGAGGTTGGTTTTTACGCGGTGTTTTCTTGAAGAGGATCTCCGCGTGGAAATATAACGCGGTGCATCGCACCGCAGATACGAAAGGATGTAAAAAAACAAAATGTCGTACCAATTTGATGGGAGCGCGCCGTTCTCTGTGGCGGACTCGCTCGACTGGATCAGGAGGTCTGAATGCCTATGAAAGCAGTTTACATCGAAGAACCCGGCAAGATTTATATCAAAGAGGTGGCTGAACCGGTTGCAGCGGAGGGTGAGGCAGTCATTCGTGTCCACTCCGCCGGAATTTGCGGCAGCGACATCGGCGCTTACCGGGGCACTAACGGCCTGGTCAGCTATCCCCGCGTCATCGGCCACGAGATCGCCGGTGAGATCCTGTCTATCCCCGCCAACTCCAAGGGCCTGAAGGTGGGGGACCGGGTCGTGGTAGATCCCTATCTCTACTGCGGCCACTGCTACCCCTGCTCCATCGGCAGGACCAACTGCTGTAACGACCTGAAGGTGTTGGGGGTCCATGTGGATGGAGGCATGACCGAGGTCATCACCCACCCGGCGGAAATGCTGGTTCCCATTCCGGACAACATCCCCTGGGAGCTGGCTCCCATCGCGGAGCCTCTGACCATCGCCCTCCACGGCATCCACCGCCTGGGGCTGAAAAAGGGAGAGCACATCGCCATCAACGGTGCGGGGACCATCGGCCTGTTGGCTGCGCTGTCGGCCCTGGCCTACGGTGCGGAACCCATCCTGATCGACCTGGTGGAGGAGCGGCTGAACTTCGCCCAAAGTCTGGGGGTCAAGTACTGCATCAACCTGAAAACCGACGACCTGCTGGAGAAGGTGGCGGAGTACACCGACGGCAGAATGTGCGAGTGCGTGATGGAGGCTTCCGGCGCCAACTCTGCCATTCGTTCCACGCTGGACATCGTCTGCCATGCGGGGCGCGTCGTGTTGACCGGCTGGCCTTCCAAAGAAACCTCCCTCCCCACGGACTACATCACCCGCAAAGAGATCGACATCCGCGGTGCGCGCACCAGCGCCGGTGAGTTCGAGGAGGCGCTGGAACTCATTGAGAGCGGACGTGTCAACGTCCGTGCCGTATTGACCAAGCTGGTGGAAGTAGATGAAGCCCCTGCCACCTTGGAGGACATCTCCGCCAACCCCGGCAATTACCTGAAAGTAAACGTCCTATTTTGACCGAACAGGAGGAAAGAATCATGTTACGAATCCAACCGGATGAAATGCGCTCTGTTATGACCGAGAAGCTGGTGGCTCATGGCGTGCCGACAGACATCGCTGCCGACTGCGCTGCCCTCCTGGTGGAAAACAGCTTGGACGGCATCGTTTCCCATGGCGTCAATCGCTTCCCCCGCCTGATCTCCTATCTGGAAAAAGACTACATCCACGCTGACCGGAAACCTTCCCTGGTGCAGAGCTATGGGGCCTTTGAAAAGTGGGACGGCAATCTGGGCATGGGCAACACCAACGCCAAATACTGCATGGATCGGGCCATCGAACTGGCGCGGCAGTACGGCATCGGCTGTGTGGCGCTGCGAAACACCAACCACTGGATGCGGGGCGGCGCGTATGGTTTGCAGGCTGCCAACGCTGGTTGCATCGGTATCTGCTGGACCAATACGCAGCCCAATATGCCCGCCTGGGGCGGCAAGGACCGACGCATTGGCAACAACCCCCTGATCATGTGCGTCCCCCGGAAGGACGGCAAGCACGTGATGATGGACGGAGCTATGGCCATGTTCTCCTATGGCGCCATCGAGAAGGCACGGCTGGAGGGCAAAATGCTCCCGGTAGAGGGCGGCTTTGATACCAAGGGCAACGTCACCAAAGATCCTGCTGAAATCGAAAAGACCTGGCGGGTGCTGCCCATCGGTTACTGGAAGGGTTCCTGCATCTCTATCATGATGGACATGATCGCCTCTACCCTGGCGGAAGGAAACCCCGTCTGTGGCGTTGGGGCGCTGGGTGACGATGAATACGCTCTGTGCCAGATCATGATCGCCATCGACGCTGAGCGGATCAGCCCCTCCATGGAAGAGAATGTGAACCGCATCATTGCTGACATCAAAGGTTCTGAGCGCGTGAATCCTGACCAGGAGTTGCTCTATCCCAACGAACTCTCCTACATTGCCCGCGAGGACAGCGAAAAGAATGGAATCCCCGTCAATGAGAGCGTCTGGGAGCAGGTCCTGGCTCTGTAAAGGAGTAATGTTCCAGGCACCCTGTTACGAATCCTTCCGTACCCCAACTATCAAAAAAAGCGCCGCCCTGTGGCGGCAGAATGGAGACTGTTATGAGTGATCGTTATCCCAAAGGCATTCTGATGCCCGCTGAACTGACCAAGGAGATCCGTGAGGAGAAGCTCTACTATGTGGATCACTGCCCCATGACCAATGAGGATCGTTTGTTCTTCGATAACTCCGGAGGTTCCTTCCGGCTGAAATCCACCCATGAGGCGTTTGCCGCTGTCGATAACCTCCCCAACTGCACCGGCCACGGTGGTGTCGTCTCTGACTACCTGGACTCCATGCGCACCAAGGCCACCGATGCCCTGCGCACCATGTTCAACGCGCAGGATGGCTGTATTGTCACCTCCATGACCGCGTCTATCATCATTTGGGACGCTATCCAGGCGGTCATTAAGAGTGTTCCCGGTACCAATGTTGTCACCACTGAACTGGAGCATCCCTGTTCCTATGACTCCGTGGAGACCGCCTGCAAGGAGACCGGCAAGGAGATGCGGGTGGCCCATACCAACAAGGCCACCGGGTCCATCGACCCTGCATCGGTCATCGAACTGGTGGACGAGAATACCTGCCTGCTCAGTGTCATCATGACCTCCAATATCTCCGGCGCAATTATGGACGTGGAGACCATCGTCCGGGAGTGCCGGAAAATCAAGCCCGACCTGTATGTGGTCTGCGACTGCGTGCAGCACGTTCCCCACGGCTTGGTGGATATGAAAGCCTGCCCCGTGGACGCTGTGGGTTTTGCCGCCTACAAGTTCGGTGGAATGCGTGGCCTGGGCGCAGGCTGGCTGTCCAAACGACTGTCCGAGCTGCCCCACAGTCGGCTCATTCGTGAGCGGGCTGACAACTGGGAGATGGGCGGCAGTGCCCCTGGCAGCTATGCGCAGCTTGTTGCCATGTTCGACTATGTCTGCTGGATCGGCGGTCACTTTGTCGATACCGATGACAAGCGCACCCTGTACGAGGAGGGCATGAACCGCATTGCCTGGCATGAGAGGGCGCTGCTGGATCATATGTTGGAAGGAACTGATGAGATCCCCGGCGTTCGCCACATCCCCGGTGTCCACGTCATCTCTGACAACCCAGATCTGACTCAGCGAGATCTGATCGTGGCCCTGACCTTCGACGGAAAATCCTGTACCGATGTGGCTCGGGAATACGAAAAGCGGGGCGTGATCGTCAACGAGAGGGTCAAAGAGAGCCTGTATTCCGCCCGTCAAGTCCTGTCCCTGGGCGTGGACGGCATTGTCCGTGTTACTCCGCTCCACTGTCACACTCTGGAGGAGATTGACCGGTTCCTGAAAATCACCGCCGAGATCGCCGCGCTGTAAGAATCTTTTCTCTCTGACAACATAAAAGGAAGTGGCCCGCCTTCCCAGGAATGGGAGGGCGGGCTTTTGTGCGTCGAGTTTTCAGGATAAGGAACGTTTTTCAGACAACCTAACGCATTTTCACAAACATTGCTTGATAAGCCGATGGTTTTGTGGTACGCTATCCATATGAAGAGACTTGCATCATTTGCCTTTGGAGGTGACAAAAATGGAGAGAAAAAGATTGCCCATCGGAACGGAAAATTTTGAAAAACTGCGACACGAAAATCTGTATTATGTGGATAAAACCGGACTGATTCGGGAATTGCTCAGCAACTTTTCCGATGTTACACTCTTCACTCGTCCCCGGCGCTTCGGCAAAACGCTGAACATGAGTATGCTTCGGTATTTCTTCGAGGTCGGGACAGACAAGAGCCTCTTTGACGGGCTGGACATCTCCAAAGAAACGGCGCTTTGCGAACAGCATATGGGGCAATACCCGGTCATTTCCATCAGCTTGAAAGGCGTGGAAGGTTGGGATTTCGCGGATGCACGGCGGAGGCTGTGGAGCATGATCAGCACCGAGGCGATTCGGTTTTATGACGTGTTGTCCGCTGACCAGTTGAACAAATTTGACCAGCAAAAATACGATGCGATATGTGCGGAAGAGGGAAATCTGGAAGAAAGTTTGAAGCTCCTGTCACGATTGCTTTACAATCACTATGGCAAAAAAGTTGTCATCCTGATTGATGAATACGATGTTCCATTGGATAAAGCCTATCAGCGTGGCTACTACGACCAGATGATTTTGCTCATTCGGCAAATGCTTAACGCTGCTCTAAAAACCAACGATGCCTTACAGCTTGCAGTGTTGACCGGATGTCTGCGGATTTCCAAGGAGAGTATTTTTACTGGGCTGAATAATCTGCGGGTGAATACGATTGTCGATGAGAAGTACGACGAATGGTTTGGTTTTACCGACACAGAGGTTCAGGACATTCTTTGCTACTATGGACTAAGTGAATACTATGGAATCACAAAAGAGTGGTATGATGGTTACCACTTCGGACAAACGAATGTCTACTGCCCGTGGGATGTGGTCAACTGGTGTGATCACCTTTTGAGTGAGTCCCGTAAGGCGCCGCAGAACTTCTGGGCCAACACCAGCAGCAACGATATGATCGTCCGCTTTGCGGAGAAGGCTGATTTAGGCACCCGTGAGCAAATTGAAGCGTTGATTGCGGGAGAGTCTGTGTATAAAGAGTTGCAGCTTGATTTAACCTACCCGGAAATTCACGAGGAACCAGACCACATCTGGAGTGTTCTGTTTACCACTGGTTATTTGACCCAGCGAGGAATCAACGACTTTGGTTAATATGAGTTTGTGATTCCCAACAAGGCAATTCGTTCTATCTTCATCGAAAAAATCGACAAGTGGTTTTCCAATAAAATCAA
>MSHH01000044.1 GCA_001941075.1 Oscillospiraceae bacterium Zagget6 | reverse complement strand
TCAGAAAGTTTGATCGCTTTCGCAAAAGAATACTTCACCGTGCTCCGAAAGTAAATAGAGAAAGCCAGAGATTCCCCTCGCTTCACTATTTTTGCGGGTTATTTTTTTTTACCCTAACTCTTGACATAGAACCTTTGTTATATGAGACGATGAAAAGCACCTACCCCAAGGAATTTCAATGCGCGGAGAAAATCGCAAAGTATGTGAACCGCCAGTATCAGGCCCAGGTGGGCCACGAAGAGATGACCTTCCTGACCGTCCACATTGTCCGGGTGGTCACAAGCAGCAGAGAACGAAGCGCCGCAGAACAAGAGGACATCTGAGAAGCATTTGGATGTTATCCGGGCAGTTCGGCCGCAGTCCCGGATCATCATATAGGAAACACCAACCATGCCATACAAGAAGGAGGAAACATCATGGCACCAGTCAGAGACTACGCCAAACTCGCCAAGGACATCCGGGATGCCGTTGGCGAGTCCAACATCATCAGCGCCACCCATTGCGCCACCCGTCTGCGCCTGGTTCTGAAACAAAGCCCGTCTGAAGAGGTCACCAAACAGATCTCCTCCATGCCCGCCGTCATTCAGGTCATGGAAAAGGGCGGTCAGTATCAGATCGTCATCGGCACCCACGCCAAGGACGTTTACAACGAACTGAGCCAGATTTTGTCCATCGACGAGACGGAGCAGCCGGAGGTCAAGCAGAGCCTCATCAACCGGGTCATCGCCACCATGTCCGCCGTCTTTGCGCCCTTTGTCTACATCCTGGCGGCTGCCGGTCTGGTACAGGGCTGCTTGATTATCATCAACCAGTTCGCCCCCGCCTTTGCGGAGACCGGCACCTATTCCGTCCTGAGCTTCATCTCCTGGACCCCCTTTACCTTCCTGCCGGTGTTCATCGCCGTCACTGCCTCCAAGCACTTCAAGTGCAACACCTACATCGCCATGTGGTGCTGCCTGGCGCTGGTCAACTCCGACTGGAGCGCCATCGCTGACCAGATCGCCAACGGCGAGACCATTAAGTTCCTGATCTTCAACATGTCCGAGACCACCTACACCTCCACCGTGCTGCCCCCGCTGTTCCTGGTGCTGGTCCTGTCCTATCTGGAGCGGTTCCTGGACAAGCACATCCCCGATGTGCTCAAGGCGCTGGGCGTTCCCTTCATTTCCGCCATCATCATGGTCCCCGCCACTATCCTGGTCATTGGCCCTCTGTCCGACACACTGGCCAACGGCATCGCTATGGGTTACAACTTCCTGGTGAACCGCGTCCCCGTCCTGGCCGCCATCATCGTCGGCGGCGTCTGGCAGGTCATCGTAATTTTCGGCGTCCACTGGGGCGTCACACCCATGATCCTGGCCAACTTTGCCAATTACGGCTGTGACACCTTCCAGGCGTTCCAGACCTGCGCCGTCATCGCCCAGGCCGCTGCCTGCTTCGGCGTGTTCATCAAGACCAAGAAGAGCGACATCAAGAACGTGGCACTCTCCGCCGGTCTGACCGGCATCTTCGGCATCACCGAGCCGGCCATTTACGGCGTCACCCTGCGCCTGAAGAAGCCCTTCATCTGCGGTTGTGTCGCGGGCGCCATCGGCGCTGTTATCGTCAGCCTGTTCAACACCATGTACTATGTCTACGCCGGTCTGCCCGGCCTGCTGACCACCGTCAACGCCATCAGCGCCGACAACCCCACCTCCTTCCCCGGTATGATGATCGGCGTTGCCGCCACCATCGTCATCACCATCGTTCTGGTCCAGATAGTTGGCTGCGATGAAAAGGAGCCGGAGACCGCCAACGAAGCCCCCGCTCCCGCCGCTTCTTCCGCCTCCTCCGCCTCCGTGGGCGACACCGCCACTGTGTACGCTCCCCTGAACGGCGAGGTCAAAGAGCTGGCGCAGGTCGATGATCCCACCTTCGCCGGCGGCATCCTGGGCCAGGGCGTAGCCATCGTCCCCTCCGACGGCAAGCTGTACGCGCCCTTTGACGGCACCGTCGCCTCCATCTTCGACACCAAGCACGCCATCGCGCTGGAGAACGACATCGGCGCGGAAATGCTCATCCACATTGGCCTGGAGACCGTCTCTCTGGGCGGCAAGTATTACACCGCCAAGGTCAGCGCCGGCGACCAGGTGAAGGCGGGCGACCTGCTCATCGAGTTCGACCTGGCCGCCATCGCCAAGGACTTCGACACCATCACCCCCGTTCTGGTGACCAACGCCGAGGACTTCACCGATGTTGACCCCATCAAGACCAGCGGGGCCGTCAAGGTGGGCGATCCTCTGCTGACCCTGAAAAAGTAACAACAGCACCGTATAAAAGCAACCATTCCCTGCCGCCCGCGAGCGGCAGGGACCCTTTTCAAATTGATACAGGAGGTACTTTATGGCATTACCGGAAACCTTTTTGTGGGGCGGCGCGGTAGCTGCTCATCAGCTGGAGGGCGGCTGGAACGAAGATGGCCGCGGCCCCAGCGTCAGCGACGTTCTGACCGCCGGCGCGCACGGCATCCCCCGCCGCATCACCGACGGCGTGGTGGAAGGAGAGAGCTATCCCAACCACAAGGGCATCGACTTTTTCCACACCTACAAGGAGGACATCGCCCTCTTTGGCGAGCTGGGCTTCAAATGTTTCCGCACGTCCATCTCCTGGAGCCGCATTTTCCCCGTGGGGGATGAAGCGGAACCCAACGAGGCGGGTTTGCAGTTCTACGATGACATGTTCGATACCCTGCACCAGTATGGTATCGAGCCGGTCATCACTCTGAGCCACTTTGAAATGCCCTACGGGTTGGTGAAAAAGTACGGCGGCTGGATGAACCGCAAGCTGGTAGACTTCTTCGTTCACTACGCCGTCACCGTCATGGAGCGGTACAAGGACAAGGTCAAATACTGGATGACCTTCAACGAGATCAATAACCAGAGCAACACCGCCACGGACATCTTCGGCTGGACCAACTCCGGCATCAAATTCTCTGAGTTTGCCGACCCCAAGAAGGCGCTCCATCAGGTGGCCCACCACGAGCTGGTGGCCTCCGCGCTGGTGGTCAAAAAGGGCCACGAGATCAACCCGGATTTCAAAATCGGCTGTATGTGCTCCTTCGTCCCCTTCTACCCCTACTCCTGCGACCCGGACGACGTGATGATCGCCCAGGAGTCCATGCACGAGCGCTTTTACTTCGCGGATGTCCACTGCCGGGGCCACTACGCTGCCTACGCCAAAAAAGCCTGGGAGCGGGAGGGCAACGCCCCGGTTATGGAGCCGGGGGACGAGGAGATACTGGCCCAGGGCAAGGTGGATTACCTGGGGTTCAGCTATTATATGTCCAACGCGGTCAAGGCTGACCTGGAGCAGGTGAACACCGATGTCAACGGCGGCAACGCCCACTCCATCCGCAACCCCTACGTGAAAGCCTCCGACTGGGGCTGGCAGATCGACCCGGTGGGCCTGCGCTACTCGCTGAACGTGCTGTACGAGCGCTACGAGCTGCCCCTGTTCATCGTGGAGAACGGGTTCGGCGCCATCGACAAGCTGGAGGCCGACCACACCTGCGACGACAGCTATCGCATCGACTACCTGAAAGCCCACATCCAGGAGATGAAGAAGGCCGTGGAGGTGGACGGCGTGGACCTGATGGGCTACACCCCCTGGGGCTGCATCGACGTGGTGTCCTTCACCACCGGCGAGCTGCGCAAGCGCTACGGTTTCATCTATGTGGACCTGAACGACGACGGCACCGGCACCGGGAATCGCTACAAGAAGAAGTCCTTCAACTGGTATAAGAACGTCATCGCTTCCAACGGCGAGGCGCTGTAAGCGGAAACGATAAGAAAAAGCAGCATCCAACCAAAAATTAACAAAACAAGCCACATTGCAGGTCTCACAGCGAGGCCGCAATGTGGCTTTTCTCACCTTGCCGTGTGAAAGTGTCACAGTTTTCCCCATTTGTCCCAAAAAGCGACATCCCGTCGGCTGTGGCAAAATTCTTCCTCATTTTCAAACAATGTCCAATGCCTTTTGCGCGATCTGCACGTATAATAAAGCAGAGTATGTTTCTATTTTGGGAGGTCAACCGGTGATTCGTTATCCCATATCCTGCTGTACAAACAGGGAGCAAATGCCGGTGCGATGATAATATGCAATCAGCTGTTCCAGCCGGTCGCGGGTGGTGGCGCAGTCCTCCGCCAGGCAGTCCAGGCAGAGGAACTGCCGTGCGTTGCGGAATACCAGCTTTTGATACAGCGCGATCTCATCGCCGGTGATGGGCGCGCCGCAGCGCATACAAGCGTGGTCGGTCATGGGCGGTCCTCCACAATGCGGCACCGGTAGACCTTGCAGCCGTGGGCAGCAACCGTTGGCGCAAAAATTTCTCGCTGCACTCCCAGTTCCTCATGGGAGAGGCAATCGCAGAACCGGAGCGCACACCCAGAGGATGCGGATAGCCCCATATCCCAGAAATTCAGGGAGACCCGTGCGGCTACGTCGCTGAAATTGAAAAAGCCAATGGCATATTCTCCGTTGGACAGAGATTTTACCAGCACAAAGGCATCTGGATTGCCGTAGACGGAGAGGCGGTACGGGCCGCGGCACTCCGGGTCCTGGTTGATGGCGATCAAATCTCGATTGGTCAAAATCTCTTTGGTCTTGTCGGTCATGGTGCGAATGTCGCACCCAATGATGAGGGGCGACCCCATCATGGCCCACAGCGCGAAGTGGGTCTGATACTCCTCATCGGTGCAGCCGCCCACGGAGGTCTCCGGGTTCAGGCCCTTGCCGTACATCCCCACCACCAGCATATCCATATCGTTATAGCAGCCGGGGCCGCTGTACGCCTGTTTTTCCAGTTGGGAGGCGGCGATGGAGGCGATGGACCGCCAGGAATCCTGAATGTCCGGCGTGGAGCGGAAGGTGTGGGCGCCGGAGGACCGAATCCACTGATGAACGTCCTCCGTTCCCCACTGACAGGCGGCCAGAACGATGTCCCGCCCGCAGCTCCGCAGAGCCATGCTCATGCGGCGGTAGAGCAGCGACGAGGGTACCGTGTTGGGGCGAAAACAGTTGTCATATTTCAAGTAATCCACGCCCCACCGGGCAAACTGGGCGGCGTCAGAAAACTCATGGTCAAAGCTGCCGGGGTAGTTGGCGCAGGTCCGGGTCCCGCAGCAGGAGTACAGCCCAAACTTTAAGCCTTTGCTGTGAACGTAATCGGCCACCGCTTGGATTCCGTGGGGAAATTTCACCGGGTCGGCGGTCAGCGCTCCCTTCGCGTCCCGCTGCCGCGTGGCCCAGCAGTCGTCGATAATGAGATACTGATAGCCCGCGGCCAGCAGCCCTTCCCGTACCATGGTGTCGGCGGTTTCCATCACCAGTTCTTCGTTTATCTGGTCAAAAAAAGTGTTCCACGAGTTCCACCCCATGGGTGGGGCGGAGAGCATCATGCGGTTGTCCATAAAAGTTCCTCCTAATCGGCTTGCGGTTCTCTGCGTGACCGCTGTCCGGCTTCACTTTGCAAGCGGTATTCCGTGGGGCTGATGCCGCAGGCCCGCTTGAACGTCCGGGAAAAGGTCAGGGGATTCTCGTACCCCACCTTCTGGGCGATGTCCTGCACGGGAAGGTCGGTGGTGGCCAGCAGGTGACAGCTCTGTTTCAGCCGGTACTGCATCAGGTATTCCTGGAGAGAGACGCCCACGTGCTTTTTGAACATCGTGGTGAAATAGCTCCGGGTGAAGCCGATGTACTCCACAATGTCGCCCACGTTGATGGTGGCGTAGTTGTAATGAATAAAGTCCACGGCCCGGCGGACGTACACCTCCGGGGAGTACTCGTAGTGACGGGCGCTCTTGCGGTTGCGGTTCTCCGTGGCCTCCAGCGCCAGGGCCAGAAATTCCAGCAAAATCCCCCGGCGGCGCAGATCGTTGGTGTAATTCATCTCCGGCTTCTCGTGCATCCGGCAGACCAGCTCGAAAAACTCTTTTGCCTCTACAGAGGAATCCAGGCAGTACACGCCCTCGGTAAAACCGATTTCCTCTGAGAGCCGCCTGGCCTCGGTGCCATTGTAGGTCACCCAGCAGTAGTTCCAGGGGTCTGTGGAGTCGGCAATATAGTGTGTCTCCTCGTTATGCTTGAGCAGGAACATCTGCCCAAAGCGGGGATGGAACTCCTGTCCCCCGGCGTAAAGGGTGCCTGTACCAGAGAGAACCACGTGCAGATGGTAGCAGTCCCGGATGTAGGGGCCGCAGTTCTCTCCGGGGTCACAGTGCTCCATGCCACAGGCGATGAGACAGATGTCTCCGTTCTGGTCGTGGTCGTATTCCAGGCAGTGGTAGTGTTTGTTGCGCTTTACCGTGTCTCTGGCTCTCATAGCAGCGTCTCCCGAAAACAAAAGTGAGATAATTCAAAATAGCATAGCCCCAAACACTTGTCAATTAAATTATGAAATGGGGGAAAGGGCAGGTCAAAGCGCTGCGCTTTGGCCTGCCCTCGGAGGAAAATCAACTTGCTTATTCCGCCGCCAGCAGCTCGTTCATCTCAGCGGCAATGGCCCGGCAGACATCTTCCATGGTGGAGGGGTCCTGCCACGCGGCCACCAGGTCGGTGGTGAAGAGGCTCTCCCATTCCGTCGTGTCCTTGGAGGAGGGGTGCTGGATCAGGGTGCCGTTCTCTTCAATTTCCACGAAGGGAGACAGGTCCATGCCCTCAAATGCGGTGACAAAGGCATCGGAGCAACCCTTATAGGCGGCCATGGTGACACCCAGCTCGGACTGCTTCATCTGTCCCTCGTAAGAGCAGAAGTAGGAAATCAGGTCATAGGCAGCCTGGGGGTCCTCCGTGTTGGGAGCAGCCGCCCAGCCAAGGCCGTTGTACAGGGAGACGCGCTCGCCGTCGTCGCACTCGCCGTTGCCGTTGGCGTCCGTATAGGGGATCATGGCCCAGGCGTAGTCGTCGGCGTTCCCCGCAGTATAGAAGGTGTTGACCATCCAGGAACCTTGCAGCATCATTCCCACAAGGCCGCTCTGGAACAGCACGTCAGGGTCAGTGGTGGACATGATGTCCTGAGCAGGCATGGAGGGGATCAGGTTCTCAGCCAGCCAGGTCATAGCGGCGATGGTGTTTTCATTGTCCATGCCAGAGGTGGTCTGGTCGTCGCTGATGAGTTCGCCGCCGAAGCCATAAATCAGGTTGTACCAGCCGTCCTGACCGTCGTTGGTATTCATCGCGGTGCCGTATACGCCATCCGCAGCGCCGGCCTCGGTGATCTGCGCGGCAACGGCGGCGTAGTCGTCCCAGGTCCAGTCGTCGGTGGGGTAGTCAATGCCGTACTCGTCAAAGATGGCCTTGTTGTACAGCAGAGCGATGGTGTCGTGGTCCTTGGGGAGGGCGTACTGAGAGCCATCGTAGCTGTACAGCTCTACAATGCCCTCGTAATAGTTGTCCAGGTCGATGGCGTCGTCGGCAGCCACATAGTCGGTCAGGTCCAGCAGCATATCGTTGGACATGTACTTGCTGGCCTCGTTGATGTGCATCCAGAACACGTCCGGCATCTCGCCGCCCATGGCTCCCGCCTCCAGCAGCGTCCAGTACTCGTCCCAGGTGATGACGTTGATCTGCACCTTGACGCCGGAGGTCTCGGTCCACTCATCGGCGATCTGCTGGAGGCCATCCAACTGGTTGTTGTCCCAGATGTTGACGGTCAGCTCGCTGACGGTGTACTCCTTTTCGGTGGTTTCCACATCTGCGGCAGACGCGGAGCTTTCCGTTTCGCCGGAAGATGCGGTTTCACTGGTGCCGCAGGCAGCCAGAGCGAACGTCATTGCCAGGGCCAGGATCAGAGCCAACAGCTTTTTTACTTTCATAAAAAGTTCCTCCTTTTTGTTTGTACGGTTGTTTCCAAGCTGTTCTTGATGGTTTTATTATAACCTGCCCTGGTAAAAACGGTATAGTTGTCTGTTCTCAGGCCATAGCAAAATGTTCTTTGCGGAGATGGATATTTCTGTGTTTTTCGACAGCTATGCCATGTGAAAATTTGTTGGAGAAGAACGAGTGAATCAAATAGTTGGCGTATCCGCACCCCCCACGGAAGCAACGGCTGCAAACTGCATTCCAACAACGTATGGGGAGTGCTTTCACCAAGCCGAAAAAGGCAGAGCCTCCAAAGCGATTCTTCGCCTCAAATGCTCTGCCTTTGTTATGATGACAATTTGACCAGGTTCCGTTGCCCTGCGGTAGCCTTACATCAGCTTGCGGAACAGGGTCTTGAAGTCCTCGATGCTGGCCTCCTTGGGGTTGCCGGGGGCGCAGGCGTCGGCGGCGGCGGACTCGGCCAGGAAGTCCAGATCCTCCTCCTTCATCTTCTCCAGCTTGGTGGGGATGCCCACGTCGGCGGAGAGCTGCTTGACGGCGTCAATGGCGGCCTTGCGGTAGGTCTCCTGATCCATGCCAGTGGTGTCTACGCCCATGGCCTCGGCGATGTCCTTGAACTTGGTGCCGGTGGCGTCGGCGTTGAACTCCATGACGATGGGCAGCATCATGGCGCAGGCCACGCCGTGGGGGGTGTCATAGACCGCGCCCAGGGTGTGGGCCATGGAGTGGGCAATGCCCAGGCCCACGTTGGAGAAGGCCATGCCGGTGACGAACTGGCCCAGGGCCATACCCTCGCGGCCCTCCTGCTCGTTCTTGACGGCACCCCGCAGGTTGGCAGAGATGAGCTTGATGGCCTCCAGGTTCAGGCAGTCGGCCAGCTCCCAGGCAGCCTTGGTGGTGTAGCCCTCGATGGCGTGGGTCAGGGCGTCCATGCCGGTGGAGGCAGTCAGGCCCTTGGGCATGGTGGACATCATGTCGGGGTCCACAATGGCGATGTCGGGGATGTCGTTCACGTCCACGCAGACGAACTTGCGCTTCTTCTGCACGTCGGTGATGACGTAGTTGATGGTGGCCTCCGCCGCGGTGCCGGCGGTGGTGGGGACGGCGATGGTGTAGACGGTGCGGTTCTTGGTGGGGGCAACGCCCTCCAGGGAGCGAACGTCCGCAAACTCCGGGTTGTTAATGATGATGCCGATGGCCTTGCCGGTGTCCATGGAGGAGCCGCCGCCGATGGTGATCATATAATCCGCGCCGGATTTCTTGTAGGCTTCCACGCCGGTCTGGACGTTCTCAATGGTGGGGTTGGGCTTGATGTCGGAGTAGACCTCGTAGTCCATGCCCGCCGCGTCCAGCAGGTCGGTGACCTTCTTGGTGACGTTGAACTTGACCAGGTCAGGGTCAGAGGCGATGAACGCCTTTTTCAGGCCCTTGGCCTGCACCAGGCCGGGGATCTCCTGAATGGCTCCTTTGCCGTGATAAGAAATGCCGTTGAGTACAAAACGATTGACCATAACAAATCTTCCTTTCTTGATAGAGTGACTGCCCATACGGGCGCTTCTAATAATATAGTATATCAGAAATAGACGGCCAAGAAAAGTGTTTCTTAAAAATTCCTGTTTTTTCTTGAAATTTGCCTGTTTTCAGGCGGAAATATTTTGGCGCATTGTAAAATGAAACTGCAATAGTAAAAAGAATATCCATAGTGATGAATCAATGGTAGAATTGAGTTACCACACACCAATTCTGAAAGGAGATCATCACTATGGACAATCCCGATTATACCATTGAACATCGAAAAGGGCAACACTTAAGTTCGGAGGAACGGCACGATATAGAGGTGCATCTGCGGGACGGCTGGAGTACGTACAAGATTGCAAAGCATTTGGGCCGTCCATATAACACCATCA
>MSHH01000043.1 GCA_001941075.1 Oscillospiraceae bacterium Zagget6 | reverse complement strand
TGTTGGGAATCACCAGTTCATATTCACCAAAATCGTTCATTCCCCGTTGAGTCAAATAACCCGTGGTAAACAGCACACTCCAGATATGGTCTGGTTCCTCGCCGATTTCCGGGTAGGTTAAATCAAGTTGCAATTCTTTATACACAGACTCTCCCGCAATCAACGATTCGATTTGCTCACGAGTTCCCATATCGGCTTTCTCTGCAAAGCGGACGATCATATCGTTGCTGCTGGTGTTGGCCCAGAAGTTCTGCGGTACCTTGCGGGATTCGTTCAAAAGGTGGTCACACCAGTTGATTACATCCCACGGGCAGTAGACGTTTGTCTGTCCGAAGCGGTAGCCGTCATACCACTCTTTTGTAAGTGAGTAGTATTCGCTCAGCCCATAATAATGGAGGATTTCCTGCACCTCGGTATCTGTAAACCCGAACCACTCGTCGTACTTCTCATCGACAATCGTATTCACCCGCAGATTATTCAGCCCGGTAAAAATGCTCTCTTTTGAGATTCGCAGACACCCCGTCAACACAGCAAGCTGCAAGGCATCGTTGGTTTTCAGGGCCGCGTTGAGCATCTGCCGAATTAACAGAATCATCTGGTCGTAGTAACCCCGTTGGTACGCTTTGTCCAATGGCACATCGTATTCGTCAATCAGGATGACAACTTTTTTGCCATAATGCTTATAGAGAAGCTGGGAAAGGAATTGCAGACTTCCCTCTAAGTCTCCCGTCCCATTGCAGAGGGTCTCTAACTCACTGGCTTCAGACTTACTTAACAAATCGTTTTGTGTCAAATAGAAAACCTTATTCGCCTCTGCCTTTATAATTCTCCAAACGCCTCTACGGGCGTCCGCAAAGTCCCAGCCCTCCACGCCTTTCAGACTGATAGAGATGACCGGGTACTGCCCCATATGCTGCTGGCACAGGGCTGTTTCTTTGGAGATGTCCAATCCATCAAAAAAGCTCTTGTCTGTCTCGACCTCAAAGAAGTACCGGAGCATACTCATATTCAGGCTCTTGCCGAAACGCCGTGGGCGGGTAAAAAGCGTCACCAAGGCACCCTGGTTCAGCAAATCCCGAATGAGATTGGTCTTATCCACATAGTAGTAACCGCGAGTGCGCATATCCATAAAGTTTTCAATTCCCAGTGGCAACTTCAATCTGTTCATTTGCTGTTCACCTCCAAGTGCATTTAACGAAAGCTTTTATATTGTAATTAGCTTACCACAAATCCCGCTGTATATCAAGCAATGTTTTCCTGGCCTTGCAACAGGCCGTTATTTGGGCTTTCCAGCTGGTATCGGCGGCAAAAACTGGTTTCTTTGCAAATGGAAACTGCACCAAAGCAATGCTCTGGTGCAGTTCCATTATTTCAGATGATCGGCAGCCCTGCGGAGAAAGTGAATTGAAGCAAACACAGGCAGGGAGGGGCAACGCCCCGGAAGTGCCGCTTGACGGCGGAGGCACGAAGTGCCGCAGGGAGCGCAACGGAAGTACCCCTTGAGGGTAGAAGTACCCCTTGAGGGTAAGTGCCCCTTGAGGGCAGAAGTACCGCTTGACGGTAGTGGAAGGTCACAAGAAAAATCAGACGAAGGAAGGAAGTCGGGTGAGGGCTGCCGCGATCCGATATGATTTCAGGCGGTCAGCCTTGCAGCAACGCCACTGCAACGTCGTTGACGTTGGTACCAGTGGGACCGGTGACCACCAGACCGCCCACCGCTTGCAGCGCGTGGTAGGCGTCGTTGTCCTGCAAGACGGCAAACACGTCCTTCCCGGCAGCAGTCAGAGTTGCCAGAGTGTCCCCATCCACATAGCCCCCAGCGGCGTCGCAGGGACCATCGGTGCCGTCGCTGCCCACGGAGAACACGGCAGCCCCCTCCAGGCCCGCAATGCCCGGTGCGGCGGCCAGCGCCAGCTCCTGGTTCCGCCCGCCCAGGCCCTTGCCCGTCAGGTGAACCACCGTCTCGCCACCGGCGATGTAGGCCACCCGTTTGCCCTCTCCCGCGTGGGTGCGGAGGATGCTGGACAGAAAACTGCCCGCCTCCCGCGCCTCACAGCAGAGCTGGTCAGTGAGGATGATCGGCTCGTAACCCAGTTTGGCGCAGGCCGTTGCTGCGGCGGCGCACAGCTCCCGGACGCTGCCGGTGATCTGTGTTTCCACGTTGTCCAGCGCCTTGGGGGTCTCCTTGTCCAGCAGAGCCAGCGCCCGGTCAGACAGGTGCAGTCCGTACTTTTCCACCACGGCCTTGGCCTGGGCGCAGGTGGAGCTGTCGGGGTAGGCGGGGCCGCTGGCGATCATATCCAGCGGGTCACCCAGAATGTCGCTGAGTACCACGCTGAACACCTGGGCAGGGGCGCACGCCTTGGCGAACCGTCCGCCCTTGACGCCGCTGAGCCGCTTGCGCAGGGTGTTCATCTCCACAATGTCGGCGCCACTTGCCAAAAGCTGGTTGGTGATGCGTTGCAGCTCGTCACCGGGGATGAGCGGCTGCTCAAACAGAGCGCTGCCGCCGCCGGAGAGCAGGAACAGCACCGTATCCTCCTTGCGCAGCCCCTGCACCAGCTCCAGCGCCTTCTGGGTCCCGGCGAAGCTGTTTTCATCGGGGACGGGATGTCCTGCCTCATAGCAGGTCACGCCGGGGATCTCCCCCATGACGTGGTGGTATTTCGTGACCACCACGCCGCCGTCCACGTGGCCCAGCGCCTTGACAGCGGCGTTTGCCATCTGCCAGGCCGCCTTGCCCGCAGCCACCAGCAGCGTTTTGCCGCCACGGGGCCGAAACTGTTTCAGCGCCCGCTGTACCGCCTCGTCCGGGAGAACGGCGTTCAAACTGGCGGAGATGATCTGGTCGGCTTCGCCCCGCAGTATTTCATTCATAACATTCCCTCCTCGGAAGTTGGGTAAGGGATAAGGCTGGCAAATGGGTGTCTGCCCGTTCGCCAGCCTTATTATATCATACTTTAGCGCTTAGCGCACCAGGCAGGGCTTCTTGTTGTCAAACTTCCAGCCGGGGATCAGGTACTGCATTCCGGAAGCGCTGGCCGACAGGGAGGGGCGCAGCCCCGGAAGTGCCCTTGACGGCAATGGCCAATTCCTCTTTAGCGCAAATGCAGGCAGGGAGCGCAGCGCAGGGAGAAGCGCGCCACGGGGGACGGGCCACACGGGAGGCGGCGGGGACCGTGGCCCCGGCGGACCCAAACCCAAAGCGTCGGCGTGGTCGTTGATGGTCAGGGTGACGCCGATGGTGGCCTGGGCGTCAGCGGCGTTGCTCAGCAGCAGGAAAGAGGGGTGGTCGCCGGTGCCGGAACCGCCGATGTGGACGGTGTAGGTCAGGGAAGCGCCCTCAGGAGCAGTGGTAACGACGCCGTCCTCCACCGTGTAACCGGCGGCGGCTCCTGCCCTGGTCCTGATAGGCGTAATGATCCCCGGTGTAGACATACTCCCCGTTGGCGGCCCCGGTGGAACTCGTCCGTATGGGCGTTGACGCCCCATTTGCGCCCCGCCATCAGGCAATGCCCGTCAGGTCAAAGTTCGCCAGCCATTCCCTCGCGGCCTGACAAACCTCCCGGAGACAGCTCTCCTCAAAGGGACTCTTCAACCCGGCGTTTTTCAGCAGATCGGTGAAGGTGGCAGAACCACCCTGGCTGGCGTAGGCCATGTAATGCCGCCAGGCGTCGGGCAGGTCCTTTTGGATCATGGCCCAGAACTCCAGAGAGACCGTTTGGGCCAGACAGTAGTCAATATAATAGAAAGGAGACGAGTAGATGTGATGCTTCAGCTGCCAGTGCTCCCCCTCGCTGTAGAAGGGAATCTCACCGTCCAGCCGCATCCAGGGCATATAGATCCCCATCAGTTCCTTCCAGACGCCGTGGCGCTGGGCAGGCGTCAGGTCGGGCTGCTCGTAGATAATATGCTGGAAGTGATCCACCATCGTTCCATAGGGGATGAAGGTCAGCGCGCCGGACAGGTGACTGTAATAGAACTTCCGGGTGTCCTCACCGAAAAAGCCCTCGGCCCAGGGCCAGGCAAAGAACTCCATAGACATGGAGTGAACCTCGCAGGCCTCCATGCTGGGCCAGCAGGAGGACAGGGGGACCCGCTTCCGGTTGAGGTATCCGGCAAAGGCGTGGCCGGCCTCGTGGGTGACCACCTCCACGTCCTCCTGGGTGCCATTGAAATTGGCGAAGATGAAGGGGACTTCATAGTCCGGGAGGCTGGTGCAGTAGCCACCTCCGGCCTTGCCCTCGGTGCTGAGCACATCCAACAGTTCCCCGTCCAGCATGACGCGGAAAAACTCGCTGGTCTCCGGGCTAAGTTCGTCATAAAACTTCTTGCCCTGGGCCAGGATGTCCTCCGCCGCCCCCCTGGGGACGGGGATTGCCGGAGCGGAACTCCAGGGCGTTGTCCGCAAAGCTCATGGGGTATTCCTTTCCCAGCCGTTTGGCCTGCTCCTGATAGATGCTGTCCGCCACTGGGACCAGATATTTCACCACGGCGGCCCGGAACTGCTCCACGTCCTCCTTGGTGTAGCAGTTGCGGCCCATGCGGTAGTAGCCCAGGGTGGTATACCCCTCGTACCCCAGCTTTTTGCCTATCGTGTCCCGCAAGTGGACCAGCTGGTCATAGATGCTGTCCATGCGGTCCTGGTGATCCTTGTACCACTGGCCCTCCGCCTTCCACGCGGCCAGACGGCGTTCGTCGTCCGGGTCGCTCTTAAAAGGGGTCATCTGACTCAGGGTGTACACCCCGCCCTCAAAGGGGATCTGGGCGGAGGCGAGCAGCTTCTCATACTCCTGAGTCAGGTCGTTCTCCTGCTGTAGCTCTGGGACGATCTCCGGCGAGAAGGCTTTCAGCTCCAGCTCCGCGTTGGTGAACATCAGCTCGCCGTATTCCCTGGCAAAGTCGGCCCGGAAGGGGCTGGCCAGCAGCGCCAGCGTCCGCTCCTGGCTCACTGCCTGGAGTTCGGGCGTTGCAAAGTTCCAGAATTTGGATTCTTTATCGTAGAATCCATCCCGCGTGTCAATGGAGTGACGGATGCTGGCCAGCGTCGCCTGAGTGTTGATCCGTTTTTCCAGTGTCTGGTCCTCCAGGAACACCTGTCGGGCCGTCTCGTAGTCCGCCGCACTTTTCAACTGCTCCGTCAGAGCGGTCTGCTGGCTTTTCAGCGCCTCCAGATCCGGGCGCTTATACTTCATCTCTGAAAATTTCAATTTACATCCCTCCGCTGTGGTTGGCCGTCGCTCTGACGGCGTATTACGCATGATAAGGGGAATTATACTGCACTTTCCTCCATTTTGCAACCGCCGAGATGAACCGGACAGGGTAACAACTACAATTTGGATAATGTGTGGTAAAATATCCCTATGAAGATGGAAGGGTGACGCGGCAAATCTGTCCATCCTCCAGGGCTGATTTTAACTGCTGCCGCCTTGGAAATCCAGCTTTTTCCCCTTGACAGGCATCTCTTGCCGTGGTATAGTAAGGATACACAAAATCTGGTTGTGTTTTCTTACCTCTAAGGGATTGATACGCGAGGAAGACTCGTGGCCTTTGCACGAATGCCTGTGTTTTCTTACCTCTAAGGGTTCCCAAAACGAAAAAAAAGAGGCGCTTTCGCGTCTCTTTTTTCTGCCCAAAAACAACCTCCCCCGGCTCAGCGCCCACATCTGTGCGGCCCCAGCCGGGGGAGTTTTCTGTTCTGATTTACTTCACGGGGTCGAACATCCCGAACCCCTGGGCGTTCTTCCCGCCCAGACCGGCGTTGTACAGCAGGTCCAGCAGCGCCGGGTCGCCGCCCAACTGGAAAGAACCGCCATAGCCGGTGATATAGTTGCCCTTGTAGGTGGTGACGGTCTTGGGGTGAGCGCCGCCGCAGGAGGCCATTTGCAGGGGGCCGGGCGGCTCCTGCCGGTACATGGCCCGCCACTTCTCCGCCGCGTTATCGGCAATGGCGGCGTAAAATACCTCCTCCTCCGGCGTATGGTACCGGGTGAAGCCGTCGGGAAGGGTGGTGTGGACAGTGATAGGGCTGCGCATCCGCACCCGCACCGCCCCCGTATGGATGCGCCGGTCCTCCAGCCGCACGTCCTCCAGCCGGAGGGCGTTGCCACACAAGCGGCAGTCCCGGTCCTGCGCCGTCCCCTGGAGCATGGCCTGGATAAACATGGGGTCACAGGAGCGCACCTCCAGCCGAAACCCCTCCGGGTAGAGGAGCTGCTTCTCCCGGCGGAGGTAATGGCCCTCCGGCGGGCCGAAGGTGAACAGCCGGAACACCTTTTTCTCCCGGCGGTAGCCGGTGTCGTGGAGGAAGGAGGCGTAGCCGGGCGCGCCGGAGAGCAGCCGGTAGAGCAGCCCCTGTATGGGGTACTGGCTGGCCATGGGCAGCAAAATGTTCTGCCCGCTGAACCGCAATTTGATTTGCATAAAATTCCCCCCTCGCACTGTCTGCGGGGTTTATTATATAGAAGCACACGGAGCTTGTCAATCAGCTGATGGTATTAAAAAACTCTTTGCGTAAAGATTGACAAACTACATCGGGACTGCTATACTTTTTAGTATCCAGCTTTTACCGAACAGGCGTAGCTCTGTGTCGATTCAACAGAAAGGAAGTGCAGCATGGCAGATGAAGCGCAGGTGGTCAAAAGCTACCATACCTTTGCGTTCCCCTTCATTTGGGAGAAAAGCGGTCTCTCCATGGAGGATATTTCAGATAGTTTTATACAGAATGTATATTGGTGCTGCGATGATTTCAAGGACGAATGGGAACTGCCGGAGCAGCGCGCCGCTACCCAGGAAGAGCGCGAACTGCTCTACGCGGAGTACCAGTATTTTTATCCCGCCGTGCGTTACACACTGTATGGCATCGGTGCGCCACCGGCCAGTCATCGGTTTACCTTCCGCCCGGCGGGGCAGGCAGGCAGCTACAACCGCAATGCCGGGATGGAATACATCATTGAATGTAAAGCAGGGAACTACGAATGTAAAGCAAAGAACTACTGCCTGAACCTGAACGGCATCCGCCTGCGCCTGTACAACACCGGCGTAGGGATTCTGGTATTTGAGTGCGAAAACACCAAATATACCACATTAGCGGACGTGAAAGCCATCAACGAGTATGGCCGCCGGGTGGGGGTGGCCGCTGTCCCCACCTTTGCCAACGCAAAAAAGCTGGGGGTATGCGTAGGGCGCTGGATGAACTTTATAACAGAGTTCAATTTCCAGCCGGAGGACATCGGCGGAAAGCTGCCGACGACCTATTTTGCAGACTTCCTTACGAAATTGTTAAATCTGGGCAGGAAAAAGCACCAGTTCGTCTCCCACCAGACAAAGAACAGGAATGAAGTGTTTATTTACCCGGCCATCGACGACCGGATGTTCACCCACTGCATGGTGCAGTTAAAGGAGCCATGCGCAGACGAACTGTTCAGCTATTTTCGGGACCCGGAGGCCGCTGCCCAGGAGGTGGAGCAGAGCCTGTACGAGCTGTTTTACGTGGACACGGAAGAAAACTGCTCCGCCCAGAATCAGGGGATGCGCCGCGAAGAGCTGCGCCGCAGCGCTTATCTCCGGTGGCTGGATTATGGTACGCTTCATGCTGTTACCCACCACTCCATGTTTATGCTGATAAAAGATGGTCCACCCTATGCGATAGGACACGTCATCAACGCATTCCTGACAGAGTATTTCGAGCTGGCCTGCCTGTGCCTGGCCCAGAAAGCCTCGCTGATTTCTCTCCAAGCGAAGATGACTGAAATTTCCAGTGGCCTGGGCGCCGGAAAGAAGAACTTGAAGATGACCAAAATCAATCAGTTGTCCAGTTTGCAGGAGCGGTTCGTGGCGTTCAGCAACCAGCTGGATTTTTACAGCGTGACCGAACAGTACCAGGGGGTGGAGTTGTACCATATGCTCCGTGAACAGCTCTATATCCACGAGGCGCGGGAGAATTTGTGTCAGCAAATCGAAGCCCTGTATGAGACGGCCAACGTCAACCAGGATTTCAAGTTCAATATGTATGCCTTCGCGTTTGCGCTGGTGGCGCTGCTGTGGGCGCTCGCGTCTACCTGGCTGGATGGTCTCGATTTGCTTGAGGCTTTGCAGAACGGGGTCACAACGGCCTATGGCATTGTAACGGTTATTATCGCGGCACTGGCAGTGATAGTAGGTGCTGGCACATGGTTGATTTTCAAACACACCAGAAGGAAGAAAAAGAGGTGACGAAAATGGGGTCGTTTTCGCAGGAATTTCTGATCCGGCAGGTGACGCCGATCATCCACTTTCAATTTGATGAAGCGGGCGCAGCGCTCCGGGCCACAGAGCTGAAGCCCAAGCTGGACCGGTTCCTCTGCGGACGGTACCAGGAGGAGCAGGGGGAGACTGTTCCCAAGGCGTGGCAAATCGCGGGCACGCCCGGCAACGACGAGTGTTCGGACTATTATCACCTGAACTATAAAGTGCAGGTGTTCCCCATAGGCGAAACGAAGCCACTCAAAATCGAGCGGAACAACTTTCCCATGTACTTCGGCAACATGGGGGACGGAGAGGAAAAGCACGGCCTGTTCTGCCCGGAGGGACTGACGTTGAAAATCACCTGCCTGATTTCCGACAAGGCCCAACGGGAGGCGCTGTTGACCTTTATCGGGGACAATCTGGAGCTGTTCTTCCTGACCCACAACTTCGGCACCCGGCAGACAAAGGGCTACGGCGGGTTCCTGTACTGCCCGGAACACTCATTGGGGGATCGGCTGGCGCTGCTCCAAAAGGTGTATCCCCGGTTTATCTATTGCAAAATCAAGTCCATCGACCTCAGTGTGGCCGAAATCAACAGAGACACAGAATGGGCGAAAAATGCCGATCTTGTCTGTATGGCTATGAAAACCGGGCGGAACCTGCGGAAGCTGAAAAACATTGAGGACAACTATGTAAAGGGCTATCTCATGAAGGACTATCCCATGACCGATGGCGAGGACGAAGTACGGAACGACAAAGCCATGATGAAAGTCGCGTTTGGTGTTGGACTCACGAAAGACGGCAAAATGCCGGAAAGATGCCAGCCAAAACCGGGAGAGTATTCTTTCAAGCGGGCGGTGTTGGGCCTGACGGATACTTACACCTTTCATCAGGAGAATGGAAAAGAGATACGCAAGCACGAGGACTGTCCTGTCATCACCGTCACGCACACAGACGACACGACGGCAAAAACCTACATCAACCGCTTCCCCTCTCCAGTGCTGGTGAAGGTGCTGCCCACTGCGGTGTGCTTCCTGCCGGAGGACGCGGGGCCGATTTTGAACAAGGAATTTGCCTTCCAGTGCAGAGAACACAAGGAGGTCATCTCCACCCCCGCCGTGTTCGACACGGTGGAGTTTCTGGAGGCGTTTGCCAGGTGGTATAACGGCGAATTTCCCGCAGGAAAGTTTCAATCGGGGTCGCTGCGGGACCGCTGTTCCAAAATCCGGTTGGTCCCTGTGGGAGCGCCGCTCCAAAATCCAGTTGGAGGTGAGCAAACGTGACGAAGGTTTATCTTGCCGTGACGATCGGCCCCATCAACGACACGCTGGACCTGGCTACCTACCCGGCGGCGCTGTGGTACGCCAGCAGTCTGTTCTCCTACCTGGCCGGGCGGCTGTGCGAGCGGTTCCGAACCGAACTGGGTGCGCGCATCATCTCCCCCTATTACGCGCCGACCCCGGCGGAACGCCATCAGGACGAAAACGGCTTCTTCACGGAGGGCGCAGGGCTGTTTCATGACCGCATCGTCTGCGCCGTGGAGACAGAGGACATCGACGCGCTGAAAGACCGGGTCGATGCCTGTGTGACGGACGTGCGGGCGGAGATGAAGGAAAAAATCTACTTAAACAAGCAGGCGGAGGGCTATCTGAACATCCATTATGTCCTTGTCCCGGCCCAGCAGGTGCAGAAGAACTGTGTGCTTGGCCTGAACAAATACCTGGACGGGCTGGAGCTTTGCCCCACCTTCCCCACCGAGGCCCAGGATGAGCCGCTGCTGACTATTTTTAAGAGGGAAAAAGACGGCAGGACGGGAGAGGAGCAAGACAACAAAAGGCTCAAGAAAAGCCCCATGCTGAAAGCGATAACAACCGGCGTTCTCACAGAACCGAACGGCAACCTGCGCGCCATTGACAGCATCTGTGGCCGTGTGGAACACCCGGACTGGCAGCGCCAGAACTATTTTGCCATCGTTCAGGCGGACGGCGACTCTATGGGGGAGGTTTTGAAGGAAAAGGAGACGGATGAGGACGTGACGGAGTTCTCCCGGAGCTGCCTGGAGTACGCGGCGAAGGCTGCCCAGTTGGTGCGCAGCTTCGGAGCCATGCCCATCTATGCCGGCGGCGACGACCTGCTGTTCCTGTCGCCGGTGGTCAACCGGGAGGGGCACTCCGTGTTCCTGCTGTGCCAGAAGCTGAGCGCCCTTTATGACGAGAAACTGAACAAAGGCGTCGAGGGAACAAAAACATCGTTGTCCTTCGGCGTTTCCATCCAGTTCTATAAATTCCCACTGTACGAGGCGCTGAACCGGGCGCGGGATCTGTTGCTCCATAAGGCGAAAAAGTTCTGCCAGGCGGGAGCCGAACCCACCAAAAACTGCATGGCCATTCAGCTGGAAAAGCACAGCGGACGGTGCTTCGCGCTGTGCGTGGAGATGGGCCACGTGAAAGCGTTTGACGACATGCTGTTTTACGCGCCGAAAAAGGAGAAAGCGGACGGTGAGAACGAGGCGGCGGACGAACTGTTGCAGTCGGTCCCCTATCACCTGGAGCAGGGGGCGCAATTCTTCCAGCTGCTGGACAAGCGGCCCGACCTGCCGGAGGACCGCTATCTGACGTTCCTGCGCAACTACCTCAAACGCAGTGAGGACGACCCCCAGGACGGGTATTTGCAGGAAATTGCAAGGTATTACCGGGACGAGATCTTCCCCGGATACTGCCAAAGCGAAACGGTGCAGAAGGACGATTATCCGCCGCTACGCGCCCTCATCAACGTTTTGCGGCTGAATCAATTTCTCAACGAGAGGGGAGGCGAGGAGGACTGATGCAAAGCTATCTTGTGACATTGACGCCGCTGGAGCCTTACTTTTTCGGCGGAGAGCGCACCTTCCACTACGGCACGGAGACCACCATGCCGGACACCTATTATATCGCCAGCGAAAAGACCCCCAACCAGACGGCGCTGCTGGGTGTGCTGCGCTACGCGATATTGGACCGGTACGGCCTCCTCTGGCACAGCGGCGAAACAGACGCGCAGCGAACGCTGCGCGCTCATAGCGGGCGTTATGTGGGAGAAAACAGCTTCTCCATCAACGGGGACAACCGCTTCGGACTGATCGAGAAAATCTCCCCGCTGTTCCTGCGCCGGGGAGAGACCTCCTACCTGCCCGCTCCGCTGAACTACCGCATTGTGGACGAAAAGGACGGCGGCTGTCTGCGCTTTGCGGCGCTGCCTTCCTCCGCCGATGCAAAGCGGGTGCCGGTCAACTACACGGCGAAGGGGCACGACCTCCCCGCCGGGAAGTACCTGCCCCTCTGCGAAACCACAGGGGAACTTACCGACCCCTTCCTCAGCGACGTGCGGGTGGGCATCGACACCAAAGAAAAGAAAGATGGATTCTTCAAAAAGGAATACCAGATGCTGAAAAGCGGCTTTCGCTTCGCCTTTTACGCCGCCCTGGACGAGAGCGCGGACGTGGACGGGTACACCAGCACGGTGTTCATGGGACAGGGGAAGTCCCCCTTCCGAATCGCCTTTCGCCGGGAGGAGGACGATTTGGAAACGCTGGCCAAACAGCTCCTGCCCCGGGAGGAAAACGACTACTGGTACGCCCTGTCTGACCTGTGGTTCCGCGAAACGCCAAAACACGAGGGGTTCGCCATCCTGCTGCGGAAGCAGCTGCGGTATTTGACCACCGACCTGGACAGCGGCACCCAGCGGGACCGCATGAGCAAAACGGCGGAGCTGTACAACCTGGTGCAGGCGGGGAGCGTGTTTTACTACGACCCCAGGGAACTGCACCTGCAACAGAGCGCGGACCGCGTGGGGATGAACCGGCTGATTCACATCGAGGCCAGGAAATAAGGAGGAGTTGTTCTGATGAATGTAAAGCTGTTTAAGTTGAAGTGCCTGACCAACCTGCACGTGGGCAACGGCGATGTCAATTTCAACGTGGTGGACAATGAGGTGGAAAAGGACCCCATCAACCACTATCCCATCATCAACGCCTCCGGCGTAAAGGGGGCGCTGCGGGACTTTTTCAAAGCGAAAGAAGAGGCAAAAGAAGTGGACGCGGCCACCATCGACCAAATCTTTGGCGGGAAACCCCAAAAGGGCGACGATGCTTCCGACTCCTCTGCGGGGCAGGTCAAGCTGCTCTCCGCGTGGATGTTGGCCCGGCCCCTCCGGGCCACGGCGGGCAGTGCTGCCTACTACCTGGTCACCACCCCCGCAGCGGTGGGACAATTCCGAAATATTACAGAGGCACTGGGCGTTCCCTGCGGCCTTTCTGACGCAAAAGAGCTGCCGGAGAGCCTGTCCCACCTGGAGGCGGAAAACAGGGCGCTGAACAAGTGGTACACCTTTGACGACGAGGCGCTGTTTGAAATGTGCGAAGCGGACTTCCGGGACATCAGCCTCCCCATGACCGCCCGGAACAGCACCGGCACCGTGAACAAACAGAACCTCTGGTATGAGGAATTTGTTCCCCACGAGTCGTTGTTCTACTTTTTCGCCGTGTCGGACGACAGAGCGCTGCTGGAGACCTTTGCAAAGGAGATCGACGGCCAGGTGGTGCAGTTCGGCGGCCACGCCTCCATCGGCTGCGGCCTGTGCAAGGTCACGGAGCAAAAGGGAGGCTGAGCGGAATGGACAAACGACGTTTGGACGAAATGATTCCCCTGGCGTATGACGCCATCCGGGACAACGGCATCATGGACCAAAAGGGCCAGGTCCCCGCCGGCTTCCGGGGGCAGATCGCCGCCTTCGGCGCGGCGGTGGCCATGGGCAGCCTGCTCTCCGCTGTGGCGGCGTTCAGCGACGACGGGAAAAGCGACGTGGACCGCTCCCGGCTGATGAACGCCATCTATCAGGTCATTCACGGCGGCACAACGGGCGGGGACAAGGCGCTGGCGCTTCAGGTGGTGCGCGCCGAAAAAGCGGCGCTTCCTGGGCTGACGGACAACATCCTGACCGCCGCCGTCGCCGTCAAGCTGGCGCTGAACCTGTACCCCACGGCGCAGACGAAGGACGACGCGGACAGCGCATCGGCAGAGTAAGGAGGTGCGGCTATGCCCAGGCGTAAAGACAAAAACAAAGGCCCGGCGAAGCCCAGAAAGCAGGAGAGCCTGACTTTGGAGGAATTTCAGAAACGATTTTCCTCTGACAACGGGACAGAGAACGCTGAGACAGCCGACAGCGCAGACAAGCCCCTGAACCAGCTGCTCACCGGCGAGAACATCGCGGAGCAAAACCTGCACCACTTTTTCTTTGCGGACTACTACGAGAACGCAGAAATGCGCGAGGTGCTGGAGAAAAAATTTCGGTCCGACAAAGAGAAAAAGAAGGACAAAGAAGCGGAGAAACGGGAGCTGGCGGCGGCCAATGCGCAAAACGCAGCCTTTCGCTCCTGTGTGTTCCACTCCAGCTGGCGGCCCCAGCAGGCGCTGGAGAAGCTCGCCAGGGAGAAAACCACCCGTTACCAGTCCTTTGACCTGAAAACC
Organism: Oscillospiraceae bacterium Zagget6; assembly: GCA_001941075.1. GTDB lineage: Bacteria > Bacillota > Clostridia > Oscillospirales > Oscillospiraceae > Onthomonas. Next base: position 7,678 of record MSHH01000043.1, on the reverse strand, counting down.
ACCTACCCCGGCCTCCTGGCCGGGACGGGCCTGCCCCACAGGGCAGGGGTCAAAGGCGAGCTGTCCATCGGCTTCAACTTTGACTATGTGACCGGTCTCCCCTACCTCCCCGGCTCCACGGTGAAAGGGGTGCTGCGCAGCGGGTTCCGGCTGGGCGGTTACGAGTTCGTCCGGGAGCTGTCCGACAAGCTGCAAAGCGCGCCGGACGGGGTGATGCAGGCGCTGGAGCGGGACATCTTCGACCGGGAGACCGGCGGCGACGTGTTTTTCGACGCCTACCCGGTGGTGGACAAGGACGGCCCCTTGTTGGACACGGACAACCTGGCCCCAGTCCCCACGGACCAGGACAGCCCCGTCCCGGTAGCGGACCAGCGGCGCATTAAGGCCCCCACCGTTTTGGCGTTTTTGCGGGTCAGGCCGGGGGTCCGGTTCCGGTTCCTGTTTTACCTGACCGATTCCACCGTCCCCGAAGGGGACGGCGAAGAATCCTTCTCCTTCACCGCCAGCGACAAAAAGCAGCTGTTCCGGCAACTGATTTTGGAGCTGGGCATCGGCGCAAAGACCAACGTGGGCTACGGGCGGATGGTGCGGCCTTAGCAGCTGTTAGCTCTTAGCTCTTAGCTGTTAGCTGTGTGGCTGACCCTAAAACCGAATAAAACGCAAAAGAAAGCAGACGGAAAACCGCCTGCTTTTCTTTTTGTGCATTTGTTAGAAATTTTTGGTTTTGTGTAGCCCTTAGAGGTAAGAAAACATAGGTATGACACCGATTTTCAAAGCAAGCTAGTTACATTGTATCAATCCCTTAGAGGTAAGAAAACACGTGGTTGCGGTGGTGCTGATGTCGGTATCCCAGAAGTCTCAATCCCTTAGAGGTAAGAAAACACCTTTAGGGACGGAAGAAATGTCTCCTGGATTAAGGTATCAATCCCTTAGAGGTAAGAAAACACCAGAAAATGCAGAGGGTACGGCTGTGGCTGCCTTATGTATCAATCCCTTAGAGGTAAGAAAACACATCATAAATCCCTGAAGGGTGGGAGTGCACCACACGTATCAATCCCTTAGAGGTAAGAAAACACAATATGCTTGGTGGGTCAATGAGCCTCGGGGCTACCGTATCAATCCCTTAGAGGTAAGAAAACACATCGGGAATCCTGAAAGAACGACGTGCGACATACTGTATCAATCCCTTAGAGGTAAGAAAACACCTGGCAATAATGGCACCTACATCAACGTTCTTAAACTCGTATCAATCCCTTAGAGGTAAGAAAACACTCTCGTCATTGCATATTTTATTGCAAGCCCTGCCGATGTATCAATCCCTTAGAGGTAAGAAAACACAACAAGATTTTGTGTACCCTTACTATACCACGGCAAGATATGGCCTGTCAAGCGGAAATCCCTGAATTTTTTGGCTTCCTTTCGTCAGGGACGCAAAACCGCCCCGAAAAGCCGCGAAATCATGCAATTTTTTCATTTTCCTTCTCCGTTAAAACGTAGGTGGATGCTTTTCATGGTCGTTCGCTGTTTCCCGGCCCCTTCCGGGTTTTGCGCCGCTTTCGGCTCACTCCGCAACTTACAAAAAGAAAGAGGTGCAATCGGCGGTCAGACGTGGTAGAATGAATGAGAAGAACCGTTGGGGTTCCTGCCTGGGGCGCGGACGCCTTACGTGCAGGTGAATAAATCCGAGGGGAGACACAGAGATGATTCAGTTTGGAGTGTGCCTGGTACTATCGGCCATATTTTTAGCTGCCGGGGGAATCGCAGCAAACAGGGCGTCCAAGCGCAAAACCGCACGGGGGAAACTGCTTACGCCGCTTTATACTCTCATGGGCGCCGTGTTCTGCTCTGCGTTCCTCCTGTTCTTCCCCATCTATCGGGAAACATTCGCCGGTGAGCAGCTGTGTACTGTGAAAGCGGTCCTGCTGTCGATTCACAAAACCATTTGTCTCTTCCTGACGAGTGTGGATTTTGCGTTTATCACAGATCAGATGACCCCCGCATACGGCGCCCTCTCTACCGCATATTCTGTCTATGCCGCCTTCCTGCTCGTGCTGGCGCCGGTTTTGACCTTTGGATTGGTTCTCTCGCTGTTCAAAAATGCCTCTGCCATGGTTCGGCTGCTGGCCGGATACAACCGCGACCTGTATCTTTTCTCTGAGCTGAACGATAAGTCGCTGACACTGGCGAAAGATCTCTCTGCTGCGGATAAAAACAGGCTGATGGTGTTCACAGATGTCTTTGACCAGAACCAGGAAGCGCGCTCTGCGTTGGTGGAGGAAGCACGCAGGAGCAGGGCAATTCTGTTGAAACAGGATGTTTGCACCGCTGCGTGCGACTTCCACAGCAAAAAGACGGAACTGTACTTCTTCCTCCTGAGCGATGACAGCGGCAAAAACACCGCACAGGCGCTGTCGCTGCTCAATCGGTACAAAAATCGGGAAAATACACACTTATATGTACAGTCTACCGATTTAGAGGGTGAGCTTTTGCTCTCCTCCGCAGAGAAGGGAAAGGTGAAGGAACGCAGGATAGACCCGAACCGCTCCCTCATCAACCGGTTTCTCTACGACAGCGGGAACGAACTCTTTTCCTCCGCGAAGGAGACGGCAGACGGCAGGCTGATTTCTGTGGTGCTGGTTGGCCTGGGCCGGTATGGAAGCAATCTGCTCAAAACCCTGAGCTGGTTCTGTCAGATGGACGGATACCATTTGCAAATCACCGCCTTCGACCAGGACCCGCTGGCGGAGGAAACGCTGAGGGTCCAGTGCCCGGAGTTGCTGTCCGACAAATACAACGGCGTCCGCGTACCGGGGGAGGCGGAGTACAGCATTGTCATTCAATCGGGCGTCACAGTCGGTTCACAGGCGTTTGTGGATGCAATCGACGCATTGAGCGACGCGACCTGGGTGTTTGTCGCCCTGGGGGACGACACAAGAAACATTGAGACCGCCGCCAATCTGCGCATGTTATTTGCGCGCAGCCATAGTCATCCCAGAATCAAAGCCGTTGTCTACAACACCGAAAAAAAGAGCACACTGGACGGACTGAAAAACTTCAAAGGACAGCGCTATGACATTGATTTCATTGGCGATTTGGAATCCTCCTGGAACGAGAATACCATCCTCAACTCTGAATTGGAGCGGGATGCTCGTGACAGACATCTCAAATGGGGCGCAGAGGAGGATTTTTGGAACTATGAGTACAATTACCGCTCCTCCGTTGCCAGCGCGCTCCACTTCAGGGCGCGGAGCGCCTGCGGCATCCCGCAGGAGGCTCTGGCGGAGCTGGAACACAAGCGGTGGAACGCCTATATGCGCTCGGAGGGCTACCGTTTCGGCAAGGTAAGGGACGACCTGGCGAAGATTCATCCCGACCTGGTCGCCTACGATACCCTTGACGAAGCGGAAAAACGGAAGGATACCCGCATTGTGACGACCTGAACCCGAAACGCGGGACGGCATGGGGCCGACCCCGCCTGTAAGGAGTGTTTTCGTGAGATACGCAATCAAAAAGACGGACAAAACCGTGAAAGCCTATTGTCTGGGGGAAAACAGCGCCATGGAGCAGGCCCTGCTCCGGGAAGGGGCCATCCGTCTGCGGCCCAACGGCCTGTATGAGCTGTTCAGCCAGGAGGCGGCCTCCGGCGCGGGAGAACTGGCCCGCCCCGGCGACTATTTCAAGGTGGACACGGTGGAGGGCCGCCACTACCCCTACCCCAATGACCAGGCGTTTTTCCTGGCGAACCACCGCCACATCGCCGGGGACGACTACCAGCAGCGCAGCCGTCCGGTAGCCATCTGGCAGGCGGACGAGGCTCTTTGCCCGGAGGTGCAATTTCTCCTGGAGACGGGGCGGCTGGTGCTGAACCCCAACGACCCGGCGCGGTATTTCAACGCCCACCTGTGGGGCGCGCCCCTCAGCGCGGCCCGGGACGCTACGCTGGTGTTTTATTCGATCGAGCGGGACGCGGCGGGGCAAATTACGGACATCAGCTTCAACTTTGTGGCCCGACCCCAGTTTGAGGAGAATTACCGGCTCTGTGGGCCGGAGGGGGAAGGGTGAACCACGTTTCAAGTGTGTTGGAAAGGGAAAGGGCCTGCGCCGCAGCGCAGGCCCTGTTTCTTTCCATTTTTCGATTATTCCAGCAAATCGTGGAACCCCTCAATCAAGGTCTGATACCGGGGCAGCTTCGTCTGCCGGTAGAGCTTTTCTGCAATATCCAGACCGCGCTGGGCCAGGCGCTGCCGCTCCTGCTGGGTGCCGGAGACAGTAGCTAATTTATAGAGACAGACCGCTAAATCGTCATAATTATTTATTGTGCTGCGAGCCTTTGTCAATTGCTCAGCAATTAACAAAGCTTTCTCGTACCAAATCGCTGCCTTTTGTAAGTCGCCTTCCGCTTGTAATGTAGCCCCCAGTTTGCTATAGCTGACGCTCAAATCCCTCAAGTCTCTTGGCGTGCTGCGGGTCTTTGCCAGCTGTTTCTGGATGGGAATGGCTTTCTCATACCATATCCGAGCTGTCTGCAAATCTTCGTCCGCCAGCGCCAAATTGCCCAGCCTGCCGTAGCTGATGCTCAAATCCCTTAAATCCTTCGGTGTACCATGAGCTTCTACCAGCCATCTCTGGAGAGAAACAGCTTTCTCATGCCATGTTCGAGCAGCCTGCCGGTCTTTGTCCATCTGTGCCAAATCACCCAGCTTATTATAAATAATGCTGAGACTGCGTATTTCTTTTGGCGCGCCTCGTGTTTCCACCAACTGTTTCCGGATAGTCAGAGTCTTCTTATACCAATTCCACGCCGTCTGCCGGTCTCCACATTCCCGCGCGAAATTGCCCTGTCTTTCATAGCTAACGCTCAAATCCCATAAATCCCCTGGTGTGCCGCGCGTTTTTACCAATTGTTCCGCAATGGCAAGGTCCTTTTTGTACCAATCCTGTGCCACTGACAGATTTCTATCTTTCAGCATTAAATCTCCCAGTTTCTCATAGCAGACGCTTAAGGCACGTAGATTTCCCGGTGTATTGCAAGCCTCCACCAACTGTTCTCGAATGGTCAGAGTTTTCTCATACCACTCCCAGGCCATCTGTGAATCTCCATCCTCCTGTGCCAAATCACCTTGCCTCTCATAGCTAACGCTCAAATCCCACAAATCCCCCGGTGTGCCGCAGGCCTCTGCCAACTGTTCCGCAATGGCGAGGTTTTTTTCATACCAGTTCCGTGCTATTTGTCGATTTCCATCTTCTCGCGCCAAAAAGCCCATCCTGCCATAACTGATACTCAGGGTACGCAAATCCTTTGCAGTGCCGTATGTCTTCGCCAATCGTTCCGCGACGGCTAAAAACTTCTCATACCATTTTCGTGCTGCCTGCAAGTTTCCGTTCTCATGGGCCAAATCACCCAGATAATGATAGCAGACACCTAGTCCTCTCCGGTTTCCTGGTGTGCCGCAGGTCTCCGCTAGATGTTCTTGGATGGTCAGGGCTTTTTCGTACCATTCCTGCGCTGCTGAGAGACTCCCCATCATCTGTTCTAACTTGCCAATGCGGTTGTCGTAGATGCAGGAATGACGCAGCACATCCAAATTATCTGAGAGATTCTCTCCCAGCTCTGCAACAGCAAGCCCGCAGCGATAGCACCCCATAGCCTCGTCCAAATGTCCCCAGTCCCGGCAGTGGTCCCCGGCGTTGAGAATGTTTTCGTAGAGGGCGTTGCTGCACACCGCCTCCCGCAGCTGAGCCGTTTTGCCGCTGTCCCGCAGCAGGTCGCACAGGTGCAACGACTCAAACTCGGTCAGCTCCTTCGGGTCTTGTCGGAACCGGCCATAGAACGCCTGGGCCATGGCCTCCTTCGCGTCGCCTGTGGAGGCAAAGTACAGGCTGTTGACCTGGGAATCGGTCAGCCATTCGCCGATATATTTGTGGGACAGCGTGACCGTCTCCTTGCCGAACACGCTTTCGCCGTGTTCCAACAGCACGTCGATGCGGCGGAGGAAGCGGTGGAGCTGGGCTTCGCCCCAGGAAAAGACTCGGCGCAGCTCCTCCAGGGGCAGCGGCTCCGCCAACGCGCAGAGCGCCCCCAAGGGCAGCGCAAACCGGTCCTCAAACTCCCGCTTGTCCGGGAAAAACCACTGGAACCAACTGGTGAACGAGTTTTGTAAGCCGTCTGGGAACTCGTCCCAGTCGGTCAAGGTCAGCTTTCCCGCTTGGATGCCCTGACACACCAGCTCGGCATAGAGAAAGATGCCGTGGGAGCGACTGGTCAGCTCGTCCAGCGACGCCTCCCAGTCCGGCGTTTCGGCGCAGCAGTCCCGCAGAGTCTTCTCGAAATATTGGCGCACATCCGCCAGATTCTCCTGGCTTTGCCCGCTCAAAGACAGATGTAGGCCACTCCCCAGGGGCTGCGCCACCGCCGCCACCGGGCGGCCCGTCACCAGCACCCGGAGCCACGGAGGAAGCAGGGGCATATAGCGCCCCAGCGTCTCCGCCAGCAGGTTTTCCTCGGCGGTGCCGGCCTCGTCCAGCCCATCGATGACGATGCAGAGGGTCTCCCGCCCGCCGTCGATCAGCCCGTGCATCGGTTCCTCCAACAGAACGCGGAACAGTTCCCGCTCATTGTACTCACCCAGCCGATCCTCGTCGCCCAGTCGCAGCAGCAGCCGGGCGCGGTAGTCCGGGATACGGCAGGCCAGCAAGAACGCCAGCATTTTCAGGACGGCGCGGGGGTCGTTGAACCGGGTCTCCTTGGCCCAGCAGAACAGCGCCGCCGCCACCCGGGGGTTATAGTGGGTGAAGTTGGCGGCGAAGGCGCTCTTGCCCACGCCGGGGTCCCCGCTGAGGAAGCAGAGCCGGTTGCCCTCTGGGTCGTCCAGCCAATCTTCCAACTGCTTGGTCAGCCAACCCCGCCCCACGAAGGGCTTTTTCAGCAGGCTGCTCTGGCGGCTGGTGTTGGGGGAGACCTGTAGCTTTTCCTGTAGCGTCTGGATGGCCCCGGAGAAGGCATGGTTGTCCGGCGTCTCCAAAATGGTGAACAGTTTTTTCATGTTGCCCTGGAACCACTGTTCAAAGGCCGCCTGGTCGCCGTTCAGCCGTTCCTCCCAGTCCCGCATATCCAGCCACTGGTTATGGCAGAGAGTGGTGGGGATAATATCCTCTTTCCCCAACAGAACGGTGTAAACATGCTCTCCCCGAGTCGCGCCAATGGCGATATTCAGCTCGTCCAGGCAGACGCTGCGGGGCCGGACATAGTGGTCGGAGATGCAGGCGACGACACCGTTGCTCTGTTCCAACCCCCTTGTGATTTTCCGCCGCCAGTTCTGACCCTCATGGAGCTGGTCCTCATCGAACCAGACCTCGTGGCCCCGCTGGGTCAGGGCGTCGGCAATTTTTCGGCAGATAGGGTGTTCCGTGTGGCCATAGCTGATAAACAGCCGCAGGGGGACTGTTGTTTTTTCCGGCTGCTGCGGGGATTCGGTGAAATCCCGGCCACAGGAGAAGCAATGATATTTTCCACGAAAAGCTGCGATCTCATCCGAACGGCAGAAGGGGCAACAGGTAGGCGCAGGCATTGTCGATCACCTCACAGAGTTTAGAAGTTAAGGTGATATTATTATAGTGCAAAAAGGAGTCGTGTGCAAGAGGCGTGCGTCTGCTGCCAGGGCAAAAGCATTTAAACTTC
>MSHH01000042.1 GCA_001941075.1 Oscillospiraceae bacterium Zagget6 | reverse complement strand
ATTTTAAATGCTTTTGCCCTGAAAAAAAACAGGTTTCCGGTTGTGTTTTGCCCGCCAATTTGCTATAATGGCCTTTGACCTGCAAAACACCATTCGTATTGCAGCGCGGCCTGACAGTCAAATTTCCCGCGAAAGGGGGCGAAGCGTTTGTCCGAATCCCTGAATAAACTCTTTGAGCCGCATCTAAAGGTCAGCTTTGCCCTTTTGTATTTGTTTTCCCTGCTGACGGTCTGGAAAGCTCCGCGCATTGGCGTGGCGGAGCTGGTCGCCACCACGCTGTTGTTGATTTTTCTTCTGGTCACCCGGCATCGGCGCAGGAAAAAGGCTGACGCCGTCATCGCCGAGACCATCCAGGACCTGAGCCGGGCGGGGAAGAACGCCCTGCTGGACTCTCCGTTCCCGATGGTGGTCTTTCGCCCGGAGAGCGGCGAGGTCATCTGGAGCAACGACCGCTTTCTGGAGGTCACCGGGCGGCGGGAGCACCTGGCCGACGTGCGCATCACCATGGCGGTGCCGGAGTTCGACGCCCAGTGGCTGCTGGACGGAGAGTCCCAGTCGCCGGTGGAATACAGCGTCCACGGGCGGCGGTATCTGGTCTTTGGCAGCCTGACGGCCCGGACCGGCGAGGAGCGGAACCTCCTGGCCACCACCTACTGGATCGACATCACCGACCTGGCGGACATCCGGGAGCGGTTCTACGCCACCCGGCCCCTGGTCTTTATCATTGTCATAGACAACTACGAAGAGTTGATCCGCAACATCTCGGACAGTGACCGCAGCAGCCTCCGGGCCGCCGTGGAGCAGCAACTGAACCTGTGGACAACGGACTGCAACGGCTTCCTGTGTCGGTATGACCGGGACCGCTACCTGTTCCTGATGGAGGAGCAGTACCTGGACGGGATGAAGCAGAACCGGTTCTCCGTGCTGGACATGGTTCACAGCGTAGTCAGTCCCAACGGCATCTCCGCCTCTCTGTCCATCGGCATTGGCCGGGACGGGTCCTTCGATGAGATGTTCCGCTATGCGGCGCTGGCTATGGAGATGGCCCTGAGCCGGGGCGGGGACCAGGTGGTCATCAAGAACCGCTTCGACTTCGAGTTCCACGGGGGCCGCTCCAAGGAGCAGGAGCGCCGCACCAAGGTCAAGAGCCGGGTCATGGCCAACGCCCTGGAGGAACTGATTTTGTCCTCCCCCCTGATCTACGTGATGGGCCACCGCCACGCCGACCTGGACGCGGTGGGCGCCGCCGTGGGCGTGGCCGCCATCGCCCGGAAAAAGGGTGTGGAGGTTCACATCATCCAGGAGGACAAGGTGGTCCCCGGCACGGTGATGACCAAAGTGCTGGAAAAGGACAAAGACTACGAAACGCTCTTTGTCTCCCCGGAGGAGGCGATCAGCCAGGTCAACGGGGAGACGCTGCTGGTGGTGGTGGACACCAACCGCCCCGACCAGGTCATCTCTCAGCCCCTGCTGAACGCCTGCCGGAAGGTGGCCGTCATTGACCACCACCGCCGGGCGGCGGACTATATCTCCAACGCCGTGCTGAACTACCACGAGCCTTACGCCTCCTCCGCCTCGGAGCTGGTGACGGAGCTGATCCAATACTCCATCGACCCCAGCGACCTGAAACGGGTGGAGGCCGAGGCGCTGCTGGCCGGCATCGTGCTGGACACCAAGAACTTCACCCTCCGCACCGGCGGGCGCACCTTCGAGGCGGCTGCTTTCCTGCGCCGCTGCGGAGCGGATACCGCCGAGGTTCGCAAGCTGTTCCAAAACGACCTGAGCCGTACCATCCTCCGCTACGAGGTCCTCAAGGACGCCACCTTCGTCCACGAGGGCGTGGCGGTGGCCTCCTGTTTGCAGTCGGTGGACCGCATCGTGGCGGCGCAGGCGGCGGATGAGCTGCTGAACGTCCAGGGGGTGGAGGCGTCCTTCGTGGTTTACGCCGACGACGAGTGCGTCAACATCTCCGGGCGCAGCTCCGGCGAGGTCAACGTACAGGTGATTTTGGAAACCCTGGGCGGCGGCGGCAACGGCAACGCGGCGGGGGCGCAGCTGCGGGACACCTCCGTCAAGGAGACCCTGCGGCGGCTGAGCGCCGCCATCAGCGCTTATTTCAACGAGACGGAAGAAGGTTGAGACAAATCATTTTTGTCTGTTCCTTTGAATCAGCCGCGTTGTGATAAGCTATTAGCCGTTGCCGTCAAGCGGCACTTCTACCCTCAAGGGGTACTTCCGGGGCTTTGCCCCTCCCTGCGAAGCTACGCTTCTCCCTGTAGTCAGGTGTTACCAGTCTAAAGTGAGCAGCCAAAAAGGAAGCTGAGGGCGAAACCACCCGTTTGTAAAGGAATGCAAAGGGTAAACGTAGCACGCAATGCCAAGCACCACAAAGCTAATAGCTATTAGCTAATAACTAACAGCTTGTTAAACTTACCTATTTCGCATATTTGCGACTAATATTAGGAGGATTCCAATGAAAAAACGTATTCTTGCGCTGGGACTTTGCCTGGTCCTGGCAATGTCCCTGCTGACCGGCTGCGGCGGCGAACTCACTGACGAGCAGATCATCACAAAAGCCACCAACGACGAGGTCAATTACCTGACCGACGGCAAATTGAAAAACGACACCGTGGTGATGACCGTCAACGGCGAGGATGTCACCGCCCTTTCCCTGTGCTACTGGCTGTCCTACTACGAGACCCAGATGGCCTATTATTACTCCTACTACGGGGAGACGCTGGACCTGTCCTCTGAGGTCAGCGACGGCGTCACCGCCGCCGACAGCCTGCTGGAGTACGCTTATCAGGCGGTGCTCAGTTACACCGCCATGAACCAGAAGGCGGAGGAGTACGGTCTGACCCTGACCGAGGACGAGGAGAGCGACGTACAGGACTACATCGACCTCCAGGACTCCTATTCCATGCTCTACTTCTGCACCAGCGCCGAGGAGCAGGGGAAGATTTACAGACAGTACCAGATGGCCAGCAAGCTCCAGGAAACGCTCTACGCCGTGGGCGGCGAGCGGGAGGCCACTGACGAGACCCTCCAGGACTACATCACCGACAACGGCATCTATAACTGCCGTTACATCCTCCTCGAGGCCGACGAGGACGACGAGGACGCGGCGGCTGAGGCCCAGACCCAGGCTCAGGAAATTTACGATGAACTGAGCGCGCTGGAGGGTGACGCGCTGCTGGCGAAGTTCATGGAGTACCAGGAGCAGAACGCCGACGGCAACACCGATGAATACTCCTACAGCGACGACGACTCCCTGGTGGACGGCTTTAAGGAGGCCGTGTCCGCCCTGGAGGTGGGCGAGCTGGGCATGACCGACCAGACCAGCTACGGCTACTTCGTGCTGCTGCGGCTGGACGTGGACATGGACACCCTGGAAGAGGACTACATCAGCGACGACTTCAATACCCTGATGACCACCTGGGCGGATGAGGCCGAGGTCGAGCTGGCCAGCGCCTACGACAAACTGGACGCGCAGACCTTCCTGGAGAACCTGACCGAGCTGCAAACCGTGGTCAGCGCCGCACAGGAGGCAGCCGACAGCTCCGCCGACGCATCTTAACGCTTTTTTAACAGAACTTTTTCAGAAATTACCAAAGACATCACCTCTGGCGCTGTGCTATAATCAATGTCAGAGGTGATTTTATGTCCAACAAACGCTGGAACTGGCAGAGCGATTTCACAGAGGCAGTAGGGGCCCTGGCCCTGCGGCCGGAGCTGCGGCAAATCAGGCGGTACTCCCATCACCGGAACGTCAACCGCTACGACCACACCGTCCGGGTGGCGCTGCTGTCCTACCGCATCGCCCGGCGGCTGGGGCTGGACGCACGGGCCACGGCGCGGGCCGCCATGCTCCACGACCTCTTTTACCACGACAGGACCTGCCGCCCTGCGGGGTATCACGGCTGGGTGATCCTCAACCACCCGGAGGAGGCGGCAGCCAACGCCCGGCAGATCACCGACCTGACTCCCAAGGAGGAGAACATCATCCTCTCTCATATGTGGCCGGTGTCCCGCCACGCGCCCCACAGCCGGGAGGCCGTGCTGGTCAACCTGGTGGACGATTGGGTGGCTATGCGGGATTATTTCCGCAGAGCGCGTACATAAGAGCTGTTAGCCGTTAGCTTTTAGCTGTTAGTCAGGATAGTGCTTGCTGTTTGACCAGCAATTATGTCCAGCATAGCACAAGTTTTCCACGGAGAACTACCGTTCATTAACTGACCACCCCTCTTGCCGCCCCTGAAAGGGCAGGGAGCGAAGCGCAGGGAGAAGCGGAGCTTAGGAAGTACCCCTTGAGGGCAGAAGTGCCGCTTGACGGCGGAGGGGTTTCTAACGCAAGACTGAGAAACGAGATAGCCAAATAGTAAAAACAGAAGCGTATAAACGCCTTTTCCAGCGCTGCGGGAACCGTTCCGCAGCGCTGTTTCCGTTTGCTGACCTTTCTGTTTCAATTATTTTTACAACTTAGCCAAAAGTACCGGTTGCAAAATGTGAAATGTTTGGTATAATGGTAGGCAGACCCGCATCTTATGTGGTCTGCAAGGCAGTTGAAGCGTCAGAGGGGACGAAGCTGCTACATTCATTTCAAAGGAGATGTATCGTATCCATGAGCAAGAAATTCGTTTATCTGTTTTCCGAGGGCAACAAGGACATGCGCGAGCTGCTGGGCGGCAAGGGCGCGAACCTGGCCGAGATGACCAACGCCGGTATGCCGGTGCCCAAGGGATTCACCGTCACCACCGAGGCCTGTACCCAGTACTATGAGGATGGCCGCAAAATCAACGACGACATCCAGGCCGAGATCCTGGAGAAGCTGGCCGTTCTGGAAGAGATGAACGGCAAGAAGTTCGGCGACCCGGAGAACCCGCTGCTGGTCAGCGTCCGTTCCGGCGCACGGGCCTCCATGCCCGGCATGACGGACACCATCCTGAACCTGGGCATCAACGACACCGTGGCCGAGGGCCTGGTCAAGCTGACCGGCAACCCCCGCTTT
>MSHH01000041.1 GCA_001941075.1 Oscillospiraceae bacterium Zagget6 | reverse complement strand
GCCGGGGGCCTCCGCCTCCAGTGCGTTGCGCTGGTAGTACAGCGCCGCCAGCTGCATCACCTTCCGCTGAATGGCGGCGGGAATGTCCCCCGCCCACTCGTCGTCCGTCCAGCCCAGATAGAGCTGCATCTCTGCGGCGGCGTCGGAGAGGCAGCCCGCCAGCGTCGTGTCATCCAGCTCCAGCCCCAGCCGCTCCGCCAGGGCCTCCAGCAGCGCTTCGGTGACAGTTTCAGACATCGCGCCGCCCCTCCTTCCTTATTCCGCTGCGGCGGTGTCGGCTTCGGCCTCAGCCTTCGCTTTGGTCTTTGCCTTTGCCTTGGTTTTCTCCTCGGTAATGGTGTAACCGGCGTTTTTGAACGCCGCCACCTGGACGCCGCTCACCCGGAAGGTCTTACCGTTCTTGCTTGCGAGATACATCGTTCATTCCTCCTTATCAGGTCGTGGTCATGTGGACGCCGATGGCTCCCACCTTGCTGTTCAGGACGAAGGCATCGTAGCGGATGCGGCCCTCCACCAGCCAGCCGGAGATGCCGGGCGGGTTGTCGTGGATGGTGTAGTCCGTCAGCTTCTCCGGGCCAGGGGTGCAGATGGGGTTGGTGATGACGAAGTTCACCCCGTCGGGCAGATAGCTGGAGGGCACCTTCACCACGGGCACGCCGTCGATTTCGCCCACCTGTCCGTTGATGGCGATGCCGGTGGCCAGGTCGCCCATCTTGGTGAAGGTATCGTCCAGCTTGATGTACTTGTAGTAGCTGGGGGAGCAGTAGCACACCCGCCCGCCCTGGGGGGCCTTGTTCTCGTCCAGGTCGGCCTGGACGGTCAGGAAGGCTTCATAGGCGTTGTCTGCCGTGACGGTGCCGGTCTCGGTGCTGCCCGCCCCGGCGCAGATGGCGGCCAGGCGGTAGGTGTCCACCTCGGGGATGATGACTTCGTCGATCTGCCGCTGGAGGGCCTTGCCCGCCTCCATGGTCATCTGGGTGTCGTCCCGGCTCTTCTTGTCGATGGTGAAGGTGAAGGCCCTGTCCTGGGTCACCTTCAGCTCCTGCACCTCGTTATCCAGCTCGGAGGGGTCGCCGTAGCGGTTGGTGCCGCTGGCGGTGTAGTCGTTCATCGCCACGGTGGGGATGGAGTAGACGTTCACCGTCTCTACCCCCAGCCAGTCATAGTCCTGGTTCACTGCGCCCTGGGTGAGGGAGCCCAGGGTGAACCGCTCGTCGATTTTGTCAGAGTACTTGCTGGCATAGTTCACTGCCATAATTCAATCATTCCTTTCCGGATTTTTTCTGACCCATAAATCCCATGAGGAAGGGGTCAGGGGCTTCCTCGTGCTGCCCGGCGTCCCTGGGCGGGGTACCACCCCGCATCTGGTCGTTGACAGCGCCGGCCCGGTAGGCCCGCATCAGGCCGTCAAAGGCGGTCAGGTTGGCGCTGGTGGCCTCCGCGTCCCTGCCGGTCAGATATTTCGCAAAGCCCGCGTCGTAGCCCATGCCCTGAAGCTGTGCCCCGGTCTGGACCTCCAGCTGCTGGCGCTGGAAGGCGGCCCGCTCGCTCTCGAACTGCCGCCGGTCCTTGTCCAACTGGTACTGCTCCCGCTGGGTCTTGCTCATCTTCTCCAGCCGTTCCGCTTCGGTCAGGTTCTCCGCCTGCTCCTGCTCCCACTTCGTCCGGGCGGTCTGCACTGCCTTGGTGTTCCGCCGGTCAAATTCGGAGCGATAGGCCGGGTTGCTGTCCAGCCACTGGTCGAAGGTCAGGCCGCTCCCGCCGGAGTTGTTTTCCCCCTCCGGGGTCTGCGCCGGGGCCTGCTCGGTGGTCTGGGCGGTGTTGGGTTCGTCTGCCATGTGGATTAACTCCTTTCGCGTCCTGCAAGTTCAAGCCCTCGCAGTGTCGTGGTGTTGGATATGAAAAAAGCACCGGTCGGTGCTTCAATCAACGGATTTTAAACTAAAACTTCAATTCCATATTTTTGTAAGATGTCCCGGATTTCCCGCTTGCCGTACTTGGTCAGGCCCAACCCGGCTATCTTCTCATCCCACTGGCCGTTGTCGGTCAGCTTGCGCAAGTCCAGCGTTACGCCCTTGAGCTGCCCCCAATGGCAGTTGCAAAAGTTCTCCACGCTGGTGAAGAAGTACGCCCACGGGTTCCCGTGTATGTTGCCGTGTGACAGGTCGCTTTCGCACCACGCCACGGCGTCCTCGCGGGTCATCATGAACCGGATTCCTGTGTTGTGTCCCGCCCTTCCTGCTGTATAGAGGAAGGCCCAGTCAGATAAACTTTTCCCGCTGGGCGGCTTTGTTGACGTTGGTTCAGGGGCTACCGGTTCAGTGAATAAAGATAGCTGTTCTTCCATTCGTGTCTCCTGAAAATGAGCATGAAAAAACCACGTTTTGTTGAGGTCAACAAATCATGGTTCCTGATTTTCTTCAATTTTTGATTGAGATTTGCAATATTTGAGGCATAGCAAAACCGCCTTGGTTTCCCTTGGCGGTTTTTGTGCTGTATGCTATTATTGCGCCAGATACTTACTGGTGTGTTCGGTCTGCTCGAACTTCAGCCGCCCATCTTCGCGGGTGACCCAAAGGACAACTGGCATAGGAGTCTCATCCAGCAATCCCAGAGATTCCTCTTTTGTCGGGTCGTAATACTGAAGCACAAGCACATTTTCGTTGGAGCTCTGTACCATGCGCTTTGCTTTCTCGAAACTGAGACCGTTTTTCGCACAGTAGGCAGAAATATGTTCACTCCACTCGTCAAATCGTTTACACATAGCAGTCACTCCTTCCAAAATTCAAGATATTCACCGGCGGAATTGTAGATGCAGCTGCGCAGCTGACCGAAGCATTTTAATATCTCAACATCACCCTGGGATGCAATCAGGCAATTTCTTCCTGTCCCCGGGTGTGTATGACCGCTCCAGGTATACCCATCCGCATTCAATTTTTGAGCCTCCTGCGGGGTGATATTGACCTTAACGCTGTTTCCTCGCACAATGAGACGTTCTCCGGCTTTTGTAAACATAGCGAACTCATCACCGGTTTTTGCGGTTAATGCGGATAAATCCGCCATGCTCACATCCGTCTTAGAAATCGTCACCCGACTGTCATACTCCTGCAAACTGTCCAAAAGCGCCTGTTGCCGGGTATTCAATTCCACATCGTAATGAAGAATAGCGCCCGGCTTCCCGCGACTGGTATTTCGCTGCTCTATCGGGCTGTCAATGCTGTTGATTGTCACACTACCACCGCCTGATTCTATTATACCAGAATCCCCGACATTTGCAACCCCTTTTCCCGAATTGTCCCCGCTCACATACTTCTCGTACCACTCTTTATAGGTCATATACCCCGGAATGGTCACCGACTTCCCCGTCACGGGGTCCCTTGCCGCCCGGTTCACCCGGCAGAGCTGCCCCCGGCTCATGTCGCACATGGTAGTGCTGCGGCAATGAGGGTGCATGGGCGGCAAATTCGTCCCCGCCTGCGCCTCCGCCACCGGGAACCGCTGGCCGTCCAGCTTCCGGCAGATTTCGCTGGTGCGCAAGTCCAGGGTGGCCAGATAAATATAATACTCAATTCCCGCCGCCTGGTAGCCCATCAAGTGCCCCTGATTGGCCACATAGCTGCACTCGGTCATCACCAGCCGCCGGGCGTTGTACTTCGCCCCCTGGGTGTCGTCCAGGCCGACGACGGCCAGCAGATTGTCCCGCATTTCGTCATAGCGCAGCCCCGCCAGCAGGCCCACGGTGATGGTCTCCTCCACCGCGTCGGCGAAACGCTGGTTGTTGTCCCACAGGCGGTCAGACCAGTTTTTCCCGCTCCAGTTGGCGGAGAGGGCGGCAGAAATCTGGTTGTCCCCCAGCAGGTCGAAGCGGTAGCCCTCCCCGGTGTACTGCTCCACGTCGAAAATCGTCCGGTAATAGCTTTGCTCCAGGGTGTCGGTCAGGCGGTCGCTGACATACGCCACTTCCTCCAGCCCCACTCGCCGGGCCTGAGCGTAAATATCGTCCCGGAGGGCCTGCAAGCGGCTGATGCGGTTGGCGTAGGCCGGGGCGGAGAGCCTGGCCCAGATGTCCCGTTTCACCTGCCCTGTGGCGGTCTGGTACTGCTCCCGGAGGGCGTCCCTGGCCTCCTCCGTCTCCCGGACGGTCAGCAGGGAGGTGGCCGTTTTCTCATTCATCGCCCCGCCCTTGGCGTAGGCGGAGAAGGCCTTTTCAATCTGCCCGACAATGTTCTCCTGGGCTTTGTCGTAGAGGCCGGTGATTTGCGCCACTGTTTGCTCCGCCCGGGTGTGCAGCAACTGTTCCAGATTCAGAGAGCGCCGCTTCCAGTAGTCACGGCTGTTCATTCAGCCTCACGGCCAGACAGGAAACCGGCGACCTTCTTTTCCGCAGCATCTTCCTCGGTTTCCCCGGAGGCTCCCATGCTCTGTTGGTACTCTTGCAAGTTCTCCTGCTTCTGCTGCCGGATATTCCGCACCGCCTCCGCCGGGTCACGGATGAACCAGAGCTGGGAGAGCAGCGTCCGGTCGTCCACGATGCCCTGTAAACTGGTCACCATCTGCACAATTTCCGTCTCATTGATGGGGGTGGAGATGGTGAACACCACGTCCACATCGGTGACGGGCACCTCCCGCATGGCCCCTTTCACCGTGAGCCACCGGTTGTACAGCACCAGCCGCTCCTTCAGGCCCCGCTCCATCCGGCGGATTTTGTTCTTCACCAGCAGGTTCATGGTCAGGAGCTTCAGCTTGAGGGCCTGCCCGGAGCTGTTGCCCGCGAAGTTCTCGTCGCTCATGTCCACGGTGAGGGTCATCTTGTGCATCTCCCGGACGGCGGCGTCGGCCAGCACCTGGACGCTGCTCTCGTCGAAGGTTTTCTGAATATACTCCACTTTGGCGTCCAGCGGTGCCCCGTCGATGAACTTGCTTCGGAGCATCTGTTCCTCGTCCCTCTCCCGAAGGCTCATGCCGAAGAACACCAGCAGGGCGTCCACGAACTTCTGCTTGTCCGTGAACCGGTTGCTCATCAGGTTGTCATAGGCGTCAATCAGGGGAATGATCTGCTCGAAGTCGCCTTGTCGTTCGTCGTTGTTCTCGTAGGCAATCACCGGCACAGCGCCGAAATAATGCTGCTCCGGCTCCCCCACCAGCTGGAAGGGGGCGGGGTACTTGTCCATGGACTTGTACCGCTTCACCGTCTGGTCGGTGTAAATCGTCACCAGATAGTAAAGCTCGCCGGAGCTTTTCTCCCGCCGCTCCCACAGGATGGCGAAGAGCTTGTTGTGCTCCACCGTGGAATCCTCCACCAGAATTCCGTCCATGGGGGCGATGTAGGCGCTTTTCGGCTCCGGCACCGGGTCGGAGGAGGCGTAGCAGACCTCCAGGCACTCGCCGTAGACCCCTATGCCCTTGCCGATGCGGCTGTCCACCTCAGAGATGTGCTGCCGGTCGTAGGCGTCCAGCAGGGGGGAGAGGTCGATGG
>MSHH01000040.1 GCA_001941075.1 Oscillospiraceae bacterium Zagget6 | reverse complement strand
CTTCTGGTTTCAAACGTTCAAAAACTCGCCGAAACGTATCGCTATCTGGTATCCCATTTGGAAGGTCAAGAAATTGCCGCAGCCATTCCTCTCTTTGTTTGCCGAACTCCTCCATATCGACATAATCCTCTCCATCACAAATCAGGGTACACAGTCCTATGATGATAATATCCTCCAGCTTATGGCGTATGTTTCCCCGGTCTGTTCGCCGCGGATCTTCCACTTTCGCTAGTCTGGTGCGTAATTCTTCTATCTTCATAAGCCTATCTTACCACATCTCTTTAGAAGTTTAAATGCTTTTGCCCTGCGGGGCTTCGCCCCTCCCTGTCGGCTAGCGCTTCACAGGGGGCGGCAAGAGGTGTAGTCAATTATCAAACCACAGTTCTCCGTGAAAAACTTGTACTGCACAGGACCAATATACTGACCAAACAGCAAGCACTATTCAAACTAACAGCTAACGACTAAAAGCTAACAGCTCATTTTTCTTTCGCCGCCTCCTTCCGGGCAGCAGAGGGGGTGCAGCCGTAAATCTCCTTAAAGGTGCGGTTGAACAGCTTTTGCGTGGTGAATCCATTGCGCTCCATGATCTCCGAAATGGGAAGGTCGGTGTACTCCAGGTCCTGGAAGGCGTTGACCGCCCGCACCTCGTTGACATACTGCAAAAAAGTTTGTCCCATATTTTTTTTGAAAAACCGGCAGAAGGCTTCCTTGCCCAGCCCCAGCAGGTCCGACACTTCCTGAAGACTGATTGGTTCCCGGAAATGTTCCTCCACATAGGTGATGACGGTGCGGATGCGCTCAGTGGTCATCACGTCCACGCCGGTGGGCACCTCCCGCTGTGGGTATCCAAAGCACTGGATGATGCGGGAAAAGATTTGCAGGACATACCCCTCCGTCTCCATGGGCAGGGTGACGTCGTCCCGGCTGTAGGCCCGCACCAGCTCCTGGAGCAGCATACAGATTTGGACATAATCCTGAAAGGTGGCGTCGTTCACGTCGTCCGGGGTACAGCGGATGCTGTACAGCGACAATCCCGGCACAAACTTTTCCATATAGGACTTGGAGATGTGGATACGCAGAAACATGGCATTGCGCTCATGGTTATAGCTGCCGTGTACCTGGCGGGAGTCAATGACAACCATGTGCTTGCTGCGCAGGGGATAGGTCTTGCCGTCGATGGTGATGTCGCTCAGCCCATTCAAATGGTAGAGGATCTCCAGCTCGTCATGCCAGTGGAGGGGGTGGTAGCCGCCGCCGGTGGTCTGGTAGGCGATGCGAAACCCGGAGCGCAGCGGCTCCTGAAAGGTCGCGTAAAGGGGAACGGACATAGGAACCTCCTTCCCGAACCGAAAACCGAAGGAACACAAGAGGCGAAGCGCCGCAGCGCTCCGCCTCGTTTTTTGTTTGTGTGTTGGATTACTTGGCGTATTCCACCGCAGTGACTTCCCGGATGAGATGCACCTTGATCTGACCGGGATACTCCAGCTCGTCCTCGATCTTTTTGGCGATGTCCCGGGCCAAAATGGTCATCTGATCCTCGCTGACATCCTCCGGCTTGATCATGACGCGGACCTCGCGGCCTGCCTGAATCGCGTAAGCCTTGCTGACACCCTTGAAGGAGGAAGTGATCTCCTCCAGCTTCTCCAGGCGCTTGACGTAGCTCTCCACGTTCTCCCGGCGGGCGCCGGGACGGGCGGCGGAGATGGCGTCCGCTGCCTGCACCAGACAGGCGACGATGGTCTGGGGTTCCACGTCGTTGTGGTGGGCGGCAATCGCATGGACGACATATTCGTTTTCCTTGTACCGGCGGGCCAGGTCCACGCCGATCTGGACATGGCTGCCCTCGATCTCATGGTCCACGCTCTTGCCGATGTCGTGGAGCAGGCCGGCGCGCTTGGCGGTGGCCACGTCAGCCCCCAACTCAGCGGCCAGCAGCCCGGCCAGATGGGAAACCTCGATGGAGTGGCTCAGCACGTTTTGGCCATAGCTGGTGCGGTAGTGCATCCGGCCCAGCAGCTTGACCAGCTCCGGGTGGATGCCGTGGATGTTGGTCTCGAACACGGCCCGTTCGCCCTCGGCCTTGATGACGGACTCGACCTCCCGCTTGGCCTTCTCCACCATCTCCTCGATGCGGGCGGGGTGGATGCGCCCGTCAGCGATGAGCCGTTCCAGGGCGATGCGGGTGATCTCCCGGCGGACCGGGTCGAAGCAGGAAATGGTGATGGCCTCCGGCGTGTCGTCGATGATGAGTTCGGCGCCGGTCAACGTCTCCAGGGTGCGGATGTTCCGTCCCTCGCGGCCAATGATGCGGCCCTTCATCTCGTCGTTGGGCAGGGGCACCACCGACACGGCAACCTCGGCCACCTGGTCGGCGGCGCAGCGCTGAATGGCCAGGGAAATGGCCTCCCGTGCGTAGGTTTCGGCCTCGTCCTTGAACTTGGCCTTGACTTCCTTGATTTTGACCGCTTCCTCGTGGGTGACTTCGTCCTCCACCTGATGGATGAGGTACGCCTTGGCGTCCTCCGCCGTCAGGCCGGAGATGCGCTCCAGCGTCTCCTGCTGGCTGGCCTTGATCTGCTCGATCTCCTCCCGGGTGCGCTCTGCGGCGGCCAGGCGGTTTTGGAGCTTCTCGTCCTTGCGCTCGATGGCGTCGGTTTTCCGGTCCAGGGTCTCCTCCTTGGACTGGAGGCGGCGCTCCTGCTTGGTCAGCTCAGCGCGGCGCTCCTTCACCTCCTGCTCGTAGGTGCTGCGCTCCTTGTGGATCTCTTCCCGGGCCTCTACCAACGCCTCCCGCTTTTTGCTCTCGGCGTCCTTGATGGCCTCATTTAAAAGGCGCGTGGCCTCCTGCTCGGCGGAACCGATTTCCTTTTCCGCCTCGTTCTTGCGGTACTGGTAGCCCACAAAGAAGAACGCCACAGCGCAGATAATTGCAACAATGATTGCGACAATTATCGTTTGCAGCATAAGTTTTGTACACCTCCTGTAATAGATTTTGAATCAGCTTGTGTTGTTTTGCTCAGTTGAAATGTCGGGTTGCTACAGAGAGAGGGGCGCGCCGTCCGCTTCCGGGAAGAAACGCCTGCGGCCCTCCGATGTGCGCAACAAAAAATCGCCCTGCACGGACAGTTCCACGCAAAGCGAAGCCATTGAACCCCAGACGGCCTCTGCCCAGAATCAGCGCCGCCTGTTTTTCAAAACAATCCACATTTATTGTACCGCCACCGAACCTCTCTGTCAAGAAAATTCGCAAAGAAAACACCATCTGAACCCCTTCCTGCGATACATTTGTAAAAAAGAGTACGCTGCCTGCTGCCGTGACCGGAGACGCATACTCTGACCGGCTGGGACATAGGCTGTCCAGAG
Organism: Oscillospiraceae bacterium Zagget6; assembly: GCA_001941075.1. Classification (GTDB taxonomy): domain Bacteria; phylum Bacillota; class Clostridia; order Oscillospirales; family Oscillospiraceae; genus Onthomonas. The sequence continues at coordinate 5,655 of MSHH01000040.1, read as the reverse complement.
AGGTGGTACGAATGAAGAAGCATGTGACCGTTCCCCGCCGGGCGGTGGCGCTGGCGGCAGCCGCCTCCACCCTCTGGGTGGTCTGGCGCACCGCCGACCTGGACGCCGCGAAAACGGCACTCTGTTCCAGCGGAGCCATTGTCACCGGTCTGCTGGAGTATCAGCTGGGGTGGGCAGACGACACAGACGACCTGCTGGACGGCTGGGCGGAGCTGGTGGTGGACCAGTCCCCGGTGCTGGCTCAGGGCAAGGAGGCGGTCAGCGCGGCACAGCAGGAGGAAGCGGCAGACGAACCGGAGGACTCCGATCCCGTCCCGGAGACCGACCCGGCAGATGAGGAAGGGGACATTTCCGCCAGGGAAACAGAAGTGGCCTCCATGTCCACGGAACCTGAACAGCAAGTGGAGGAAGAAACGGAATCCGAGGCGGAACCGGAAACAGAGGGCATCACCCTGGACCTCTCCCAAGTCAAAACCAGCCAGCTCAAGGTGGACAACCACACCGAGGGGTTGAACCCCAGCGTGGCGGACTACTGGGAAAAGGAGCCGTCCCTGACCCTCCAGCCCGCCTCGGAGGGACCGCAGATTTTAATTATGCACACCCACGCCACCGAAGCCTATACCATGGACGGGGACGACGTGTACGTTGAAAGTGACGAGAGCCGCACCACCGACGAAAATTACAACATGATCCGGGTGGGGGAGGAGATGAAGGCGGTTTTCGAGGAACTGGGGTTCTCCGTGCTCCACGACGCCACCACCTACGATTACCCCGGCTACAGCGGTTCCTATGGCCGCTCTTTGGAGGGTGTGCAGAGTTATTTGGAACAGTACCCCACCATTCAGGTGGTGCTGGACGTCCACCGGGATGCTCTCATCGGCAGCGACGGCACCGTCTACGCCAAAACCACCACCATCGACGGGGAGCAGGTGGCCCAGGTGATGCTGGTGGTAGGGACGGACGACGGTGGGCTGACCCACCCCAACTGGGAGGACAACTTCACCCTTGCGTTAAAGCTCCAGGGGGCCATGTTAGCCCTAGACAACACCCTGCCGCGAAACATCGACCTGCGCAGCCAGCGGTTCAACCAGCACCTGACCGCCGGTTCCCTGCTGGTGGAGGTAGGCACCAGCGGCAACACCCTCCAGGAGGCATTGGCCGGGGCCAGGCTGTTCGCGCAGGCGGCGGGGGAGGTGTACTCATTAGCTCTTAGTCGTTAGCCGTTAGCTATTAGCCAGGCGCTACAAACCATAAACGAATCGCAAAAAAGCCAGGTGCTACTAGCACTAGCCGCTCGTTCAGCACCGCCAAACTAAAAGCTAAAAGCTATTGGCTAACAGCTCACTTCGGAAACCCTTCCCCCGGCACGAACCCCCGCGCCACCAGTCGGTTCCAGACCAAATCCAGAATCTCCAGCAGCTCATCCCGGTTTTCCGTGACCCAAGGGTATTTTTGCTTGTATTTCAAGTCAAAAAAGACCATCACCTTCTCCGGGCTTTCAAAGGTGCTGCGGGAAATGATTTTCTTGAGGCCGTCGTAGATGTTCTGCCCGGCGGCCTCCCGCTCTCTTGCGAAACGGCAGGCGTCGTTGGAGAGGTGGGCTTTGTAATCCGCATCCTCTGCGGCGTAGTCCGCCGGTGGGCGGGTGTTGTCCCGGATGAAATCCGACAGACACTGGAACTCCGGCCCGATGGACTGGCGCTGCTGGGGGGTCAGCGTTTTCCAGATGGCGTTCAGCGCCTGCCACTGTTTGGTCTGCTTGAGCTGTTCGCGGGTGAGCATGGGCGGATTCCTCCCTTTGCATTGCTGTCATTTATCGTAATTTTTATTGTAATGCGTACTGAACAAAGCCATAAACATTGAAAGGCAGGGCCTTTCATGCCTGTCGGCTTTGTTCAAGTGCAAGGTTTTTTCGCAGATTAGCGAAAAACCTTGCACACTCCGTTGACACAGCGAGCTGTGTCAACGGAAATACGCATTGCAACAATGGCTGCATTTCATGAAACCAGCGCAAAACTGCTGGTTTCATGAAATTGCGCGGCCTTTGCCGCGCAAATAAACCGCATGGCGGTTTATTCAGCAGACATTATTGTAGCAGGGCCGGTTCTCTGTCGCAAGAGAGAGCGGAAAATTTTTTCGTGCGGCTTTACAAGCTGTATTGATTTCGGTATAATAATACCACTTGTTAATTTGCCTGTGCCTCTCAGAGAGAAAAATGGAGGAATTTCCGTGAGCACCGATTTTTCCCGCACCCTTGCGTTGCTGCGCAAGGAGCGTAATATCAGCCAGCGTACCGCCGCCGCCGACCTGGGCATCAGTCAGGCGCTGCTCTCCCACTACGAGAAGGGCATCCGGGAACCGGGGCTGTCCTTTGTGGTCCGGGCCTGCGATTACTACCAGGTCTCCGCCGACTACCTACTGGGACGCACCATGTCCAAGGACGGGACGGTCATCAGCGCCGAAGATCTTTACGATGTCAGCGAACACAAGGACAACGCCCTGCGAGGCAGCGTCATGGCCCAGCTGAACAAAAAGCTGATGGTCAACACCCTGTCGCTGATTTATGGGATGCTTGGGCGGCTGGGCAACCGGGAGCTGATTTTGGACGTGTCCAACTATTTCTCCTGCGCCCTGTACACGGTGTTCCGCAGCATCTACAGCGTGAACAAACACAATCTGTCGGGCTTTTTCGCATTGGATGAGGCTGCGTTCCGCAGCGGCGCGGTGGACGCCGCCATGATGTGGGACAAAACCAACCTGACTCTGGAGCTGGAGAAGATGGCCGGGGACAAGACGGCGGCGGACACGCTGGAGCCGCTGGATCAGAAGTCCCTCCAGCGGGAGTACCCCGCCCTGTACCAGTCGCTGCTGCAAATCCTCCACAACACCAGCGGGCGGGTCAACCAGCGGCTGGCGGATTCCCAGGGGAAGAAGAAATAGGAGAATGGATAGATGAAACAGGAAAATATTCGTAATTTTTCCATTATCGCACATATCGACCACGGAAAGTCTACTCTTTCCGACAGATTAATCGAGGAATGTAACGCCGTGACCGCTCGTGAGATGGAGAGCCAGATTTTGGACTCCATGGAGCTGGAGCGGGAGCGGGGCATCACCATCAAGGCCCGCGCCGTCACCCTGCGCTATCAGGCGGATGACGGGGAGACTTATCAGCTCAACCTCATCGACACGCCGGGCCACGTGGACTTCAACTATGAGGTCAGCCGCAGCTTGGCCGCCTGCGAAGGCGCGGTGCTGGTGGTGGACGCCAGCCAGGGCGTAGAGGCCCAGACCTTGGCCAACACTTATCTGGCGGTGGACCACGACCTGGAAGTGCTGCCGGTGCTGAACAAAATCGACCTGCCCTCCGCCGACCCTCTCCGGGTGAAAGAGGAGATCGAGAACATCATCGGCCTGCCCGCCATGGACGCGCCGGAAATTTCCGCCAAGGCGGGCATCAACATCCACGCCGTGCTGGAGGACATCGTGCAGGGCATCCCCGCGCCAGAGGGCGACCCGGCAGCTCCCTTAAAGGCGCTGATCTTCGACTCCCAGTACGACAGCTACCGGGGGGTCATCGTGCTGATGCGGGTGATGGAGGGCACCATCCGCACCGGCATGGAGGTCAAGCTGATGGCCTCCGGCGCCACCTACAAGGTAGTGGAGTGCGGCCACATGGAGCCGATTGCTCTGGACCCCTGCGGCGTGCTGACCGCCGGGGAGGTGGGGTACTTCACCGCCTCCATCAAGAACGTGCGGGACACTCAGGTGGGCGACACCGTCACCGGGGCGGAACGCCCTGCGGCGGAGCCGCTGCCCGGCTACAAGCCCGCCCAGCCCATGGTCTACTGCGGCATTTACACCGAGGACGGCAGCAAATACCCCGACCTGCGGGACGCGCTGGAGAAGCTACAGCTCAACGACGCCTCCCTGTCCTTCGAGCCGGAAAGCTCCGCCGCCCTGGGCTTCGGGTTCCGCTGCGGCTTTTTGGGGATGCTCCACATGGAGATCATTCAGGAGCGGCTGGAGCGGGAATTTGACTTGGATTTGGTGACCACCCTGCCCAGCGTCATCTATGAGGTGATAAAAACCGACGGCACCACCGTCTATGTGGACAACCCCCACAACTACCCCGACCCGGCCCAAATCGCTGAGGCGCGGGAACCGTATGTCAACGTCAGCATCCTCACTCCGCAGGAATATGTGGGCAACATCATGCCTTTGTGCCAGGAGCGGCGGGGCCAGTTCGGGGATATGCAGTACCTGGACACCACCCTGGTGGAACTGCACTACAAAATGCCCCTGAACGAGATCATCTACGACTTTTTCGATACGCTGAAGGCCCATACCAAGGGCTACGCCTCCCTGGACTACGAGCTGGCGGAGTACCAGCCCAGCAATCTGGTGAAGGTCGATTTGCTGCTCAACGGCGACCAGGTGGACGCGCTCTCCTTCATCGCCCACAAAGACAAAGCCTACCCCCGCGCCCGAAAAATCTGCGAAAAGCTCAAGGAGAACATTCCCCGCCAGCTCTTCGAGGTACCCATCCAGGCCGCCATCGGCGGCAAAATCATTGCCCGGGAAACGGTGAAGGCCATGCGGAAGGACGTGCTGGCCAAGTGCTACGGCGGCGACATCACCCGGAAGAAGAAGCTGCTGGAAAAGCAAAAAGAAGGCAAAAAGAAGATGCGCACGCTCGGCACCGTCCAAATCCCCACGGAGGCGTTCCTGGCGGTGCTCAAGCTGGACGAGTGACGTTGGGTTCTCTTTTGCCGCCGCAAGTGCGGCGTCACAAGCGTTTTTGCGCAGCAAAAACCTTGCCGCAGGGCGAATTCATTTCGCCCGAGGATGTGAAATCAAAGGGGACCCCAAAAAGCGTCGTGAACGACGCTTTTTGGGGAATTGACAAAACCCCGGAAAACGGGTATAATAGGAAATAGAAAAAGGTACTGTCCATTGCGGCCAGTCCTCTCTGATTTCTGAACTAGAAGTAACCGCCAGGTTTGCGGCCCAGGGCGGTTACTTCTTGCTGTTTAGCAGCATAACAATCAGGCCACAGGCCTCAATGATAACAAGCAAAAGCTGATATACTTCTGATGCGCTCATTTTGTCAGCCCCCCTTCTGTGAAGTCAGGGGGCAAAGAAGCAGCCCCCTGCAGAGAGAGAACTGGTTTACTTTGGGCAGTACCCAATGTTTACTATAGCATGTTTTTCGACCGGACACAACACAAAAATTTCTGTTTGTGTTGTATTTGGGGTTTCCAAAAGAAGCGCAACCCACAGTTGACAAAACCCCGGAAAACGGGTATAATAGGAAATAGAAAAAGGTACTGTCCATTGCGGCCAGTCCTCTTAAGTCATATTACTCTAAAAGAAGTAACCGCCTTATGTGCTCGGGGCGGTTACTTCTTGCTGTTTAGCAGCATAACAATCAGGCCACAGGCCTCAATGATGACAAGCAAAAGCTGATATACTTCTGATGCGCTCATTTTGTCAGCCCCCCTTCTGTGAAGTCAGGGGGCAAAGAAGCAGCCCCCTGCAGAGAGAGAACTGGTTTACTTTGGGCAGTACCCAATGTTTACTATAGCATGTTTTTCGACCGGACACAACACAAAAATTTCTGTTTGTGTTGTATTTGGGGTTTCCAAAAGAAGC
>MSHH01000039.1:5874-8953 GCA_001941075.1 Oscillospiraceae bacterium Zagget6 | reverse complement strand
GTATGTTGAACTCCGAGGGTATCACTACCGAGGACGACGTGGTTCTGGATATGCAGGACGCGGTAGACACTCTGATTTTCCGCTGGAACAAATGCCTGGAACTGAACCCCGGTATTGCAAAAGCGACGACTTTTTGCAGCCGTATCAGCCAAATCGCAAAAGAAGGTATCCACTACTTACAAGATTTTATGGAGGCCAGAAATGAAACCTGTGGAATGCCCGTATGAAATCATGCTGCTGAACTCGCAGCAGCTGATCATCCCGAAGGATTACCAGCGCCGTTTGCGGCCCAATCGTGTGGACGCCATCGTCTCCGACTTCGATAACGCATCGCTAACGAGCCGAAGGTGAGTTGCCGCAACGGACGCTACTATGTGTTCGACGGCCAGCACACCATCGACGCCCGCGTTGCAAAGAACGGAGGCCGACCTCTTCCCATCCGGTGCAAGGTCTATTACGGAATGACGGAAAGCGACGAGGCCCTGCTGTTCGCCAAGCAGACCGGCGCTTCTGCCCGGCTGACGCCCGGCGAGAAAATCCGCGCCAATATCTTCGGCGGTGAGGAAGTGGAGATGTGGTTTCTCCGCGTCAACGAAAGTTTGGGCCTGACACTGGACTACGACCAGAAACAAGGTTACAAGCGGATCGCCTGCATCAAGACGGCGTTCGAGGAGTTCCAGACCATCGGCGAGGACAAGTACAAGGAGGCCCTGGGACTGTTGCTGGCGGCGTGGAACGGCGACCCGGATTCCCTGCGGGCAGCAAACGTCAGAGGGATGTGCCGCTTCGTGGCGCTGTATCACGGCGAGTACAACCCAAAACGCATGGTGACGCAGCTCCGCAAGGTGGACCCGCTGACTATCTACCGAGAGGGCCGGGCCATCGGCAGCAGCCTGGCCGGATACAAGAAATACCTCTACCAGGTTTACCGCATTTACAACGGGAACAGCAAGAAGTATGCGCTGCCCCTGAAATTCTGAGGTGTCCTGTCATGAGAGAAAACTGGGTTTACCGCCGCGGCGATGTCTATTTAGCGGATTGCGGCGCATGGCGTGGCTCTATTCAGGGCGGCATCCGCCCTGTTGTGGTCATGCAGAACAACACAGGAAATCGGCACAGCCCCACGCTTAGCGTGGTCAAGCTGACCTCGAAGGTAAATAAGAAGCCAAACCAGCCCACCCACTATATGCTGAAAAATGTGAGAGGTATCCCGTATCCCTCGCAGGTTCTGGCGGAGCAACCAGATACCATCAACAAGTCGGACATCATCCGCTATATGGCGCACCTGTCGGACAAGCACATGGCGGAGATTAGCCGGTGCATTCAGGTGGAGATGGCGCTGCCTGGGCCGGACAACAGTATAGCCCAAACAGGCTCCGCAGATGTGGATTAGTGAAGCGTTTGTCATATTTCAAGCCGATTCCGAATAGTTATGGGATAAGAAAGTGAAGGTGGTGTGAGTAACTAATGCCAAAGGAATGGGTAGATACGAAGATTTGTGACGTGGACAAGTCCTCTCTGACAGAGCTTTCCAGCGTAAAAGTGACCAGGGACGCTCAGAATCATGTGAAGCTGGCGGAGCTGGCAAAGCAGACCTCGAATTTATATCTTTATAAGGTGGGAAATGTGGTTGTGCAGTTTGATTACCTGCACAACGGGCGGACGGTCAATGATATGTTTGCACTGATGGTTCAGGCATCCATGTGACATCGTTGCCCGAAAATCAGACTGAAATTATACTGTAAGTGCGAGGAGCAAAATCGCTCCCGTGGCGACTGCCCGTCCGCAGCCGCCACCGCTTACAGTATTTCCTTTGATAATGATGAGAAAGGGGTGGATGTACCGTGGCAATCAAGAAAAAATCTGTATATCGGGCATCCGTCTATCTGAGATTATCTAAGGAAGACGGTGATGTGGTCACAGGCTCCAAAATCGAAAGCGACAGCATCTCCAATCAAAAAAACCTGATTCTGGAATATTTGAAATCCAGGCCGGAAATCCAAATCGTATCCATTCGAGAAGATGATGGATATACGGGAACCGATTTTAACCGTCCGGCATTTCAGGCCATGCTGGAGGACGTGAAAAAGGGCGTGATCGACTGTATCATCGTAAAAGACCTGTCCAGATTCGGAAGGAACTATATTGAGGTAGGGCGATACCTGGAAAAGCTGTTTCCCATGCTGGGCGTCCGGTTTATCGCTGTCAACGACAACTATGACAGCCTGGATGCAGATACGGCACATGACATTGTGATGCCTTTCAAGAACCTGATCAACGACTCTTATTGCAGAGACCTGTCGGTCAAAATCCGAAGCCATCTGGAGATCAAGCGAAAAAAAGGGGAGTTCATTGGTGCCTTTGCCTGCTATGGCTATCTGAAAGACCCGGACAATCATAACCAGCTTGTTGTCGATACATATGCCGGACAGGTGGTACAGGATATATTCCGCATGAAAATCAACGGCATGAGCCAGTACCGGATTGCAGATGCTTTGAACCAGCAGGGGATTCTCTCTCCGATGGAATACAAAAAGAGTCTTGGCAGCCGGTTTGAGACCTCGTTCAAGGTCAATACACAGGCGGCTTGGACAGCAAAGGCGATCACAAGGATTTTGACCAACGAGGTATATGTGGGAGTTCTGACGCAGGGCAAGCAGACAACGCCGAACCACAAGGTAAAGGTACGTCAGCCAGTGGAGGAAAAGGACTGGATTCGCGTAGAAAATGCCCATCAGCCGTTGATCCACCGCGTCCTGTTCGACATTGTACAAAATCTGATGAGCCGGGATACCCGCACCTCTCCCAATGAAAAGCAGGTGTTTCCTCTTTCCGGCTTGGTCTTCTGCGGTGACTGCGGGCAGCCTTTGGTGAGAAAGGCAAGCCGCTATCAAAAGAAAAAGGTTCCGGCAGGCGAGACAGAAAGCTATGGCTATTTCGTATGCAACGGCAGGTGTAAAGGGAGCGGGTGCAGTTGGCACCGCATCAGCGAAAAAGATTTGTTACAGGCGGTGTTGGGATCCTTGAATTTGCATATCCGCACTGTGCTTGATATGCAGGCAGCGCTGAAAGCGATTGA
>MSHH01000039.1:0-5817 GCA_001941075.1 Oscillospiraceae bacterium Zagget6 | reverse complement strand
GACCTGACCAGAGCGGAGTCCCTGAAAATCGGGATATATGAGGACTTAAAGGATGGTCTGCTGGATAAGGAGGAATACCGCAAGCTAAAGGCAGAATTTGACCATAGAATCTCCGATGCGGAGGCCGCGATAACGGAACTGCAATGCCAAATCAATGATTTGACAGCTAATCGCTCTGAGCAGTACGCCTGGATGGAGTATTTCAAGGAGTTTGGGCAACTGAAGGAGCTGACCCGCTGGGCAGCGGCTATCGCAATCAACCGTGTGTTGGTGTACGAAAATGGCCAAATCAAAATCACTTTTAACTTTGAAGCAGACCTGAATCAGATACAGGAACTGCTGGAAGCCACGAGACAGAGAGAGGAGATAATCTGATGGCACGAAAGAAACGGCTGGATGTCAACCGCATTTTAGACGGAGATACCCATGCGGCTCCCGCCCAGCGAACAGAAGCCACCTATCGAGCCGGGGCTTACATTCGGTTATCCGTTGAGGACAGCGGAAAAATAAACGGATACAGCTTGGAAAACCAGGAGAAGCTGGTGCTGGATTACATCGCTTCTCAGCAGGACATAGAACTGTACAGGCTTTATTCCGATAATGGATTTAGCGGCAAAAAGTTTGACCGCCCCGGCTTTACGGAGCTGATGGAACTGGTCAGACAGGGTGAGATCAACTGCATCATCGTCAAAGATTTTTCCCGGTTCGGGAGGGACTATATTGAGATCGGGGACTATCTGGAACAGCTTTTCCCCTTCTTGGGTGTCCGTTTTATCGCCGTCAACGATAAATACGACAGCCAGGAGGATGGCAGACAGACGGCTGGGCTGGAGGTGGCGTTCAAGAACTTCATCTATGATTTTTACAGCCGTGACACGTCGAAGAAGATTCGGAATGTGCGAAGCAAAATGGCACGAGATGGGCAATTTGCCAGCGCCAATGCCCCATACGGGTTCCTGAAATCTCCCACGGACAAGCATCAGCTCATTGTGGATGAGGAAGCAGCCGTCGTGGTGCGGGAGATCTTCCAGATGAAGCTCTCCGGCCTGTCTGCGAGGAAAATCACAGAAAGCTTGAACGAGCGGGGGATTCCCTCTCCTGCACAGTACGCATTGAACCATAGGCGGGGGATGGACTGGCGGAGGTTGAATCAAAAGTCCGCCTGGGACAGCTCGAAAGTAATCGCCATCTTGAAGGACGAGCGGTATGCCGGAAACATGGTATCTCTGAGAAGAACGCTGAATGGGATATACGGCAGAGACACCGCCATTAAAAAGGAAGAATGGGTGCGTGTGGAAGGCACTCATGAAGCGATTATCTCTTATGAGGATTTTTTGCGAACGCAGGAGACCTTTCTCGTCTATCATAAGAGCCAGCCCAAGACGATTCAGCGGTATAACGCTTCTCGGTGCGCTCACTGCGGCAGGAAGCTATCTTACAGCCGTGACAGGAAGAAGTTCATTTGCAGGTATGGGGAATCCAATCCGGTGGCGGAATGTTACCGGGCGGCATATCCGGCAGAAGTTCTCAAAGATGCAGTTCTTACCAGCCTGAAGTGGCACTTTGACCGCTTTGTAGCGTGGGAGCATCTACAAGCACGCAGAATGCGGGAAGTCTAAGTCTGGTCATAAACTTACTCCTCCCCTCATAGGCTCCAACAGCCGGGCTTTTCGCCCGGCGGTCTGGAGTGGTTGCCATGAAGCAGGATTTGGAAGAACGGGCTGCGGCAGTGGCCCGGTATATCATCGAGAACCGGGCCACCGTGCGGATGGCCGCGAAGGAGTTTGGGATCTCCAAGTCTACCGTACACAAGGACATCCGTGACCGTCTGCCCGCCTTCAACCGCCCTCTCTACGAGCAGGCGCGGGTCGTCCTGGACGAGAACAAGGCGGAGCGGCACATTCGCGGCGGGATTGCCACCCGGCGAAAATACAAGGGCGAGTGAACAGGCGAGGGGCAGCGAAATTTCTCGCGCAAGACCGTTTACAGGAAGTGTTTTTTGTGCTATACTTTTCCCAGAAAAGGCTCTGGGGAAAAACGAACACAAAAGGAGATAAAACAATCATGAAAATTGGATTTGGCAGCGATCACGCGGCAATCGAGCTGAAAAACTGTCTGCTGGAGCACATGAAGGAACGCGGCTTCGAGTGCGTGGACTTCGGCGCGTACAGCCCGGATGAAAAGGTGGATTATCCCGTTCCCGGCCGCGCTGTGGCTGAGGCCATCCGCCGGGGGGAGATTGACCGGGGTGTTCTGGTCTGCGGCACCGGCGTGGGCATCTCTCTGGCCGCCAACAAGGTCCCCGGCATCCGGGCCGGCGTGTGCAGCGAGCCGTACACCGCCAAGATGATCGCTGAGCACAACAACTGCCAGATCGTGGCTATGGGCGCCCGTGTGGTCGGCAACGAGCTGGGCAAGATGATCTGCGACACGTTCTTCGACAGCCAGTTCCAGGGTGGCCGCCACGCCCGTCGGGTGGGCCTCATCGAGCAGGTGGAGAAGGACTACGGTTACGCCGATGCGGAAATCAAGTAAACGTTAAAACGCAAAAAACGCCTGAGTGGAAGCGGACAGTGCTTTCACTCAGGCGCTTTTCTTATTTTCGCGGCGTTCCCCGTCATTCACTGCCGAGACTTTGGCAGATCACGGCGGCCCGCCGCTCGATTTCGTCCAGCTCCAGCGCGCCGCTGGCGCTGCCGGTGTGTTCCACGCAGACGCTGGCGGCGGCGTTGGCGAAGGCGGCGCAGCGCCACCGGGGGATACCCCACAGCAGCCCGTGAAGGAACGCCGCCACGAAGGTATCTCCCGCCCCGGTGGTGTCCACGCACCGGCAGCCGGGGTAGGCAGGGACGTAACTGGACCAGTTGTCGAACCGGTAATAGCAACCGTCGGCCCCCAGTTTGAGGACAACGTACCGCACACCGCAGTCCACCAGCCGCTGGGTGATGGCCTCCGGCGTACTCTTTCCGGTGAGCATCCGCCCCTCTTCCAGGTTGGCGAAGAAAAAGTCGATGTAGCGCAGCGCGCCGGCCAGATCCTCCGCCCGCTCCCCGTTTTTGGGACGGGTCATGTCGGTGCAGACCAGGATGCGCCGCCGGTGCAGGGCGGCAAACAGCGTCTCCAGCTCCTGGGCGCCAAAACGGGGAGAGACGAAGATACTGGCAAAGCTGGCAATTTGAACGCCTTCCAGATGCCGCAGGGCAGGGGTGGTGTGCTCCGGCCCCAGGCGGCGAATGGAGGTGTTTTTGGCGGTGACAAAGCGCCTCTCCCCAGCCTGATCCACCAGCACAGCGTTGACGCTGGTGGCCACCTGGGGGTCACGGACGACGGTGGAACAGTCCAGCCCCGCCCGGCGGCACTGCTCCAGCAGATAGTCCCCTGCCGGGTCTTGCCCCAGCAGTGTGACCAGCCGGACGCGGTGGCCCAGTTGAGCCAGGGTGGTGGCCTCATTCAGAGCGTCCCCGCCGGTGGAGAGGGAGATGTGGTCAATGGGAGTGGAGTCATGGTCAAAGATGGTGCGGTCCACCGGCCCCAGAGAGAGGTCGGCCACTGCCCCGCCGATGACAAAGATTTGCGCGGGGTCCATATCAATACGCCAGCTTTTCATCCAGCCAGGCTTTCAGCTGGCTGATGGGGACACGAACCTGCTCCATGGTGTCCCGGTCCCGGATGGTGACGGCGTTGTCGGCCTCAGTTTTGTCGTCTCCCACTGTCTGGAAGTCCACCGTGATGCAGTAGGGAGTGCCGATCTCGTCCTCCCGGCGGTAGCGCTTGCCGATGGAGCCGGTGTCGTCGTAGTCCGTCATGAAGTACTTGGACAGTTCTGCGTGCAGCTCCTGGGCTTTGGGGGCCAGCTTTTTGGACAAGGGCAGCACCGCGCACTTGAAGGGAGCCAGCGCGGGGTGGAAGTGCATGACCACGCGGACGTCGTCGTTGCCCTTCTTGTCCTTGCCCACCACTTCCTCGTCGTAGGCCTCCACCAGGAAGGCCAGGGTCACACGGTCTGCGCCCAGAGAAGGCTCGATCACGTAGGGGATATAGCGGCGGCTTTCTTCCGGGTCGAAATAGGTCATGTCCTTGCCGGAGGTGTTCTGGTGCTGGGTCAGGTCGTAATCGGTGCGGTCGGCCACGCCCCACAGTTCGCCCCAGCCGAAGGGGAACAGGTATTCAAAGTCGGTGGTAGCCTTGGAATAGAAGCTCAATTCCTCCGGCTCGTGGTCCCGCAGACGCAGGTTCTCATCCTTCATGGACAGACCGGCCAGCCAGTCGTGGCAGAACTGCCGCCAGTAGCCGAACCATTCCAGGTCGCTGCCCGGCTTGCAGAAGAATTCCAGCTCCATCTGCTCAAACTCCCGGGTGCGGAAGGTGAAGTTGCCCGGGGTGATCTCGTTGCGGAAGCTCTTACCGATCTGGCACACGCCGAAGGGCAGCTTTTTGCGGGTGGTGCGCTGGATGTTCTGGAAGTTGACAAAAATGCCCTGGGCGGTCTCCGGGCGCAGGTAAACGGTGTTTTTCGCGTCCTCTGTGACACCCTGGAAGGTCTTGAACATCAGGTTGAACTGGCGGATGTCCGTCCAGTTGTGCTTGCCGCAGGTGGGGCAGGGGATGTTGTGCTGGGCGATAAAGTCGCTCATCTCTTCCTGGGAGAAGGCGTCGATGGGCTTTTCCAGCGCGAAGTCGTTCTCGCCGCACCAGTTCTCAATGAGCTGGTCGGCCCGGAACCGCTCGTGGCACTCCTTGCAGTCCATCAGGGGGTCAGAAAAGCCCCCCAAGTGGCCGGAGGCCACCCAGGTCTGGGGGTTCATAAGAATGGCGGAGTCCAGACCCACGTTATAAGGGTTTTCCTGGACGAACTTCTTCCACCAGGCTTTTTTCACGTTGTTTTTCAGCTCCACGCCCAGGGAGCCGTAGTCCCAGGTGTTGGCCAGGCCGCCGTAAATTTCGCTGCCCGCAAAAATGAAGCCCCGGCCCTTGCACAGGGCGATGATTTTTTCCATTGTTTTTTTGCTGTTTTCCATACAAACGCTTCCTTTCCAGATTCCAAAAATGAAATAAACAGGCTGTGGAAATGCAAAGTGACGGGGGCCGCGGCAAGAAAAAAACGCCTTGAGCATTGCTGCTCAGGGCGAACTGCTGTCCGTGGTGCCACCTGACTTCCCGGCCCAGGGCCGGACACTCTCTCCCGGTAACGGCGGGAACCGGCAGCGTCTACTGGCCCTGCGGCGTTCGAGCTGCGGCTCAGGGGCGCCTTCGCCCTGCTCCTTCGGGGACCTTGCACCAAACCGGCCTCTCTCTGACACCCGGAACAGGGGTACTCTTCCCCGTCACTGCTGATAACGAGGGTATCGTACCATGTTTTTTTTCTCCCGTCAAGGGGATTTTTGCGGCTTTTTTGCCGTTTCTCCCGCCAACTGGAAAGACTGGCGGAGGGCGGCGGCTACGGCCCATACGGGTCACGTCGCCCTGGAAAAACCCCTTCATTTGCCGACTTCGTGAAAAAAAGCAGAAAGCTTTCCGGGACAGCCGGGCGGGATGGGAACACAGGGAGGCACGAAGTGCCGGAAGTACCCCTTGAGGGTAGCGCCGGTTTTCCGCCAAAAGCGCAAAAAACCGCCGAGGGACAACGTCCCAACGATGGCTTACGTTCGATTCTGATTATAAAATTCTGACTATTCCTTTGAATCAGCTACGCTATTTTAGTGGCTAGTGATTAGTGGCTAGAAAAAGAGCGTTTCTAGCAGAAATTCCACATCTGTCGGACAGAATTGACATCAGACGACGACACTATCCCCTCTTGCCTCCCCTGAAAGGCAATGT
>MSHH01000038.1 GCA_001941075.1 Oscillospiraceae bacterium Zagget6 | reverse complement strand
CGAACACAGAAAGTCCTCTGTCCGCTGCAAGGTGGAGCATGTTTTCCGTGTTATCAAATGTCAATTTGGTTATACGAAAACCCGCTATCAGGGACTGAAAAAGAATGAAAACAGATTGTACGCCATGTTTGCCTGTGCAAATTTGTATATGATTGCGATTGCTGGACGGAAGCTCTATGAGGCATGATCTGGGGATAGTGCGCCCTTTTTGAAGAAATAGGGCGGAAAATCAGGAATGGCAAGTTCCTATAGCCCCTTATTATCGCTTATATTTTTCCAAATTACTGTAATTCTGTAAGCTTATCAGTGGAATCCTCTATTAATCAGAGGTTCCTTATGTATTGCGAACGACAGAGAATAGTGCTATGTATGAAGTTTATACAGTGGAGGATTTTCTGCACGAGGTTTTCATGTCTGAACAGCGGCACGACAGACTTGTTGCTGTGCTGAAAAACAAGAAAAACATCATTCTACAAGGCGCACCCGGTGTTGGCAAAACCTACGCCGCCAAACGGCTGGCCTATTCCATCATGGGGGAGCAGGACGAGAGCAGGGTCGAACTGGTGCAGTTTCATCAGAATTATTCCTACGAGGATTTCGTGATGGGCTACAAGCCATCCGAAAACGGGTTCAAGTTGAAAACGGGTGTTTTCTATCAATTCTGCCAGAAAGCAGCAGATCAGCCGGGGAAGGACTTCTTTTTTATTATCGATGAGATCAACCGCGGCAATATGAGCAAAATTTTCGGGGAACTGCTGATGCTGATTGAAAACGACTACCGCGGCACGGCCGCTACGTTGGCATACAATGGCAAGCCATTTTCTGTGCCGGAGAATCTTTACATCATCGGTATGATGAACACGGCGGACCGAAGTCTTGCCATGATCGACTATGCTCTGCGCCGTCGGTTCAGCTTTTTTGAGATGCAGCCTGGCTTTGATTCAGAGGGGTTTGTTCAGTATCAAACCAGACTGAACAACGAGACGTTTGATCGGCTTATTGAAACCGTCAAAGAGCTGAACAGAGAGATTGCAAATGACCGGTCGCTGGGAAAGGGGTTCTGCATCGGACACAGTTATTTCAGCAACTGGAAGGAGTGTACGGACGAAAAGATGCAGACCATCGTGGACTTCGACATCATCCCGATGTTGGAGGAATACTGGTTTGACGATGCTGCCAGATTGCAGCGATGGAACGATCTTCTGCATGGAGTATTTCAATGAGGCAGAATAAGCACATCCTGATCAAGAACATCTATTATATGCTGTCCTATGCGTTCCAGATTTTACGCCAATCGAACTTTGAGGATGTCGCCGCCAAAGAATTTGACAATGTGCAAAACCTGTTTGCCGCGATTCTGGGAAAAGGCATTGGCCAGCAGCTAAAGCAGGGGCTGTACCGGGAATATCGGAACAAACAGGAAGATCTTCTCACCATGCGCGGCAAAATCAACGTGTCTGGAACTATCAAGAACCAAATCGCCCGCAGACAAGTCCTGACCTGTGAGTACGATGAGCTGTCAGAGAACAATCTCCTGAACCAGATTTTGAAAACAACAGCCCTGCTTTTGCTGAAGAGCGGCGAAGTCGATACGGAATACAAGGATATCCTGAAAAAGGAGATGCTCTATTTCTCGGAGATTGATGTGACAGAGCCGTCCCTGATCCCGTGGGAGTCGATTCGATTCCACCGGAACAATCAGACTTATCAGATGCTTATCAGTATATGCCAGCTGGTTTTACAGGGGATGCTGCTGACAAAGGAACGAGGAGAAAATAGGCTGGCGTCTTTCGTGGACGAGCAGCGCATGTGTCGGCTCTATGAAAAATTCATCCTCGAATATTACAGGAAGGAATTCCCGCAGCTGCACGTCTCCGCCTCACAAATCCCGTGGGCCTTGGACGATGGAAACGGCGCGAGGCTGCCCGTCATGCAGAGCGACATCACGCTCTCCCGCGGGAATACAGTGCTGATCATCGACGCCAAATATTATCAGCAAACCATGCAGACGCGGTGGGAGACGCAAACCCTTCGTTCTGCCAACTTATATCAGATTTTTACTTATGTCAAAAACAAGGACGCCGCTTTGTCAGGTACGCCTCACACCGTTTCGGGGATGCTGCTGTACGCCCAGACCGACGAGGCGATTCAACCGGACAACAGCTATCAAATGAGCGGAAACCGAATCGACGTGAAAACGCTGAATTTGAATGGCCCGTTCTCCGAAATTTCAGCGCAGCTTGATAGTATTGCAAAAGAATTCTTTGGCATTTTAGAACGAATTGAATTTGAACTGAGTTAACACTGTACCTGTTTTAATCGGTCTGTTAGTTCAACTTCCACTAAATCAATCGCGGGACAGCCTGTAGAGGGGCTATCCCGCTGATTATTATTGAGCAAAATTTGTATCTTTATATATTCCAATGTAATATGAGCATAAAATTAACCATAGGCAAATTGTTTTGATTTGTAGCACTTTTTCGACTTTTTCGCCGCTTTTCAAAAATTGAATTGGGGTCAAATTGGGGTCAAAATCAACTGGTATTTATGAATCGAAGTAATTAAAATAGTGAAAAAGTAAAGAAAAAGTCCTGAAACCCTAAGATTTCAGAACTTTTTATGGTTGCGGGGGCCGGATTTGAACCAACGACCTCCGGGTTATGAGCCCGACGAGCTACCGAACTGCTCTACCCCGCGATATTGAATTGGTGCCGGAGACCGGGATCGAACCGGCACGGGATTACTCCCACGGGATTTTAAGTCCCGGGCGTCTACCAATTCCGCCACTCCGGCACGCCGCGATCTCTCGTGTGCTTGTTTATAATACCACCGAGGAGGTGGATTGTCAAGCAAAACTTTTGGGGAAAGTTCGACAACTTTCATGCGATTTGACACACACAGTTTTGACGACAGTCTGTCCTGCGCCTGGTATCCGCCCCACGGCACCCGAATACGCCTGCCACACCTCACATCGGGAACGCTCTTGCCGAACGGCCAAACCCGTGGTAGAATAGAGCGAAACTGACCAGACGAGGAGAGATCCCTTTGAACATCGGCCCCATTGCACTGCCCAACCCGCTGATTCTGGCTCCCATGGCGGGAGTTACTGACCTGGCCTTCCGCACCATCTGCCGGGAACTGGGTGCGGGTTATACCATAACGGAGATGATTTCCGCCAAAGCCCTGTGCTTCCAGGACAAAAAGACCCTGCGCCTGATGGAACTGGGGCCAGAGGAACATCCGGCGGCGGTGCAGCTTTTCGGCAGCGACATCGACTGCATGGCGCAGGCGGCGGCCAAGGTCATGCATCTGGCCCAGCCGGACTGCATCGACATCAACATGGGCTGTCCGGTACCCAAGGTAGCCAACAACGGGGATGGCTCCGCCCTGATGAAGGACTCGGAAAAGGCGATGGCCATTGTGGAGACGGTGCGCCGGGAGGCCGGGGTACCCGTCACCGTCAAGACCCGAAAGGGCTGGGACAAGGGCAGCGTCAACGCCGTGGCGTTTGCTCAAGCGATGGAGGCCGCAGGCGCGGCGGCCATCACCATCCACGGGCGCACCAAAACGCAAATGTATTCCGGCCGGGCGGACTGGGACATCATCCGCCAGGTGAAACAGACGGTGTCCATCCCGGTCATCGCCAACGGCGACATCTTCGAGCCGGAAGACGCCGCTCATATCCTCCGCTACACCGGCGCGGACGGGGCCATGATCGGCCGCGGGGCCTTCGGCAACCCCTGGCTGTTCCAGCGGGGTCTGGCTGCCATTCAGGGCGAGGAGATCCCACCGTTGCCGCCTCTGCGGGAGCGCATGGCGGTGGCTCTGCGCCAGATGGAACTGGCCCGTGACCAGAAGGGAGAGAAAATTGCCTGCCTGGAGGCCCGGAAGCAGTACGCCTGGTATCTGCGCGGCGTGGCCCACTCCGGCTACTGGAAAGGGGAAATCAGCCACATCTCCACCATGGAGGACATCTACCGCATTACCGAGGGCATCCAGCGGGAGCTGCGATAAGGCCCGCACCCATCCCATAAACACAAAAGGCGGGGACAGGTTTCCTTTTCGGAGGCTGTCCTCGCCTTTTCGTCCTGTTTTCCGTGCTTACTGCGCCCCGGCCTGCTCCTTCGCCAGCGTCTCCGCGATGGCGTTGGTCAACTCGTCGCCCAGCACCTCCTGCACATAGAGCTGGAGGATACGGGTGATTTGCTCCAGCTCCAGGTGGGTGGTGTTGATGACCAGGTCATAGTGATCCAGCCGATCCCACTTCATGTCGGAGTAGAAGTTGTAGTAGCTGGCCTGGGACCGGTCCATCTTCTTGATGTAGTTGAAGGCATTTTGTTCGTTCAGCTTCAGCAGGTCCATAATGCGGTGGGCGCGGACCGCAGGCTCCGCCTGTACGAAGATGTCCACCGTCCGGGTGTAATCCCGGAGGATGTAGTCCGCGCAGCGGCCCACGATGACCGCCGGACGGGTGTCGGCAATGCTGCGGATCACCGACGAGGTAGCGGAAAACAACTGGTCGCTGACCGGGACGTTGTAGGTACTCCCCGCCCCCAGGCGGTTGATGGCGTAGATAAAGCTGTTGGCCGCGTTGGTGTTTTCCGCCCGCTCAAAGAGCTTGGGGTCGAAATGGCTCTCTTTGGCCGCCATTTCCAGCAGTTCATCGTCATAAAAGGGGATTCCCAGCGCCTTGCCCAGCTCCCGGGCCACGATGCGGCCCCAGCTGCCGTACTGACGGGTGATCGTGATGATTGGATACGTTTTTCCCATAACAGACACACCTTTCTTTTGCAGGCACCGCACAGACAGACGATTCCGGCAAAGGCTCCGTGGCAACCGCGTCGGTCTGGTGCTGCATGTTCTCTCTGGGTATATTATCTCAAAAATGCACAAAATAGTCAAGCACTTTTTGAAAGCTCTTATCGTTTTCGACAAACCCTGCTCGCCAACTGCCCATTTGTTCGCAGCGTTCATTTTGAGGGGATAAGGCCCAAAACGGTCTGAGGCCGGAGCGGGCGGATGTTTCCCTGCCCCTGTGCCCTCCGAAAGGGAAAAATCCGACAGTAAAATTTGCTTGTTTTTCGCCGCAAAAATCTATTTACACGCCGCCGCGCTTGTTGTAAGATAGCAACAAAGAGAGTGGAAGGGTTTCCGCTCCCCCTATTTCTGAACATTGTCTGGAGGAAACGGATATGAAGATTTTAGTCACCGGCGGCGCCGGGTACATCGGCAGCCACACCGTCATCGAGCTGCAACAGGCGGGCCACCAGGTCGTGGTGGTGGACAACCTCTATAACGCCTCTGAAAAATCCCTCCAGCGGGTGACCGCCATCACCGGCCAGGAGGTCCCCTTCTATCAGGTGGACATCCGGGACCGGGAAGGGCTGACTCGCGTCATGGAGGAGCATCAGTTTGACTGCTGCATCCACTTCGCCGGCCTGAAGGCCGTGGGCGAGTCCGTGGCAAAGCCCCTGGAATATTACGACAACAACATCGCCGGGACGCTGGTGCTGTTGGATGTCATGCGCAACCACGGCTGCAAAAACATCATCTTCTCCTCCTCCGCCACCGTGTACGGCAACCCCGCCGTTATCCCCATCACGGAGGAGTGTCCCAAGGGCCAGTGTACCAACCCCTACGGCCAGACCAAGAGCATGATCGAGCAGATCATGATGGATATGCAGAAGGCCGACCCGGAGTGGAACGTGGTGCTGCTGCGGTACTTCAACCCCATCGGCGCGCACCCCTCCGGCACCATGGGCGAGGACCCCAACGGCATCCCCAACAACCTGATGCCCTACATCACTCAGGTGGCCATCGGCAAGCGGCCGGAGCTGGGCGTCTTTGGCGACGACTACGACACCCCCGACGGCACCGGCGTCCGGGATTACATCCATGTGGTGGACCTGGCGGTGGGCCATGTGAAGGCCCTGGCCGCTGTGGAAAAGGGCTGCGGCCTCGCCATCTACAACCTGGGTACCGGCAAGGGCTACTCCGTGCTGGACGTGGTCCATGCTTTCGAGGAGGCCAGCGGCGTCAAGATCCCCTACTCCATCAAGCCCCGCCGGGCCGGGGACATCGCCACCTGCTACTCCGACCCCGCCAAGGCCGATCGGGAGCTGGGCTGGAAGGCCCAGTACGGCATCCTGGAGATGTGCCGGGACTCCTGGAACTGGCAGAAGAACAACCCCAACGGCTATCGGGACTGATACTCCAATGAAAAGGGAGCGTTGCAGCACAACCAAAGCTGCAACGCTCCTTTTTCGCAAACGCAGACATTATGTAAAAGGAACCCAAAAGAATGGAATTCCCCAAGGGTTAGCAATAGCTAACCCTTGGGGAATTTGTTTGCCGCAGGCTGCAACTGCGGCATTTTGACTGTGGGCCGGAGACTGCTATGGCCTCAGTCCCCGGCGCAAGGCTCCAAAAGTGAGGAATCATTTGGAGGAGAAGGTCAGCCAACAAGCGCCTGCCGGAGACAGAGAGGAGCAATGCTCCAGCAGTACCGCCTGCCGGAGAAAGGAGGAACAACAAGCGGTTTGCTTTCGCTAACTGTTGAGAGTATACGATAAAAAGCGTGAGTTGTCAATAGGTAACTTAAAAAAATTTTCGTAAAATCCATGTAAAGATTCTGCAAAGAAATGTGCCGCTGCCACTGGTAAAGCGCACCTCATTGTGCTATACTAACTGTTTGCCAACGGGACGGTCAGACCGCAAAATACCCCAGCACACCACGTCCCGGACGCCCAGGTTGCAGCGCACCGACTGGCGCAGGACCCCCTCTTTTCGCAGGCCGCACTTGGCCATGACCCGACCAGAGGCGGGGTTCTCCGGGTCGTGCTGGGCGGTGACCCGGTTGACGCCCACCCGGTCAAAGAGAAAGTCCAACACGGCGGAAAACGCCTCCGTCATGATGCCCTGGCCCCACCAGGCCCGGCCCACGCAGTAGCCCACCTCCGCGCTGTTCACCCGGAGGTCCTGGTGGGCCACAGAGATGGAGCCGATGGGCTGGCCCAGCTCCCGCAGGACGATGGCCCAGGTGTAGCGTTCCTCCTGCCGGTACTCCCCGGCCAGGTTCGTCAGGTAGCGTCTGACATCCTCCGGGCTTTGGTACGGCGGCCAGGTCAGAAACTTCGTCACCTCCGGGTCGCTGGCCCAGTTGTCGAACATGGCCTGTGCGTCCTCCGGTTGGAACCGGCGCAGGAGCAGCCGCTCTGTCTGGAGGGGCTGGGTGCCGAGGTTGTTCATGCCGGATTCCTCCTTCTATCATTTCATCCGGTGTTTTTTAGCAGTAATAGGAAATCTCGCCAAAGAACGCCAACCAGCGGGCCTGTATTTCATCGCTGCGGGCCTCAATAACCCGCATAATATCTCGGAGGAACCGGTCAGGGATTCGGGATTTGTTGTGGCACAGGTAGCATTTTCCCGTGGAGGTGATCCATATTTTCGTAGCGTTTGGGTTGGCCTTCTCCGCAACGTGGACATGAATGGGTTCCAATGGTTCGTTTTCGTTAGACCAGAAGAAAACTGTGTAAGAACCGATTTTAAAGATTTGAGGCATTCGCAAACCCTCCCCGCTGCGAAAATTCCAAAATCAGGTGTGCTGTGGAGCGAATCACTTCCTCGTAGTAAGCGATTTCCTCCTGGGTGAAGCCGTGGTTGTCCTCCCACTGGTAGCCTGGAATCCAGCAGACGGCATTGTGGAAAAAATCCTCGTCATCCGGTTTTTCCACATAGACCTTGACCCGGCCATCTGGTTTCATCTCAGAGTGGACGATTTCAGTGTTGTCGTACAGCGTCAGAAACGGATACATCATTGCGCGAACCTCCTTTCGCGGAGTGGATAATGAAAGTATACCACACCTCCAGCGTCCCCGGCAACGGCGGAAAAATTTTTTCAAAAATTTTTGAGACACCTGCAATAAAACGGGCCCTTCCCGCATTGTTATAGTGAAAGGGCAAACAAGAACCGGTTGTACAACTCAGAAAGGAATAAAAAGCTATGGCACATACTACGGCGGCGGCCAGTTGGGGCAGCCATACCCACCCGGCCGTAGACGACCTGCTGATTCAGCGGATCGCCGAAGGTGACCACGACGCTCTGCACACGCTCTACGAAAGCGTGGGAAACAACGTCTACGGTTTCGCTCTTTCAATCACCAAAAACACCCATGACGCGGAGGACGTACTCCAGGAGACCATCCTGTCCGTCTACCACAAGGCGGCGGACTACCAGGGCAAGGGCAAGCCGATGGCGTGGATCTTCACCATCGCCCGCAACTTCTCTCTGATGAAGCTGCGGGAGCATCAAAAAACCACCTCCCTGGAGGACAACGAAATTTTAAACAGCGCCAGTTACTCCCACATCGACTCAGCGGAGCTGCGGATGACCTTACAGGCGGTCCTAAAGCTGCTGGACAGCAAGGAACAGCAAATCGTGATGCTCCACGCCGTAGAGGGGATGAAAAACCGGGAGATCGCCGAAATCATGCAGATCCCCCTGAACACTGTGCTTTCAAAATACCACCGCGCCATCAAGAAGCTGAGAAAGCATTTGGAGGGCCAAATCGAATGAAGAATCGAATTGAAACAAACCTTTCCGCTGCTCTCTCCCAAATGGTTCCCGATGATATGTATGAACGCATCATCGAAGAAGTAGACTCCATTCCCGAAAGGAACGTGACGCCTATGAAGCGGCAAAATCAGAATACCAGCGCAGCGGATCGCACCCGCACCAACCATAATCGCCCCCTCCGCCTGCTGAGCATGGCGGTGGCCGCCTGCCTGATTTTGGCGGTGGGCCTCTGGGGAGGCAGATACTACCAATACAACTTCGTGGCCGACTCCATCGTGGACATTGACGTGAACCCCAGCGTGGAGCTGACCACCAACCGCAACAACAAGGTCCTTGAGGCCGAAGCCGTCAACGAGGACGGAGCCGAAATTCTCCAAGAACTGAACCTGAAGGGCACCGACCTGAACGTGGCGGTCTACGCCGTCATCGGAGCGATGGTCCAGAACGGCTACCTGACCGGTGACGACGGCAGCATCCTCATCTCCGTCCAGAACGACGACCAGGAGCGGGCGCAAACCGTTCGGAACCTGGTGCTCTCCGATGTGGACGCCTCCCTCAAGAGCAGCGAGGTGACCGCCTCCGTCCTCAACCAGACCGTCACCACGACCACCACAGACGCGCAGACCTTCGCCGACGAAAACAACATCTCCCTGGGCAAGGCGGTGTTCGTGCTCAACCTGGCCTCCAAGGACGATACCCTGGACGCCAACGAACTGGCCGCCATGACCCTGAAGGAGCTGGCCGACCTGGTCACCGAGCGGGGCATCGACATCAGCGACATCGTTGACTACGACGCGGACGACTCCATCTGGGAGAACATCACCGACGCCGTGGAGGAGGTCAACGAGAACGGCACAACCACCACCGACACCACCGGGCTTATCACCACCGCCGAGGCCAAGGAGATCGCCCTTGACCACGCGGGCATCGCCGAAGCCGACGCCACCTTCATCAGCGCCAAGCTGGAATACGACGACGGCATCCAGGTCTACGACATTGAGTTCTACGCAGGCGGCGTGGAGTATGATTACGAGATCAACGCCACCACCGGCGCGATTATCGGCACCGAACAGGACACCGAGCAGACCACCACCACGACCACCGACAACACGACCACCACCGCCACCATCACCGCTGACGAGGCCAGGGAAGCCGCCCTGAATCACGCAGGCGTCGCCGAAGCCGACGCCACCTTCACCAAGACCGGGCTGGAATACGACGACGGCGTACAGGTCTACGACGTGGAGTTCTACACCACCGACGCCGAATACGACTATAACATCAACGCCACCACCGGCGCAGTGGTCAACGCGGAGCAGGAGGGCAGAAAGACCCAGACCACCACCACGACCACCACCACCTCCGGCGATACCATCACCTCTGACGAGGCCAAGACCATCGCCCTGAACCACGCGGGCATCTCCGAGAGCAACGCCAGGGAGATGGAGGTCGAGCTGGACTACGAGGACGGCATCCAGGTCTATGAAGTGGAGTTCAAGTCCGGCACCATGGAGTACAGCTACGAGATCAAGGCCGCTGACGGAACCATCCTGGACTACGAGCAGGAGGTAGACGACTAAACCCGCCGCAGACGCGGCACATCACCCAAACACCTAAACAGGTAAGCTCTCCGGGGCGGTCCCCCTCCCCGGAGTCCACATAAAAAATACTCTAATCTTATTACAAGGAGGACCCTACCATGAAGAAGCGTCTATTAGCCCTCATTCTCACCCTGGCCCTGGCCATGAGCCTGCTGGCCGTCCCCGCTATGGCGGTGGAGACCTCACAGGAAGCCGAAGCCACTGTCTCCGCTCAGGCGACGGTCGCCACCTCCGGGTATTGCGGCGACAACGTAAAGTGGAGTTACAGTAACGGCACCCTGACCATTTCCGGCACCGGCAAGATGTCCGACTACGACACGAAGGACGCTCCCTGGAGCAGCGACTATTGCGAAGACAACTACGGCGAGTACTATGAAGACTACTTCGAGAATCGCGTCAAGAAGATCGTCGTGGAGAGCGGCGTCACCTACATCGGCAAGGACGCCTTCGGCGACCTGGACCGCGTGACCTCCGTCACCCTCCCCTCCACAGTTACCGCCATCGGCGCAGAAGCCTTTGAAGGAATGGAGTACCTGACCTCCATCACCCTCCCCTCTAAGCTCAAGACCATCGGCTATGCTGCCTTTGAGGACTGCGGCTTCACCGCCATCACCATCCCCTCCACCGTCACCTCCATCGGTAAGGAAGCCTTCGCCGAGTGCAATGGGCTGACCACCATCACCTTCAAGGGCAACGCCCCCACCATCGGCACCAACGCCTTCGAGGACGTGAGAGCCACCGTCAACTATCCCGCCAATGACAGCACCTGGACCACCGCCAACATGCTCAACTACGGCGGCACCCTGACCTGGGTCGCCACCGGCGGCACCTCCACCACCACCGGCACCACCACCACCGGCACCACTACCACCGAGACCGCGACCGTCACCGTGGCGACTCCCACCCTGGGTAAGATCGCCAACAAGGAATCCGGCGTGAAGGTCACCTGGACCGCCGTCTCCGGCGCCACCGGCTATCGGATCTACCGCAAGACCGGCTCTGGCAGCTGGACCAAGGTCAAGACCATCTCCAAGGGCACCACCACCTCCTGGGTGGACGATGAGGACGATCTGACCAGCGGCACCACCTACACCTACACCGTCAAGGCTTACGTCAAGCAGGACGGCGTGACCACCTGGAGCAGCTATGACAAGACTGGCCTGACCATCAAGTGGCTGGAAGCTCCCGATCTGGATGACGCCAAGAACGCCGCCTCCTCCGTCACCGTCAACTGGGAGAAGGTGAAGGGCGCCAGCGGCTACTACATCTATCGCAAGGCCGGGAACGCGACCTCCTGGACCAAGGTCGGCACCGTGAAGAGCGGCAGCACCCTCAAGTGGAGCGACACCGACGTCTCCAACGGCACCATGTACACCTACACCGTCAAGGCTTATTCCGGCAGCTACACCAGCGGCTATGAGGCCGAGGGCGAAGAGGTCTATCGCCTGAGCCGCACCAGCATCACCAGCCTGACCAACAGCGGTTCCAAGAAGCTGACCGTCAAGTGGAAGAAGAATTCCAAGGCCACCGGCTACGTGATCCAGTACGCCACCAACAGCAGCTTCACCAACGCCAAGAAGGTAAAGGTCACCAGCGCCTCCACCCTCTCCAAGACCATCTCCAGCCTGACCAAGGGCAAGAAGTACTACGTCCGGGTCCGGGCCTACAAGACCACCGGCGGCGAGACCTATCACTCCGCGTGGAGCGCCGTCAAGAACGTGACCATCAGCAAGTAAACAGTTCTTCCCTCTGATTTGAATATTTGATACCGATTGAAAAGCAGCTGCGCGGCCCCTTGACGGGGCCGCGCATTTCTCTGTATAATGATATGGAACAATATCAGCCAGCGGCCCAAAGCCGCGGCAGTCAGAAAGGATGGGTCACAATGATGGAAGCCATTCAAATCAAGGACCTTTATGACCTGAACCACACCCTGGCGGGGGACTACCTGCGCCAGTTCACCTACCCCTGGGAGGCGCTGGACGGCATCGGCGCGCTGATCGCCGCCCTGGGTCCCCAGCTGGACCCGGCGGAGTACCAACAGGTGTCCGAGGGGGTGTGGGTGGCCCGCAGCGCCACTGTCGCCCCCACCGCCTACCTGGGCAAAAACTGCATCATCGGCAAAAACACCGAGGTGCGTCACGGGGCCTTTGTCCGGGGCAACGCCCTGGTGGGCGAGGACTGCGTGGTGGGCAACTCCGTGGAATTGAAAAACGTCATCCTCTTTGACCACGTCCAGACCCCCCATTACAACTATGTGGGCGACAGCATTCTGGGTTATTACTCCCACATGGGCGCCGGGTCCATCACCAGCAACGTCAAGAGCGACAAGACTCTGGTGGTGGTCAAGGCCGGGGAGCAGCGCTGGGAAACGGGCCGGAAGAAGTTCGGGGCCATGCTGGGCGACCACGTAGAGGTGGGGTGCAACTCCGTGTTGAATCCCGGCACCGTCATTGGCCGGGGCAGCCACATCTACCCCCTGTCCTGTGTCCGGGGCGTGGTGCCGCCCAAGAGCATCTATAAGACCGGCGGCGTGGTGGTTCCCCAGCGGTAAAAACGCGCAAAAATCCCCGGAGAGACGAACTCTCCGGGGAAATATGCGGTTAATATGCGGATTTATGGTGATCCCTTTTGCTCAGCTCAATGGGGAATACGCACCCATTTTTAGCTATTAGCTTTTATTGATAGCTGTTCACGATTGGTTCGTAGAGCCTGACTAATAGCTAACAGCTAACGGCTAACAGCTTATCACAACTCGTCGATGGCCTCCTGGCCCTGGAGGGTCAGCGCGGCGCTGCCCGGCTCCAGCTGGGGCTCCGCCCCCGGCGTGGTGACGGACTGAGCGAACTGCCGGTAGAGGGCGGAGCGCTCCCAGGCAGCGTAATCGAAGCCGGAGAGGGGAACACCGTAGTCCAGAGTAAGAAACCCCCGCCGCTGGAGCTGGAGCAGAGCGGTCCCCGCTGTGCGCAGTTCCTCCTGGGTGGTCTCCGGCCCTGAGAGGTAGACCGGCGCGGACATGACAAAGGACATCTCCGGGTTTTCCGGGCTGCGCAGCAGGAACCGGGCCACCGGGAGAAAAGCGGTTTGGGCCAGCAGGTCCAGCAGCTGGCGCTCCGGGTCAGTCAGCGGGGCGGGCGTGCCGCACCCGCCGCAGTTGGGACAGGGCATAGGTTGCCTCCTATCAGTTCAAATTGGGTCACGCCGTGGCCTGGCTGTGGATGATCCCCCGCAGATACCAGCCGTCGCCCCGCCAGAGAAACACCAGTTTCAGTGCCGACCAGTCCAGGTTGTCGTCCCCCTGGCCGGGCAGATAGCAGTCCACAAAGCGGCAATCGGGGTACGCCTCCGTCACATTCTCCTGGGCGTTGCCGGTGTAGAGGACGGTGTCCACCCCAAAAGAGGGACAGGCGGTGTAATCCGCATCCCACAAAAAATCGGAGAGGTATTCCGTCACGGTCATCTTCATCGGCTCCCCGTCCCCCAGGCCGACCCCCCAGACGTAGCTGGTGGTCTCAGACCCGGCGTTTTTCAACTCCTTGGCGGTGAGGGTCACGTCGGTGGAGAAATCCACCGTGGAGTAGGGTGTGAAGGTCACACCCACCTCCGGGTCCGCCCAGTCGGACAGGGCGGAAGTGTCCTGACTGTTCAGCGCGTCCAGCACGTCCATGGCGGCGCAGAGCAGCGCTGTGCTGCTGCCGGTTTCGCTGGAGTCGGATTGCAACGCAGAAAAACCCCCGCTGCCAGGGGAGAACAAGCTCCACAAAACACAACCGGCGGCCAGCCCAATGACGAGCGCAAGGATCACTGCAAAAATTGCGGCGCGCCGTGTCATGCAAATCAACTCCTTTTTACAAGGCATAACCATAGATATTAGTATTTTACATGATACAGTGGTGCCATGCAACAACAAATGGTTACAAACAATAACAAAATGATAGATTTACCGTTTTTACATCAAGGCGCAGACGAAAGGAATGAAATTTTTATGGCAGACACGCAACTGGACCGCCTGGCGGCGGCGATGATTTCCTATTACACCGGCGACCCCCTGCGCATCCAGCACTTTATGAAGGTCCACGCCTTCAGTCGGCTCATTGGCCGGGCGGAGGGCATGGACGAGGCCACGCTGTTCACCCTGGAGGCCGCCGCCTACGTCCACGACATCGGCATCAAGCCCGCCGAGGCCCAGTACGGCAGCTCCGCCGGGCCATATCAGGAGGCGCTCGGTCCCGCCGAAGCGGAGAAAATGCTGGGGGAGCTGGGCTTTGAGGAGCCGGTCATCCGCCGGGTGTGCTACCTGGTAGGCCACCACCACACCTATACCAACATCGACGGTCTGGACTATCAGATTTTGGTGGAGGCGGATTTTCTGGTGAACCTGTTCGAGGACAACGCCTCCAAAGCCGCCGCAGAGACGGCCTACACGAAGATTTTCCGCACAGAGACGGGGAAAACCTTCTGCCGGGAGATGTTTGGGTTGTAAAAAGGCTAATAAGCGCAAAAAAGCCGGACACAATAGCGTGTCCGGCAATTTTGTTGAATATGCGCTGTGCGCCGCAGACCTTAAATCTTCTTGATGCGGTCCAGGGCCTCCAGGATGTTCTCATAGCTGCCGAAGGCGGTCAGGCGGAAGAAGCCCTCTCCGCTGGGGCCGAAGCCGGAGCCGGGGGTGCCCACCACGTTGGCGGTGTTCAGCAGGAAGTCGAAGAACTCCCAGCTGCCCATACCGTTGGGGGTTTTCAGCCAGATATAGGGGGAGTTGACGCCGCCGTAGCAGGTGTACCCGGCCTCGGTCAGGCCGCTGAGGATGGCGGCGGCGTTCTTCTGGTAGAAGGCCACCAGCTGGCGGGTCTCAGCCCGGCCCTGGGGGGTGTAGACGGCTTCGCCGGCTTTCTGGATGATATAGGAAACGCCGTTGAACTTCATCTCCTGGTGGGTAGCCCACATGCTGTTCAGGGAGACGCCGTCGCTGCTCTTGAGGGCCTTGGGCACCACGGTGTAGCCCAGGCGGACGCCGGTAAAACCGGCGTTCTTGGAGAAGCTGCGCATCTCAATGGCGCACTCCTGTGCGCCCGCGCACTCGTAGATGGAGTGGGGCACGTTGTCCTCGGTGATATAGGCTTCGTAAGCGTTGTCGTAGATGATGACCGCGCCCACCTTGCGGGCGTAGTCCACCCAGACCTGGAGCTGGTCCCGGGTGATGGCCATGCCGGTGGGGTTGTTGGGGAAGCACAGATAGATGATGTCCGGCGTTTCCGTGGGCAACTCCGGCAGGAAACCGTTCCCCTCGGTGCAGGGCATATAGATGACGTTGCTCCACCGCTCGGTGGCGGCGTTGTAGTCCCCGGCGCGGCCACACATGGCGTTGGTGTTCACATAGACGGGGTACACCGGGTCGCAGACCGCCACCTTGTTGTTCAGGCTGAAAATGTCGCTCAGGTCGGAGCTGTCGCTCTTGGCGCCGTCGTTGACGAAGATCTCGTCCATGTTGATGTCCACGCCCAGGGGCTTAAAATCCCCATCCACAATGGCCTTGCGCAGGAAAGCCGCGCCCTCATAGTCGGGGTAGCCGTGGAAGGTCTCGGCGTGGGCCATTTCCTCTGAGGCGTCCTTCAGCGCTTGAACCACGGTGGGGGTCAGGGGCTGGGTCACATCGCCGATGCCCAGGCGGATGATCTTTTTATCGGGGTTGGCGGCGGTATATGCGCTGACCTTTCGGCCAATGTTGGCGAACAGGTAGCTGCCAGGCAGTTTCGCGTAATTTTGGTTTACTTCAAACATAAATGGGCCTCCTCAATACGTTCTGTTTTCATCTTAGCAAATTCTTTCCCTCTTTGCAAGAAGCTGGGGGAAATTCGGGGAAATTTTGCGGCGGAAGGTCTTTTGCCTCTCAGAGACTTTCAACCATCTCCTCCAGCTCCTCCTTGGAGAACCGGTAAATCTCATTGCAGAACCGGCACTTGATTTCCGCGCCGCCCTGCTCCTGGGCCATGCTGGTCAGTTCGTCCCGGCCCAGAGTGAGCAACGCCCGGCCAAACCGCTCCTTGCTGCACGTACACCGGTAGCCCACGGGGATGGTCTCCAGCACCTCCACCTCAAATTCGCTGAGAGCCTCCATCACCAGCTCCAGCGGGGTCTCCCCCTCCTCGAAGTGGCGGGTCACATAGCCCAGCTTTTCAATGCCCCGCTCCACCTTGTCGATGGCCGCGTCGTCCGCGCCGGGCAGCAGCTGAACCAGAAAGCCCCCTGCGGCGTAAACGTGCTGGTCCCGGGAATCCACCAGCACCCCCAGGGCGCAGGCGGTAGGGGTCTGTTCGCTGGCGGCGTAGTAAGCGGTGATGTCCTCCGCGATTTCGCCGCTGACCAGAGGGACGGAACCCACATACGGCTCCTTCATACCCAGGTCCTTGATGACGGTCAGGCTGCCGTCGGTGCCCACGGCCCCGCCCACGTCCAGCTTGCCGTCCTCTTTGGGGGGCAGGTACACCCGGGGGTCACTGACGCAGCCCCGCACGTAGCCGTCCGCCCCGGCGACACAGGTGATCTGCCCGATGGGACCGCCGCCGCGAATTTGGATGGTGACGGAGTTGTCCGCGCTCTTCATCTGATTGCCCATCATGGACGCCGCCAGCAGCGTCCGCCCCAGCGCCGCCGTCGCCACGGAGGAGGTCCCGTGGATGCGCTGGGCCTCGGCCACCATCTCCCGCCCGGAAACGGCGGCGGCCATCACCGCCCCGTCCGTGGTAATGACCCGTACAAGTTCGTCTGCCATATTCTATCGTCCTTTCCAGCGCCTGTCGGCGCGCTTTTTGAAATTTTGGTTATCCCACTAAATCAGCCTCGTTTTTAGCGGCAAGAAAGAGGTTTTCTCTAGTGAAAATCCCCCATCTGCCGAACAGAACCAGCGCCAAATGACAAGCACTATCCCCTCTTGCC
>MSHH01000037.1 GCA_001941075.1 Oscillospiraceae bacterium Zagget6 | reverse complement strand
CTGGGCCTTGTGGATGCCCAGCTTGAGGGTGTCCAGCTCCTGCTCGAAGACCACACCGCCCTGGGGGATGAGGCCCACGTGGTCGCAGAAGTCCTCCAGCTCCCGCAGGTTGTGGGAGGCAATGACCACGGTCATGTTCCGCTCGGCCACCTGGTCGGAGACGATGCGCTTGAGCAGCTGGCGCATGACCGGGTCCAGTCCGTCAAAGACTTCGTCCAGCAGCAGATACTTGGGCTGGGCGGCCAGGGCGCAGATGAGAGCGGCCTGGCGCTGCATTCCTTTCGACATGTTGTGGAGCTTCATCTTCTGGTTCAGCCCGAACAGGCTGCACAGCCGCTGGAACTCGTCCCTGCTCCAGCCGGAGTAGACCCGGCGGTACAGGTCGGCCATGGTGCGCAGGTTGGCCTGGGGCAGGTAATAGGGGAAGTCCGGCACGAACACCACCTGGTCCTTGACCCGGGGGTTCTCGTAGGGGGTCTCCCCGTCGATGCGGATCTCGCCGCCGTCGGCGGCGTAGACCCCGCACAGGCTCCGCAGCAGGGTGGATTTGCCCGCCCCGTTGCTGCCCACCAGACCGAAGATACATCCCTCCTGGATTTGAAAGGAAATTTGATTCAGCGCTACCACGTTGTCGAATCGCTTGGTGTAATCCAAAATTTCGATCATAAAGCGTCCTCCTCTTTCTTCTTTTGCAGGTACTCGGCGCAGAAGTCCGCCACCTCCTCCACGGTCAGGCCCCGGTCCAGGGCCTCCTGCAAGGCGACGCCCAGGGTCTTTTTGGTTCTGGCCCGGAGCTGCTCTTGGGCGTTGTTCTCGCTGGCCAGGAAGGAACCCTTGCCGGGGACGGTCTCAAGTACGCCCTGGCTCTCCAGAATGCGGTAAGCCTTTTGCACCGTGTTGGGGTTGATACCCAGCTCCTGGGCCAGGCTCCGCACGGAGGGAAGCTGCTCGCCGGGCTCCAGCCCGCCGCAGGCCGCCAGGCGGATGACGCCGTCGCACAGCTGGTCACAAAGGGGCTTCCTGCTCTTGTAGTTCAATGTTAAAAACACACGATCACCTCTGTCGCGCCATAGTGGGTGTATGGAGCGGAATAATACGCCTTTATCATACACCGGAACGGGCCTATAGTCAAGGGTTTTTGCGAACTTTTTTGATGAATCGCGTCTTTTATCCAACATTATGCCTCCTTCCCGTTAGGTCCGTATTACGACATCTAGTATGTACATAGCATAACATATGCCCGACACCCTGTCAAGGGTGCCGGGCAATCTGTAATCATTTTTACCGTTTGTTACCTTTTTGTTTCCGTTTTGGGTATGTCGCTGAATTGGGCCTTGCCCGTTTCTCCGATTCCTGTAGGGGCGGCCGGCAAGCACTACCTCACTAGCCGCTCCTCACAGGCTGAACACCACCCCCGCCGCAGCGGAGAGGGCGATCCAGACGATGGGGTGCAGGTTTTTCACCTTGGGTATCCGGGTGGCGACAAACACCGCCACGGCCACCAGCACGCATTTCCAGTTGACGCTCATATCCACCAGAATGGCGTCTCCGCTGACGCTCCAGGCCACGGTCAGCAGGGAGATGCAGACCACGCTCCACCCTGCCGCTGCGATGAGGCCGGTGGAGGCGGGGCGCAGACCGTAAAACACGGCCTCCACATATTTGTTGTCCCGGAACCGCTTCAAAAAGGCGGCGATGATGAGAATGACGATGATAGACGGGGTGATGAGGCCCAGGGTGGCGATGACCGCGCCGGGGACCCCTGCCGTCTCGAAGCCCACATAGGTAGCCATGTTGACCCCCATAGGGCCGGGAGTGGACTCGGAAATGGCGATCATATTCGCCAGCTCCGTGTTGGTGAACCAGCCCGTTCTCTGGCCGATGTCGGTCAAAAACGGGATGGTGGCAAGACCGCCGCCCACGGCGAAGAGGCCCGTCCGGAAAAATTCCAAAAACAGCTGTAACAACATCATTTCGCCCGCTCTCCCTTCTTTGTCATTTTCAGGGCCAGGCCCACCACGCCGCACAGTATCACGATGATGGCCGGGGAGATGCCCCACAGGGCGGACAGCACGAACGTCACCGCGAAAATCACCGCCGTCGGTCCGTCAATGACGCTGGACTTGCGCAGCTTCAGCACCGCGTTGAGGATGAGGACGCACACACAGGCCCGGATGCCCGCGAAGGCGTGGGCCACCGCCGGCAGGTCCGCGAAGTTCTGCAAAAAAGCGGCGATGACGGTGATGATGACGATGCTGGGGAACACCAGCCCCAGGGTGGCGACGATGCCGCCCAGAGCGCCCTTCTGCTTGGCCCCGATGAAGGTGGCCGTGTTGACGGCGATGATGCCGGGGGTACACTGGCCGATGGCGTAGTAGTCCGCCAGCTCCTCGTCGGTAGCCCAGTGGTGCTTGTTCACCACCTCCCGCTGGAGGATGGGCAGCATGGCGTATCCCCCGCCGAAGGTGCAGACCCCGGCCTGGGCGAAGGTGAGAAACAGGTCAAGATAGATGTTCATGAGACTTTCCTCTCCGTATTTTCTCTGTCGTTTTCTCCTATTTGTTGTCGGTTTTCGGTGTCTCTTTGCTAATGCTGGGGTTTCGCCACTGTCACACGACAGGGCCGGTTCAAAGGCACAACCTCAAAAGCCCGCAGCACCCAGCTAACAGCTAAGAGCTAACAGCCAACAGCTCTCTCACTGAATATGCAGCAGCTTCCCAATTTTGTCCCCCTTGGGCATCAGGGAGAGATCGTCTTTGTTCAGCACCCGCAGGGCGATGATGAGCACTGCGTAGATGACCACCGCCGCCAGGATGGACACGATCACCCCCAGGGTGTTGCTGCCGGTGGCCCGGTAAATCAGGCCGTAGATGGCCCACGCGCCGCCGCCCATGATGACCGAGGCCAGCAGTGTCTTGCCAAAGACCTTGACGAAGCTGGGGCAGCCGGGGACGATGCGGTAGACGATGAACAAATCGAGACAGCAGGTGGTGCCGTAGCAAATGCAGGTGCCCACGGGAGAGCCGTAGATGTTGATGGAGGCGGTGCCCACCATGAAGTAGTCCGCCAGCACCATGATGGTGCCGCCGATGAGCATGGTGACGATGGGCAGGTGCAGCACCCCGTGGCTCTGGAGGATGGAGTTGCACACCAGCATCAGGCAGACGAAGATGTTCGCCACGCCCAGGATGGACAAAATCACGCCTGCCACGGAGGAATCCAGCGCGGGGAACAGCAGATTGACGATGGGCGTCCCCAGCACCACCATGCCCACGCCGGAGGGGAAGGCGATGAGGGCGGCGGTTTTCAGGGACGAGCCCACGATGCGGGCCGCGCCCTTCCGGTCTTTCCGGGTAAAGCAGATGGTCACTGCCGGGATGACCGAGGCGGTGATGGCCACCATCAGGGAGGCGGGGATCTGGTACACCGTCTGAACGCCGGTGTAGTTGCTCATCAGGGCGCGGGCGTCGTTCTCCGTCAGGAAAAGGCCCGCGTTTTGCAGCCGCCGCATGACCAGAGCGTTGTCCACCGCCGTGATGATAGAGGTAGAGGAGGAGGTCAGGGTGATGGGTACCGCCAGGCTCAGGCAGGTTTTGAGGATGCGCCTGGTGCTGTCGGGCCGGTCATTCCCCACCAGGGGGGATTTGGCGCGGGTGTGGAAGTGCTCGCCGGTCATGTAGAGCAGCGCCACCAGCTCGGAGACGGTCACGCCAATGATGGCTCCCGCCGCGCCCACATGGTCGGGCTGGCCCAGCACTTTCAGCAGATACCAGGCCAGGCTCAGGCCCACGATGAGCTTGAACAGCGCCTCGATGATTTGGGAGATAGAAGAGGGTGTCATGTGCTGGTGTCCCTGGCAGTAGCCCCGGTACACCGCCAGACCCGCCACCAGCATCACCGAGGGAGCCAGCGCCCGCATACAGTCGGCGGCCTTGCTGTCGCCCATCAGGGCGGCGAAGCCGTCCGCCCCCAGGAACATCACCGCCGAGCAAACCGCGCCAAAGGCGAAGAAGAACAGGAACGCCACCCGGAAAATCTTCCTGATTTGGTTGGGGCGACCCTGGGTGTTGGCCTCGGAGATCATCTTGGAGACCGCCACCGGGATGCCCGCCGTGGAGATCATCAGCAGGATGTTGAAGATGTTAAACGCCGCAGTGAAGTCGGTGTACCCCGCCCCCAGGATGTTGACCAGGGGCATTTTGTACACCGCACTGATGACCTTGACAATTAAAATGCCTGCGGCCAGAATCGCCGCGCCGCCAAAAAAGGTGCTGCCGCTCTTCTGTTGCTTTTCTTCGGACATGAACGTTCCTCCTTGTGCAGAACGATTGCGTGCTGTCTGGGTTTCTTTTTCATCAGCTTTTTTAATGTTTTTGGCCAGCATAGTACCAGTTTTCCGCAGAAAACTGAGTTTCATCAACCGACCACCCCTCTTGCCTCCCCTGTGAAGCGCTGGCCGAATGGCCAATTCCTCTTTAGCGCAAATGCGGGGAGCTATGGCCCTTTGGGGCCATGCGAGTCGCAAAGGGGAGGAGGGCCACCGCCTTTAGGCGGTGGCGCAGGGAGAAGCGTAGCTTCGGAAGTACCGCTTGACGGTAGAGGGGTTTCACCACAGAGCTGATTGAACGGGATTCACAATTCGTCTGATTATCCAAACATGGTGGGCAGGGCGTACCCCTCTACCTCGCTCTTGATTTTATCCAGATCCAGGGTGAAAAAGACGCCGTTTTCATAGAGGACCTTGCCCCGCGCCATGGTCAGGCACACGTCGCCGCCCCGGGCGGCATAGACCAGGTTCTCCACCACATCGTGGCAGGGGGTCAGGCTGGGCCGGGTGAAGTCCACCAGAATCAAATCCGCGTCGTACCCCGGCTGGACGCTGCCGGTACGCCGCCCCAGGGCCTTGGCCCCGTTGACGGTTGCCATCTCCAGCGCCTGGAGGGGGGTAATTGCCTGAGCGTCCCGGTTGACGCCGCAGGCCAGGATGGAGGCCAGCTTGATCTCCTCAAACATGTCCTGGTTGTTGTTGCTGGAGGGACCGTCGGTGCCCAATGCCACGTTGACCCCCCGGCGCAGCAGCTCCGGCACACGGGCCACGCCGCTGCCCAGCTTCAGGTTGGAGACGGGGTTGTGGACGGCGGTGATGTGCTTTTTCGCCATCAGCTCCATGTCCTCGTCGGACACCCAGACGCAGTGGGCGGCCACGCTGCGGCCACAGTCCCACACGCCGTACTGGTCCAGAATCTGGAGGGGCGTTTTGCCGTGGCGGGCCAGACATTCCTCGTGCTCCGATTTGGTCTCAGAGATGTGGACGTGCATCCCCAGGCCGTTGTCCGCAGCGTAGCGACCCAAATACGACCACAGGTTGGGGGCCAGGAAGGAGGTGTACTCCCCGTGAATGGAGACGTCCACCTTGATTTGCCCGTTGTTATAACCGTTGTACCGCTCCGCCGTGGCCCGCAGCTCCCCGCAGGGCGGGTAGGCCGCCGGGTCGTCCAGACTCTGGAAGCAGGTGATGCCCCGGGAGATGTTGGCGTTCAGCCCGGCGGCCAGCACTTCCTCGATCATGTCGTCGCAGAAGTAATACATATCTTCGATGCAGGTGACGCCTGCGGCAATCAGCTCCGCCATGCCCAGGGCGGTGCCCGCGTGGATGGTGCGGGAGTCCAGCCGGGCCTCGGCGGGGAAGATGTAGTCGTTGAGCCAGGTTTGCAGGTCGTGGCCTCCGCCATAGCCCCGGAGCAGCGTCATGGGGACGTGGGTGTGGGCGTTGACCAGGCCGGGCATCAGCACCTTGCCCGCGCCGTCGATGACCCGGTCAAAGGTCCCCTCCGGCTTTTCGGCGGAGACGGCGGCGATTTTGTCCCCCTGAGTGGCGACATAGGCGTTTTTCAGCACTTCCCGGTTGTCGTTCATGGTCACTACGGTGACGTTTTTGAATAATGTGTTCATAGTTTGCCTCGTTTTGCGATTTTCAACTTATTTCCCGGCAATTCCTTTTACTCAGTTAAAGTATGAAGGCGCACGAATTGTTGATTTCTTTTATGTGATTGATTACCCCTCTTGCCTCCCCTGAAAGGGGAGGAGGGCCGCCGCCTTTAGGCGGTGGCGGAGGGGTTTCGGGCACATCACAGAGAGAATGGAATAACCATATATATTTTTTGCTGAGGCGGCCACGGGCCGCCCCTACAGGCAAAAAATATATA
>MSHH01000036.1 GCA_001941075.1 Oscillospiraceae bacterium Zagget6 | reverse complement strand
ATGTTTCCACGGTCTGTTCGCCGCGGATCTTCCCCTTTCGCTAGTCTGGTGCGTAATTCTTCTATTTTCATAAGCCTATCTTACCACACCTCTTTAGAATTTTAATTGTCTTTGCTCTGTTAACAACATAGATGTCCTTGACGATGCCATCTGCGCTCAGTGTAATGTAAACATTCTCCTCTTTTTCAGAAGGTTCCTTCTGCATATCTGCTGCATAAACGGGGATCGTCATGCCAAGCATAAGCAGGACGGCCAAAAGCAGTGAACCGATTCTTTTTGTATTCTTCATCGTCTTACCTCCGGTAATGATCTATGGTGATCTGTATGTAAAGTTGTGTGCCTGATCATGCCATCCAATAGATAGAGCAGCCCAGGCAAAACAAATAGCACGATGGACATAGACAGCAAGCTCCCTGCGCCCAAAAACTTGCCCAACTGCCGCAGAATGCCGTTTGTAGAGACACCGCCTAGCAAAAATCCCACCACAGCCAATACAGACCCGGAAGTCAAAACAGAGACCGTAACATTGGGGATCGTCTCCTGAATCGCCGATTTTTTGTCCATTGTCTGCCGATGCTCCATATAACGGTCCGTGAAGAGGATCGCATAATCAACGGTTGCCCCCAACTGAATAGAGCTGATGATCAAGTAAGCGATATAGTGAACAGTATACCCAACGAAATATGGCAGCGCCAAATTGATCCAGATAGCAGTTTCGATACTGAGTACCAGAATGATCGGCAGTGTGATAGACTTCATGGACAACAGCAGAACCATAAACACGGCAGCAATCGCAATGGAATTGACTTTGACAGTGTCTGCCGTAATGGTATCCATCAGATCATAAGAACTGACGCCGGTGCCTGCCAGATAATTTTCCTCTGGATAGAGGGTGTCTAAAATCTCCCGGATGCTTTCTACCAGGGCAAAGGTTTCTGCGCCTTCGGAATCAACCTCCACAGTGATGACAAAACGGCTATAGTGGTCGGAAACGAGTTGTTCTACGATGGATTCATTCAAATATTCCATAGGAATTTCTGCTCCAACGGTGTCCACATAAGAAATAATGCTCTTGACTTGGCTCAATTCATGGAGCGCATCGGACAATTCCTGCTCTGCCGCTGTGTCTCCAACAGGAACCAGAACCACATAGGTGTCACTCTTTCCAAAAATCGATTCGATTGCTTCGACATCCTGGCCGTATTGGGTGTCTGTTCCGTAGATATAAGCAGAGCCGTAATAAAAGTCGTTCTTGTTGGAGGCAAGATAGCTGGGCACGACAAGAATGGAAAACACACAAACCATAGGCAGCATGACTTTACAAATAAAGTGGCCAAAGCCGTAAAAACTCGGCATAAAGCTCCGATGACTGGTTCGTTCGATCCATTTGTGGGTGCTGAGGATCAATGCGGGCATAAAAAGAAATACCGTAATCAAACTGATGGCCACACCCTTTGCCAGCACCAGCCCCAAATCCGGGCCGATTTGGAACTGCATAAACACCAAAGCCAGGAAGCCGATTACTGTGGTCAGCCCACTGGACGATATGGAAGATGTGGATTTGCAGAGGGCCTCCACCATTGCGTCCTGCCGGTTGTCGTTTTCCTGGAGACACTCGTCAAAGCGATGGAGCAGGAATACAGAATAGTCCAGAGAAACAGCAAGCTGTAAAATGGCTCCGGCTGCATTTGTCACAAAAGAGATTTCCCCGAAGAACAGGTTTGTACCTGAATTGATAAGGATAGCTACCCCCAAACCGATCAGGATAATAAACGGCTCCGCGAAGGAGGTAGTGGTCAGCAGAAGTACCAGGAGAACAAACAGAACTGCAAATACCACGATCTTTGGGATTTCAGTAACGGTGCCTGTGGTGGCCAGCGCCGTGGAGACAGCATCTCCGTCCATAGCGTTATCGTTCCCGATAACCGATCGAATGGCATCTACTGCCTCAACCCGGAAATCATCGTCAATGGTGACGCTGAACAGGGCGGCGCCGTCCTTGTAATAGGTTTCAACAGTGTCCGCATCTGCCAACTCCAGCGGCTCCAGAATGTCAATGGCATCATCCAGCCAGGTAACATCTGTGACACCTTTACAGCCCAAAAGCATCTCCTTGTATTCCAGCGCCTGGGCGATAGACACGTCTTTTACCATAACACGGGCATTGGGAATGCCACCGTCAAACTCGGACTGCATTACTTCCAGAGATACGGTGGAGGGAGAACTCTCCGGTAGGTAGTCCTTCATATCATAATTGACATCCACCATTTGGGAAAGAATTGCTCCACAGAAAGCCAGCAAAACGAATAACACCAGGATGGGATGACGGTATTTAACCACTACCTGATAAAATGTCCTCATCTTAGGTACCCGTCCTTCCCTTGCCGTCTAGCGGTACATCCTGGGCGATGCCTTCCGCCGTCATTCGGCACGTCCGCTGCGCTCCCATCCTGCTTTCCAGGAAGAGCAGGATGGTGGCGGCGGTTTTCGGGATGCCCAGCGTGGAGCTATTGACGCACAGGTCATAACTGCTGGGAATCCCCCAGGATAGACCGGTTTGGATGTTGTAATACTTCCGGCGTTGGTAGTCTTTTTTCCTGACCAAAGAGGTCACTGTGTCTTTGTCCTGCCCCAGTAGTCTGACCTTGCGGCAAACCCGGTCTTCAAAAGGAGCACTGACAAAGATGCTGACCCGTGGAATACCGGCCTGTTTCAGGATGTGATCAGCGCAGCGCCCCACGAAAATACAATCCCCTTGTCCGGCTGCCTCCAAAATAAATTCAGATTGCTGCTTTGCGGTGATTTGATGAGAGGAAAGTCCCCGCAGGTTCCGATCCGGGAAGTCGTACCACACACGATGGAGGAAGGGATTCTCCTCCTGCTCATTCACTCGCTGGATTTCCAGGATGCTCAAGCCACTGCTGACCAAAGCCTGATCTATAAACTCCTCATCATAAAGAGGCAAATCCATATGCTCTGCCAGATAGGCGCTGATTTCATGTCCGCCACTGCCGAATTCTCTGCCAATGCAAATATTCATCTTGACGCCTCCGTTTCCCGCTGTGAAAGGGCATGGCCTTCCATTTGAAAAATACTCTTTCCGCCGCAGAGAGTCAGTTGCAGGCCGTTTTCCTGGATGAAGCCCTCTGCCTCGTAATAAAATTTGTTCATAAGCGTGCAGAACCTTCCCCGTAAGGTGCAGTGTCCGTTCTCATCGATCTCACCGTTTACTGCTTCCTGGTTTTGAAACAGAACAAGAATTCCATCTATCTTCCCGTTCTCAATCGTAAGCTCCAAAGTTCCTTTCCGTTTTCCCAAAGGAGTATTCAGAACAACCTCGTAGCTGTGCAGTGTCATATTGCCGCCTCCAATCCTCAACTATCCTCCAGTTGTCACAGAGCGCCGGTAAGTCAGCTATTTCAGCGGCTTCAAATTCTTGCGGGCCAGTCGTACATCCTTCTCCAAATCATCCAGCGCCTCATCTAATAGCTGGACGGCGTATTCCTCAGCTGCCATCATGCGCAAAACCGTTCCAGCAGCGACTATCATTGCATCTTCTACTTCCTGACCGATGGCAAGAAACTCAATGTCGCCAGCACCGGTGCTGTCCAACAAAACCATGTCAGGGATGCCATTATGGTCGGTATCCGTGAAGTACAGGTTGAATTCCCCATCGCCGGTCAAATCCATTGCCAGCGTATCGATGTCACCGTCCCCGGTGGTGTCCAGCAATGCCACATCCGCCTCACGATCCCCATCCAGATCAATCAGAATTTCATTCCGTGCGCTGCGCACCAGTGTCTTATGCAAATCCTTGTCCATCCGCAGCTTCATTTTCATTTTCCTCAGTGTACCCATTGTAAAAGCCTCCTGCAAAGATAAAGTATTTGATACTGCTTCCGTATCCAGACTTTAGTATAATGATCAGGTGCAGTTCATCCAACGGACAATTCCCCTCGAAATGTGTGATTACGGACAAATCAGGGCAAATTGACGGTCAAATGTCCTTTCTGTTATTTGACTTCAAATTTTGCCGGACAAATGTTGGGGATTTGCCCATAGACAGAAATGCCGGACACTTATATACTAAATTTACTGGAGGGATGCGCTATGAAACACAAAGAAGCGACGTTACGGACAAAACAGGCCATGGCGTCTTCCATGAAAAAACTGGCCTGCCAAAAGCCGTTTGCCAAAATTACAGTCAGTGACATCATAACTGACTGCGATATCAATCGTAAAACCTTCTATTATCATTTTGGGGACATTTATGCGCTTCTGCGCTGGACTCTGGAGCAGGAGGCCATAGAGGTCGTCAAGCATTATGACTTGCTGGCAGAATATGAGGAAGCGGTGTCTTTTGTTTTGGATTATGTGGACGAAAACGCCCAGTTTATCCGAAACGTTTACCACTCCCTTGGGCAAAATGAGCTGAAGCGGTTTTTCTATTGCGATTTTATCTCCGTTGTGCGTGCTTTTGTAGACGAGACGGAACAGGCGCAAAATTTGTCTGTTCCTAACGACTTTAAGGAATTTATCTGTAGTATTTATGCAGAGGCTTTTGCAGGTTCCGTTTTGGAGAGGGTAGATCATCCCGAAAATTATGATCGAAAGAAGATTATGAAGTACACCTCCATTATCCTCTATTCCGCGATTCCGAATGCATTGCGGACGGCAGCAAATCTGACAGATTGATATACTCCGAATTTTAACGAATATGCTTATGAACTAAAAATACAGGTATTGCACGAGATTTGTGAAATACCTGTATTTTTGACTTTCTGTGCCTCAGACTCCGCCCTTACAGATAACGGAGCCTGAGGGGTGCGTTGATTTTCTTACAGTTTTTCGACCATACCGCAGATCATCTCTGCGGTCTTTTCGATGCCCCTGGCCGTGCTGTTGACGCAGATGTCATAATTGGAAGGCTCGCCCCAGCTGCCGCCGGTAATATAGTTGTAATAATGCTCCCGCCGCAGGTTCTCCTTCTTGATAAAGGTCATGGTCTGTACCGAATCTTTACCCAATTCTTCCTTCTTGCGCTCTACTCTGTCCTCAAAGGGTGCGGTAATAAAAATGCTGATATACTCCAGACTAGCTTCCCTCAAAACGTAGTCTGCGCAATTCATGTCGATCACGCAGTTTCCGTTGGCAGCGGCCTGGAGAACCACGCTGTTTTTCGCCAGGAACTGTGTCCGTCCCGCTTCATAAGCTTCTCCGATTTCACTGAGCACATCTTCACTGCTCTGTGCATAGAGCGTATCCTTCTCAGCGGGCGTGTTCTCGAAAATTTCCCGGCTGGCGGCGCTCTCCAGCGTTTTCTGGTCATAATAGGCGTAACCCAGCTGTTTGGCCAGCAATTCGCCAATCTCGTGACCTCCGCTGCCGCAGGACTTTCCAATACAAACAATCATAAGTCAATACCTCCTGTTTTTCAGTACAAAGTGTTATCATCCCAACTCAGTGTGGGCGTCGAATTGATGAAGTCCAGCATCCCCTGCATTTCCTTCTTGATGGTAATTGGATTGATGGGTGGCAGATCCTTCAACTTGATTTCATCGGTTTCCAGCATTTTCTTCAGGCACATGACCAGCCAGCGAATGTCATACTGTCCCTGATATAGCGGCAGCACCTTGCGGTCGATGCCAGTCAGCCCGTAGGCAGCCATCATAGCGGTGCGGACGCTGGTTTCCACAGTAAACACCACATCGCCATCGAGCTCCACATACTGCCCGATAAAAGCATAATTCTTGCTGCCTTCGGGAATGACACGAGGCCGATCTCCCTTGCTGTTCCGTGGCATGAACTGGCTGGTGATGTAGGGCATCATCGACAGAGACACATAGCAGTGCTTCATCAGTTCGTCATACTGGTCTAACATTCCGAGATGATACAGGAATTCCTGCATGACCTCCTCACCGGTGCAGTCTGCCATCGGCTTTTTAATGTAATCGCCGGTTCGCTCACCCCACAGGCCATCGAACCACAAAATATCCTCGTCCTCTGCCTGCTCTGCAAAATATTTGTCGTAGAGAACGAAGGAAATATCCCAGGAGGAATCCAGAATGGAGATTGCACCGGTCACGCAGTCCTTAGGATAGCCATACCTCTCCCGAATGGCCGCGCAGAATTGTTTGTACCCCTTGACTGTGACAAACGCAGTCATCCACTTGCTCTTATCTACAGTTGTGACAAACTTCTCCGGGTGGCCAAACTTCGCATTTCTTGCCGCCAGCTTTTCCCACACGCTGAAGAAGCCCTTCTCCGGGCTGCGGTTGATTTC
Source organism: Oscillospiraceae bacterium Zagget6 (assembly GCA_001941075.1). Taxonomy (GTDB): domain Bacteria; phylum Bacillota; class Clostridia; order Oscillospirales; family Oscillospiraceae; genus Onthomonas. Next base: position 31,999 of record MSHH01000036.1, on the reverse strand, counting down.
AGCCGGGTGTGTGTTGTCGCCAAAGGTGGAGTTCTGGGTCATAGAGCCAAGGGTGGAAATCACCATATCGGTTTCCGCAACCGGAACCGTGAATTCCTGGCCCTTCGTCAGGCCAACGATTTTTGTCACTGTGTTGCAATCGGCATCCATAACCAGGTCAGTGATCACCGTATCGCAAACAAACTGTACGCCCTTTTCCTGAAGCCAGCGAAGGATCGGGTCGATCAAAGAATCGAACTCGTTATACTTGGTGTGCAGAATACCGTCAAGGTGTTCCATTCGGGGCTGGAACTGGATAAAGCGAATCATATACCGCTTCATCTCGATCATGGAGTGATAGTCCTTGAATGCCAGCATCGTATGGAAGCACTGCCAAGTGGGGTTCATCTTGAATTCCTCAAAGGTATTCCCAAAGAAACCCTCGATGGTCAGCCCATCCATTTCCTCCTCTGGCATGGCGATCATCTGCATCATTTTCTGCGCCAGGGCGGGACTCATCTTGAATTTGCTAATGCCATCCCAAACCTGACCCTGCTTCCAGATGATTCGTGCCTTCGCGTCAATACGGTCAGCCTTGTTTACGTCCACTGTTTCCTCTGTGATGGTTCGTCCTTCCGTATAGAGGGACGGGATCTTGTTGCCCAGATACCAAAGGCATTCCATGTACGGCTCCAGTTCCCGCTCCCCCCGACAGAGGTATTTGCCCTCGCTGATCTTAACGCCATCCATAGAACCGCCCATCACTGGGAGTTGGTCATAGATCGTCACGTTCTCGCCGGGGACATAGCAGTCATCAATGAGAAAGACAGCGCTGGCAAGACCGGCAATGCCTCCGCCAATGATGTATGCGTTGCGGTTTTCGATTCCTTCAGGTTTGTGAGCACGTACATTGTCAAATTGTTTCATAAAAGCACCTCCAGAAAACTAATTGACTTTCGTTACGTTATCTAGTATAATCATGGCGGAAATAGAACGCAACGTACAAAAAAGGCGGATTAGTCAATTAACTGACCAAACCCGCCTGATATGTTCCGAATTGGAGGGCAATATGGAAAAGAAACTCGACTTGCGTGTGCAAAAGACCTATAAGGCGTTGCTGAGGTCATTATATGATCTGCTGTGTGAGAAAAGTTTTGATGACATCACAGTCACTGAATTGTGCGACCGGGCGGAAACCAGGAAGGCCACCTTCTACAAGCACTTTGGAGACAAAAGGGAACTGTTTACATTCATGGTAAAAGAAATGCAGCGGACTGCCAGAGAGGACAATCAAATCAGCTATGATGAGGAAAAACCTTGGAGCTACTATGCTGGTGTCTTTCGATATTTCCTTAACTTTTTAGATCAAAATGAACAGTTTGTCAGCAAAATTCTTGACAGCAGCGCCTTGCACACCCTTCTGGATTTAATGAGTGAACAAATTGAAGCTGATCTTCGCTCACATATGAATGAGGATCAGGCACGAGGAGTCTCACTGCCGACAGAAGCCAATATGCTGGCAGTCACTTATACCGGTGCCATGGTTTACTGCGGGCGGTGGTGGATCAGTCACAATAAGCCGCTGGACAAGGAAGTTGTTATTGCACAATTTTCCAGATTGTTTATGAAGTTATAAGCGATCTGGAGCAGATTATTCTCCTGATGGTTCTCATATACAAAGAAATGATTGTCAGCCGACGAAGGACTGCGGAGTGACAATAAAATGGAAATCGTCAGCATTGGGAAAGGCAAAAATAATTCGTAGTGCGGCGATACGGAGAAACAGGGCGGACATTACACAAGTGTGTGTAAGTCTGCCCTGTTTCTTTGTCAATGATTATAGCGTCTCTGGATTTGATAGTTTTGGCATTGGCAAAACCATAGGAGATTTTGAGAAAATCGAAAATTACCCTTGACAAAACTCGTCTCAGGAAGAATCACATGCCTTTCATCACCCTGTATCCTGAAATTGCAGGTGCTTTGACCATGCTGCCGAGCGGCGGATTTGTTTGAAAAATGACCGACAGCTGCGCCGCCTCCTTGACAAAAGTTTAACAAAGCGCTATAATATGTCTTACATAAGAACATCATACGTATGTATTTCATGAGCTGGAGACAGGGAGGATGAGGTATTATGGCAAATCGACCCGCATATTTGAAGAACTTAAAGAGTGAATCCGTTGTCCAGCGCGTCATCAACTGTTTGACCGATGGCATGATCTCCGGGGAGCTGAAACCCGGCGACAAGCTGCCCACCGAGCCGGAGCTGGCGGCCAACTTCGGCGTGGCCCGCACCTCGGTCCGGGAGGCCACCAAAATTCTCACCTATATGGGCGTGCTGGAGAGCCGCCGCTCCGAGGGCACCTTTGTCTCCAGCGGGTTCCAGGAGAGCATGATCGACCCCATGGTTTACGGCATCATCCTGAACAAGGGGGACGACTTTGACAGCCTGATGGAGCTGCGGGAACTGATCGAAGTGGGCATTTTGCAGTTGGCCGTCAAAAAAGAGGACAAAGAGGGCCTGGACCTGGTGAAAAAGAAGCTGGAGGAGTTCGAGACCGCAGTTGCCCAAACGGAGGACGTGGCCCAGGCCGCGTTTCAGGCGGACAACGCCTTTCACGACGCAGTCTCCGCCCTGTGTAAGAACACCCTGGTCAGCAAAATCGACTCCGTGGTGCGGATGCTGACCTATTCCGTCCGCTGGGAGACCGTGCAGACCATGATCGACTCCGGGCGGGGCGAGGAGCTGCTGGAAGCCCACCGGAAAATCTACGATATGCTGGCGGCAAAGGACCTCCAGCAGATCGACGAGCGCATCCGCAACACCTACTTTTTGGACGCTTTGGACCGGGAAAACTGAAAAAGCGAACACATCGCAAGTGCGTGGCTATCATGGCCACGCACTTTTTTTGCCCTTTGTCGGCGGGCATTTTCCACAAAAATTAGAAAAGAACTTTATGCAAAAGGTAGAAAAGAAGAAAGAGGGATTGACATTTCTTTTGGGTTGTGGTATTACATTCATATGTCAGACAAAGGACGTAAGGCACCAAGCAAGAGAGGAGATGAATCAGCCCCACGGCTCCTTGGAAATGCCTTTCCTCATACGCAACCACCCATCAATCAAGTAAAGGAGATGTCTATGAAAAAAGCAAAACAACTGTTGGCCCTGGTCATGGCGCTGACAATGGTCTTTCTCCTGACGGGGTGCGGCTCCTCCAGCGCCGACACCACCACCGAGGGCGAATATCAGACCATCGAGCTGTCTATGGCCGTCAACGGCACCAACACCCAGATCGACGCACGCGTCGCGGAATACTTCGCTGACCTGGTTTCGGAACGCTCCGGCGGCTCCGTCACCATCGCCGTGTTCCCCAACGATGAGCTGGCAGGCGGCAGCGCCTCCCGCGGCATCGAGATGATCGCCTCCGGCAGCACCGACCTGGCCGCCTACGCCACCTGCACGTTGGCCGTCATCGACGAGATGCTCCCTGTGGCCACCATCCCCTGGAGCTTCGACGACTACACCGAAGCCCGTGAGGTCATCGACAGCACCGGCTGCGAATACTACGCTGAGCGGCTGTCCGCCAAGGGTATGACCTATCTGGGTTCCTTCCACAACGGCTTCCGTCAGATCACCAACTCCAAGCGGGAGATTCACTCCCCGGATGACCTGAAGAACCTGAAGATCCGCGTTCCCGGCAGCGTGGTGTACATGGGCTTCTTCACCGCCCTGGGCGCCGACCCCACCTCCATGAACTGGAGCGAGGTGTTCACCGCCATCCAGCAGGGCACCATCGACGGCCAGGAGAACGGCGTCAGCATCACCTCCTCCTCCAAGATGTACGAGGTGCAGGATTACCTGACCATGTGGAACTACTCCTACGAAAGCGACCTCTTTATCGCCAACACCTCCACCTGGGAGAGCCTGAACGACAACACCCGTGAGCTGCTCCAGGAGTGCGCCACCGAAGCCTGCAACTGGGGCCGCGACACCCTGGAGGCCGAAGAGTCTGAGACCCTGGAAATGTTCGAGGAAGAGGGCATGACCATCACCTACCTGACCGATGACGAGAAGGCCGTCTTTGAGGACGCCATCGCCGATTGGAAACAGAGCATGATCGAGTACTTCGGTGAAGACGCCTGCGCCGCCTTCAACATCACGGCGTAAAGGAGGGGAAGGACATGAAACTTTTAGACTATATCGAAGAGATCATCTGCGTCATCTGTACCATCGTCATGACCGGGCTGGTCTTTGCGGGCGTCGTCTCCCGGTTCCTGCTGCACGCCTCCCTCTCCTTCTCGGAGGAGATCACCACTTACCTGTTCGTCCTGCTGAGCCTGATGGGGACCGCCATTGCCGCCAAGCGCCGGGCGCACCTGGGCCTGACCATCGTCACCGACTCCGTGCCGCCCAAGGCCCGCAAAGCCCTGCTGGTCATCGGCTTCGCCATCGCCACCGTGTTCTCCGCCGCCCTGGTGTACTACGGCGTGCTGATGGTCATGAACCAGTACCGTCTGGGCATGGTCACCTCCGCCATGCAGTTCCCTGAGTGGATCTACGCCACCTTCGTACCCTTCGGTGCGGTGTTCGTCACCATCCGCTTCGCTCAGGCCCTGGTCGAAGAAATCAAAAAGCCGCTGGACGCTTCCGCCCTGGAAGCGGAGAAGAAAGCGGTCCAGGACGAGTTCCTGGGCGCCGCAGACAAGAACTTCAAGAAAAAGGAGGGCTCTGACACATGATCGCTGCTGTTCTGTTTATCACCTTTGCGGTGCTGCTGCTGATCGGCACCCCCATCGCCATCTGCCTGGGCGTGTCCAGCGTGGCGGCCATGCTGGTCCAGGGGATCGGCCACCCGCTCAACACCATTATGAGCAGCCTTCCTCAGCTGTTCTCCGCCTCCACCAGCAAGTTCGTGCTGCTGGCCATCCCCTTCTTCATCCTGGCTGGCAACATCATGGAAAAGGCGCAGATTTCCGCCAAGCTCATCCACCTGGCTGAGACCTGCGTGGGCCACCTGAAAGGCGGCCTGGCCATCGTGTGCGTCATCGTGGCCTGCTTCTTCGCCGCCATCTCCGGCTCCGGCCCCGCTACCGTGGCCGCCCTGGGCCTGGTCCTCATCCCCGGCATGATCCGCTCCGGCTACAGCCCCGCCTTCTCCGCCGCCCTGATGGGCAGCGCAGGCGCAATCGGCGTTATCATCCCGCCCTCCATCACCTTCGTGGTCTACGGCTCCATTGCAGACGCCTCCATCGGCTCCCTGTTCAAAGCGGGCGTCCTCCCCGGCCTCATCATGGGCGCGGCGCTCATCATCACGGCGCTGTTCGTGGGCCGGAAGTACGACCTGGTTTCCCTGCCAAAAGCCACCGGCAAAGAGCGCTGGCAGGCGTTTAAGGACGCTTTCTGGGGCCTGCTGATGCCCGTCATCATCCTGGGCGGCATCTACGGCGGCGTGTTCACCCCCACTGAGGCTGCTGCGGTCGCCGTGGTCTACGGCCTGGTGGTCGGCGTGTTCATCTACCGCACCGTTCGCCTGAAAGAGCTGTGGGCCATCATCATCGACTCCGCCTGCACCACCGCCACGGTTATGTTCATCACCGCCTGCGCCGGTCTGTTCGCCTACGTGCTGACCCGCGCCCGCCTGGACGTGGCTATCAGCGGCGCGCTGGAATCCATCACCGGCGGCTCCACCATCGTGTTCTTCATCATCGTCAACATCATCCTGCTCATCGCGGGCTGCTTCCTGGACTCCACCTCCGCGCTGTACATCTTCGTTCCCCTGTTCGTCCCCGTGGCGGAGGCCCTGGGCATCAACCTCATCCACCTGGGCGTGGTCATGATCGTCAACCTGGCCATCGGCCTGTACACCCCTCCCGTGGGCGTCAACCTCTACGTGGCCTGCGGCGTGGCGAACGTCAACCTGAAGGAAATCAGCAAGGCCATCGTGCCGCTGCTCATCGCCTCCATCGCGGTGCTGCTGCTGATCACCTATGTCCCCGGCATTTCCACTATCTTTGTCTCCTAAATTCAAAAGGAAGGTGCTTATTATGAAAGACATGAGCATTGCACAGCTGCAAAACACCTGTGTAGACCTGAAAAAGAACGTCATCTCCATGATTTACAAGGCCCAGTCGGGTCATCCCGGCGGCTCCCTGTCGGTGGCCGAGTTCATGACCGCCTGCTACTTCCATGAGATGAACGTGGACCCCCAGAACCCCTACTGGCCGGACCGTGACCGCTTCGTTCTCTCCAAGGGTCATGTCTGCCCCGCTCAGTACGCCGCTCTCGCTATGAAGGGCTACTTCCCCATGAAGGAACTGGACACCCTCCGCAAGGAAGGCTCCATTCTCCAGGGCCACCCCAACATGAAGTGCCCCGGCATCGACATCCCCACCGGCTCCCTGGGCCAGGGCCTGGCCTGCGCCGTGGGCATGGCTATCGCCGCCAAGCTGAACGGGCAGAGCTACCGGGTGTTCTCCGCCGTGGGCGACGGCGAGTGCAACGAGGGCGAGATCTGGGAAGCCTGCCAGACCGCTTATAAGTATCAGCTGGACAACCTGGTGGTCTTTGTGGACTACAACAACCTCCAGCTGGACGGCACCTGCGACGAGGTCATGCCTCCCGTGGACCTGGGCGCCAAGTTCCGGGCCTTCGGCTTCGACGTGTACGAAATCAACGGCAATGACATGGCCGAGATGGTCAAGGCTCTGGACCTGGCTGTCGCCACCAAGGACGGCAAGCCCAAGTGCATCTTCGGCCACACCGTCAAGGGCAAGGGCGTTTCCTACATGGAGAACGTCTGTGGCTGGCACGGCACCGCCCCCAACGAGGAGCAGTACAAACAGGCCATCGCTGAACTGGACACCCAGTATGTGTCCTGCTAAAGGAGGAGAACAGAAATGAGTGAAACTGTCAAGCTGCCGACCCGTGACGGCTTTGGTGACGAGATCGTCGCCCTGGGCAAGGAAAATCCCGACATTCTGGTAGTGGACGTTGACATTGGCAAGAGCTGCAAGACCGGCGCGTTCCGGCAGCAGCTGCCCCAGCAGCACCTGAACGTAGGCATCGCGGAGCAGAACGGCGCTGGCGTGGCGGCTGGTCTGGCCTCCTGCGGCAAGATCCCCTTCGTGGTCACCTATGCGGCCTTCGGCTCCATGCGGATGTGCGAGATGATTCGCCAGGAGATTTGCTATCCCAAGCTGAACGTGAAGATTGCCTGCTCCCACGGCGGTGTGACCCCCGCCAACGACGGCGCGTCCCATCAGGCCATCGAGGACATGGGCATTCTCCGCACCATCCCCAACATGACCGTCGTTATGCCCGCCGACTACTGGTCCGCCCGGAAGCTGGTCCGCGCAGCCGCAGAGTTCAACGGCCCCGTCTACCTGCGCTTCACCCGCGACGCTATCCCCGTCATCTATGACGAGAGCGCTGAGTTCACCATCGGCAAGGCCCATCAGGTCCAAGACGGCAAGGACGTAGCCATCATCGCCAACGGCGACACCGTCCGCCTGGCAATCGAGGCCGCCAAAGTCCTGGCCGCCGAGGGCATCTCTGCCCGCGTGCTGGATATGCACACCATCAAGCCCCTGGACGTGGAGGCCGTCACCGCCTGCGTCAACGACATCGGCAAAATCATCACCGTGGAGGACCACAACATCCTCAACGGTCTGGGCAGCGCCGTGGCCGAGGTGGTCGCTGAGAGCGGCAAGGGCATCCTCCGCCGGGTGGGTATCCAGGACCAGTTCGGTCAGTCCGCCCCCTATGAGCGGCTGCTGGCTATCAACGGCGTCACCGTGGAACACATCGTGGAGCTGGCAAAGGAACTGAACGCTTAAATTTTTTCAGTTCTTATGTCATACAGCAAATGAAAGGTATCTTACCTCATTCAACTGTTTCATAAGCACCCCTCTGGCAAGCGCACCACTGATTTGCCGGAGGGGGACCCCAAAATCATGATTTCTCATTTTAGAAAGGAAGTATTTCTTATGTTAGAGTTCAATGGTCAGGTCGTTCTTGTCACCGGCGCCGGTTCCCCCAAGGGCATTGGCCGCACCATCGCGCAGACCTTCGGCAAGCAGGGCGCTACCGTCGTCATCTGCGACATCAATCAGGCTGGTCTGGACGCCAACGTCGCTGAGATGAAGGCTATGGGCATCGAAGCTGCGGGCTACGCCGCCAACCTCTGCGATGAGGGCAGCGTCACCGAGCTGGTCAACACCGTCGTGGAAAAGTATGGCCGCATCGACGTGCTGGTCAACAACGCCGGCGTCTCCCAGAAGGTCACTGTGGCCGACATGACCCTGGACGACATGAAGCGCATCTTCAACGTCAATATGTTTGGCCTGTTCCTCATCACCAAGGCCGTCTGCGAGGTCATGAAGAAGCAGCGCTATGGCCGTATCGTCCACCTGTCCTCCGTCTCCGGCAAGCGGGGCGGCGGCGTGTTCGGCGGCGCGCATTACTCCGCTTCCAAGGCCGCTGTGCTGGGCTTCTCCAAGAACCTGGCCCGCGAGGTCTCCGAGTACGGCATCACCACCAACTGCGTCTGCCCCGGCCTCATCAACACCGAGATCTGGAAGAGTATGCCCAAGGAGCAGGCCGACGCCGTCATCGCCGGTATCCCCATGGGCCGTCCCGGTGAGACCCAGGAAGTCGCCAACGCCATCGTGTTCCTGGCCTCCAAGGAAGCCTCCTACATCACCGGCGAGGAAATCGACATCAACGGCGGCTCACATATGGACTAATGCGCTGAACGCTCCTATCCGTTCGCTAATCGTCCCCTCTACTTGATAAAGGGCCTGTATCCGAGCAATCGGGTACAGGCCCCCGTGTGAAACCTCTTTCATGTTCGGCAAAAACGCCACGGTTCGCTCTGCATCATTTTACCTCCTCAGAACTGCCTTTTCTTCCCCGTGGCGTTTTTGCGGGATATGAACCGAGCGCCTGCCGTGTTTCGGCAGGCGCTCGACCAAACTAAACGGATTTCCGTATTTCTCACGACAAAGGAGCCATTTTTTATGACGCAGGGAGAAACGCAGTTTCGGAAGTACCCCTTGAGGGTAAAAGTAAGCCCTTCTATCCTTTCCGCCGACTTCGCCCGGCTGGGCGCAGACTGCAAAGAGGTGCTGGACGCAGGCGCGGATATGATCCACTTCGACGTGATGGACGGCCATTTCGTGGACAACCTGAGCTTTGGCCTGCCGGTGCTGGAGGGACTGCGGAAAGCCCTCCCCGATGCCTATTTTGACGTTCACCTGATGATCACCAATCCCCTGACCTACGTGAAGGATTTTGTGGACGCAGGCGCCAACTGCATCACTTTCCACATCGAGGCCAGCGATAACACCCGCGCCACCATCTCCGCCATTCGCGCCTGCGGCTGCGGGGCGGGCCTGGCCATCAACCCCAACACGCCGGTAGAGACGGTGTTCCCCTATCTGGACAAGCTGTCCCTGGTGCTGGTGATGGGCGTGACCCCCGGCCACGGCGGACAGCCTTTCCAGACCAGCGCCCTGGACAAGCTGCGCGCCCTCCGTGCCGAGTGCGAACGCCGGGATCTGCATCCTATGCTCTCCGTGGACGGCGGCGTGAAGGCCGCCACCACTGGTCCCCAGTGCGTGGAAGCCGGGGCCAACGTGCTGGTGGCGGGCAGCGCGGTCTTTTGCGCAGAGGACAAGGCAACGGCGGTGCAGGCGTTCCAGGCGCTGTGACCGTCTGATGTGGCAGGAAGAGACTACGCTCTAGCGATGGTGCAGCAAAACTGCGAGAAGAAATAGCGTCGCGTTGTATTTGATTTTACTGGTTATCCCTTTTAGTCAGTCTTGTTAATGATTTCAGGTGAAACCCCTCCACCACCGCCTGCGGCGGTCCCCCTCCGCCGTCAAGCGGCACTTCCGCAGCTGCGCTTCTCCCTGTGGGGCTTTGCCCCTCCCTGCCCTTTCAGGTGCGGCAGGAGGGGCGAGTGCTTGCTGTTTGGTGTCAGTTTTGTCCGAAAAAAATGATGTTATTATCTGGAAGCTCTCTTTCTAGCCACTAATCACTTGCCACTAGCCACTCAAATAGCGCAGCTGATCCAAAGGGATAGTCAGATTTGATTTTTATTGAAACGAAGCAAGAGCGAACCGGCTTTTTTGAAGTCAGTTCGCTCTTTTCTTATGTCTTGCGAATCATGCTGCCAATTTGTAGTCGGCAAAGATGACAAACCCCGAAAAGCGCTGGAATTTCAACGTTTTTCGGGACTATGAAGCTAAGATTTTATTACTCACACTCTAGTTTCAGGCTTTGATTTAGGGTGATAAAATGCGCTCTCAATTCACTTTTTGTCCAAATAATCCACGTTTTCCAGGCTTTTCACAGCGTCTTTACGAATTTTGTAGCCGTTTTGTAGCCAACGATTTTATGCGAACTATCCGTTCACAATGGCCTCAGGCAACAACTTGTGGCCTTAACGGGCATTATTCCCTCCAATAATGCGCACGAAATTGTCCGTCTGGTTCACCTCAAAACCAGTTGCGATTATTATTTTCACGCACATATTGAAAAACTTGTGAGCGATTTTTATTGTAATTCGAAGAAACTGACATTAGTTTATATAACGGCTTGACCTTATAATATGCTTATTGTTTCAAATATTGTTTTTCTTTCAAATACTGCCTTGTACGTATAATTAATTCATCGAAAAAGTATACTATTTCCTTTGTGAAACATATTACATCATCTTCATGTACGACTATGCTATTTTCACCGTGCGCGATTTTATTCCTATATGCAACTAACTTTTCGATTATTCCTTCACCACTTTCGACACCTGGCGGCATTTCAATTCCCAAACAACATAACATATGCTTTAATTGTTTATAATTCAAATTTGATTTTGCCGAAACAACTTTCCCACAATCAATGTACACTGGGTTATTATATAATTCAATAAATTCATCATAGAACCTTGCTCTACTGTTAAGTTCAGCGTTTCCTGATAAATACTTCATCTGGGGTTCAAGCGCATAAAGGGCTATTTCTTTCCTGACGTTTTTGTAGGATATTTGTTCACTGTTTATATACTCGCAGGTTTTTCGTATTAAAAAAACAACAAAGCTCTCCCAGTGAGCATAAATCATGGGTACACACATTTTCCAGTATATACTGTCAACTTTATCAAATAAATTATTAGAATATCTGTGTGGAATGCTCTTATATATTCCTAGTTCTTTGGCATGCCACTCTCTTTCTTGATACACTTCTAATTCAAACTGCTTCAATTCGTCCATTGAACAATTTCGCCTTCGCAATTCTTATTTTTTCTCTAATATTTGAGGCTGTACTACTCGCAGCACCTGCATGTCGTTTAAAATCTTCATCAGCTTTTAATTCCTCGACTGCACTAATGAAAGCGCCTTTATTAATTGAAGCAATGTCGCCGTCATAATCAGCCAAAGATAAGCAAAGTGCGTCATACATACTAGTAGAAAAATTGAGCCTTGCCAACCTAAACAGATTAATATTCTCATCATACTGCCCAAAAAAAGCAAAAACCTTCTCAAATATTGCCTCGAACGATTCAATTGCACCTAAATCCGGATTGTCACTCTGTTGTTTCATAACTGTGTCGAAAAAGTCTTGTATTGTCTTCTGCGTATAATTATCACGATACTTATATAAAGCAAAAAACCTTAATACCAATTCCTCATACATCATTTCTTGCTGCTGAACTGTAGAAATATAAACTGATTTTACAAAGTCTTGGTTATTAGCCAATCGCTTTAACATATCTGAAAAAACCTTATAATTAGTAGCTCCTCTATAAATGCAATTCCGTATTTCCTGACGTGTCAGGCCTTCTCCTCCGGTATTGAGCCTTTTAAATAACTCATACCTCATCTCGAAATTGCTTTCCTTCTGAATTATTTCTACACGGCAGGGAGTCCGCTTTATTGCCAATTTTAACTCTAAAGGTAATGTCTCTATCGTAATCCCGCTTAATTCTTTTATGATGCTTCCTTCACACAAACATAAATTATTCCGCTCAGAATTCTTGAGTTCACCAAAGAAAGAGAGAATTGTGGAAACCCTTTGTAAACCATCTATCAATTCCCAAGTTCCATCATCATTTGTAGCAACAAAAATTGATGGAAACGGAATCCCAAGAAGTACAGATTCTATAAAATCTGTTTCTCTTTGGACATCCCATCGGAATGCTCTCTGATATTCGGGGCTAATTAAAATCTCTCCATCTTTATACATATTGATAATTTCCCCAAAAGACATATCCATTCTATCGGATTTTATTTCCTGCCTTTGTTTTGCTATGTTCTTTAATAAATCACTCATAAATTTTTCTCCTTGTTATTTACATATGTAACTACACAGCACTTTTCTTTATGGGTCACAACATACAATACTGATTTATAATGTTTATAGTTTTTTCTACCCTCTCGGCCCTAAAAACTTGTTCCCATTCAAATGAATCATATGATCTGGCATATCTGCAATCCAAACCTCGGTTTCCCATGCAAGATTTTCGGAAAATTTCTTAAAGGTTTTGAAGTCAAGGAACGCTGTAACGTAAATCTTTCCAGCAGAAACGTCGGCAGTCATTTCCTCGATTTCTTTAATACGCTTTGGCTCCATAGGACCAACAGAGGTTACAGATTCGATGAAATATAACCAGTTCTTATCCTCACAGTAGAGAACCACGTCTGGCATTTTATCGTGTAAGGTGATTTCAAAGCCAAGATTTCGTAGCTTGTCTACATCCTTGACCAAATCCTTTTCAGTGGTATCTCCAACATAAAGGCACTCAGACCCCGGTGCAAATCTTGGTGCAAACTCTTCTATAATTGCCTTTTGCAGTTGATTATGTTTGCCTGGGGAAAAGGTGAAATCCTCGCCATTTATTTTCACCGGCATCTTGCGCATAGCCTTTTTCGATGCATAGAGATCAACCAATGAATCATGGTTGTCAGCAAATTGCTTCAATTGAGTCGAATATGTTGCTGTTTCAAAAGTCCGGATTAAGTTCAACATTTCATCAGTTAGGCGGTATCTGTAGTTGGGACTATTGGTTGCTTTCCCGTTATCTTCAATAAAAGCAGCATTTCGAAAATGGTGCATGGCCTGTTTGCGAAGCGTTTCACGACTGTTCTCAGCATACGAAATCCCGTAATTCCTACTTATGAAACCAATAACATCGTGAATTCTGATCCACTTATTCGTGGCAAGTCTCCAAGGCTTATCTTCCTCTAAACCTGCCATAGCCAAAAGGACGCAACAGCACATGGTATTCTGCTGTTTAACAGGCACCTGCAACGAGATTAATATTTCTCGTGCTTCTTCCAGTTTGCTCATATATAACTCCTTAAAATGTTGTCGCAGCTCATTTCGGACATATCCCTAACCCGAATCAAGTCTTTTCCCATTGCCTCAATTGTATTCATGGGTGGAACAGGCATTGTATTGATTTCCGTTGAGTTTACCTGCGTAGAACCGTTTAAAATACGGTAATAGTTATCGTAAAGGGTGGAGTTGAACAGCACATACAATCCATAAACAACGCATTCAGACAGTTCCCTCAATCCACAGATAAAATTGATTTTATTCTGAGTGCTGATTTCAGCGTATTCAGGATGTTTGCGAGCCAAATAGATACCACACTGTAGCCTGCGGTGTTCTTCCTTTGCAGTAAACCTCTTAACAAACAGATAGTTAGTATTTCGCTGCTTTAATCCTGGCTGATCAGTTGCAATATATTCATGCTCTTTTCCAGCAGGAAAAATGACTTTCCCAGCTTGAATATGCTGAGAATAGAACAATGGTATTGTATCGATTTCAGGCGAATCTCGCAACGCTCCTCTATTTCTGAAATCAACAGTTAACCCTGTTTTCATCTTCAATCCAATGCTCGGAAGTGTATCACTCCATCTGTTCAGTGTTTCCAAGGTCTCTACTTCTTCTGCGCTCGTTACTAAATAAACATACTTATCTGGGCCGCTTACAACTTGAGAATATGGAGCCTCAAAAGAGGTAATTTCAGAAAAGTCAGCGTTGCTCTGCGTTGATGTAATGGTGATGGTTTCGCATTTTTTTGTGCTTTTCCGCACTTTGATAATAATTGTTTCCTGTAATACGCTCTCTTTTTCAAACACCTTATCGCGGCTAACGAATAAATGAATATGCTCCAAACATCCTTCGGTCAGAAATTTCTCCCTGAATCTTTTAAAGTATGCTCCTGAGGTCCAAGAACGTGGAATAATATAAACCATCTCACCTGAATTGCGAAGATTGAACAGGCTCATGGATGCAAATAAAAAATATAAATTAGGTGCACCGTAACATACATCTGGCATCGACTGCGCTTCTGGGGCATCTTTGGCTACCTTCATATAAGGCGGGTTGCCAATAATCAAATCAAACTTTTGTGGATTTGGATCTGCATCAAGCATAAAGTTATAGTCAGACATCTGACTAAGGATATAGTTATCCGTTATGATTTGGTAGGAAATCTGTTTATTAGAATGTAAAGAAAGCCATTCCAAATTTGAACGAAGCAACTTTAAAATATTGGGGTCGTTTTCGTAGCAAATTAATGCAATTTTCTTAATTTCCGATTCACTTTGCATCCTTTCAATTAATGCGACAGACAATATACCGGAACCGGCCCCAGGATCAAGAACTGAGATTGTTTCTTGATGAGGGATCGAAAGCAAGCTAGCCATAAAAGCAGCAGTCTCTGGGCTGGTAAAAAACTGACCGTATTTCTTTCGCCATGATTTTGGCATATGGTCAATATATTCAGTTGTGCGCTGAAATACATAATCAATCATGCTCATAGCCTGTAAACTCCATCACATCATCAATCCCACATTTTAGGGAAACACATACCTTATATAAGCTTTCCATTGAAACAAATTCATCGCGTCCCATTTTTGCTAAGACATTAAAACTAATGCCTGCGGCATCCTTTAACTCTGTGCGATTCATTTTTCGGTCTATCAGCAATTTCCACAGCTTGTCATAGCTAACTGGCATATTAAAACCCCGTTCAATGTCGAATCTGGAATTATCATACCACAGCAGGCACCAAATTGCAAGATTATCTCATAAAAACATGAGATAACCTCTAAGATTTGCCGTCCAGTGTTGTATTGTCAACACTGGACGGCAATACATATACATTTAATCTTCTAAGCCATGTGTCCCTTCCATATCCCTGGCATACTGCTCCAGTTCGCCGGAGAACACCAGGTTGGCGTAGGTCATCGGTTCATTGTAAATCAGCCAGTCAATCTCCGTCTGCATGGGGATAGTAGGGCAAATCTCAGCATCTAACCCTGGGGTGTAGATGCTGATTTGGCTACCGTCTGTGTACTTGATTTCCACGCTGGCGGTGTCGATATTGAATTTGCAGGATGATACTTTTTTCATATCGCTGACTCCTCCCTATAATTACCCCTCAACCCATTTACCTTCGCCCACTCGCTTTGCTTCTGCCGCCGCTCCTGGGAGTACGGCTCCGTGATGCGAATGGACACCCTGGCACGGTCAATATCATAATACTTCCCGTTGTACTCGTCATCCTCTACCAATCGGCAGAGCTCAGGGTGCTCGTTGCTGAACGCCTCCAGCCGCTTAATCAGCCGGAGATCATGTGTGCGGATATGGGCAACAGGGTCGGCGGCGTTGTAAAACAGCTCCGTGTCTTTCTCCCACTTGTGTAAGCCTGTTACCATCAAATTTACCTCCTGATTTCTAAAGATTTTGTAAGAGTGGCGTTTTGGGGGATATTTCCCCGATTCAAGAATTGGCGTTTTCGGATTTTTTCAAATAGGAGCAGCCTCAATGAAGCGGAGTTCGTTCCGGGACTGCTCCATTTGAAATTTGGGAATTTTCCCAATTCAAGCGTGAGCCTTACCGTTCCACGCTGTGTTGGTGTGTCCTGGTGGGCTGTCGCCACTGGGGGATGTCCCTTTCCTGAATCACCCTCCGCAGGAAGTCCGCCACCCGTTCCGGAGCCTTCTTTACAGCGGTGAGATAGTCCTGCACCTGGTCGAGCAGCTTTTCATACCGCCGTTTCCAGATACCAGTGTCCTTCTGGGCACGAGCGACCTTATCCTCTAGTTGTGACACTCTGTAGTCAGCGGCCACGCCCTTTTTGGCAAGCTCTTTGAGTTCCCTGGCCTCGTCTGGGGCAAATGCGATATTGCCGGTAATCGTTTTCTTGCCCATCGAATCGATCTTCATAAAGGTCATAGACTGTGTGCGGAGCGCCTGTTCAGCCTGAGTCATTTTCTTTTCAGCGGCATCGGCGGCTTTCTCTGCCTTGCGGGTGTCGCTCTCCATCTGTTGAATGGCAGCATTGCCGGAGGTGAGCTGCTGCTATACTGCTATCAACTCGGCACCAGATTGATGAACCTGCTCTGTTAAACCCTCCAGCCGCTTCTCCTCCTGCATGACCTTGAACTGGGTCACGGTCAGATGCTCTTCACTGCTGCCACGTTCACCACGTTCCACATCGGTGTAACCAGCAGCTCTCATGTGATGAAAGAAGTCGTCCTGCAATACGGAGTAAGATTTCTTCAATACAGGCTTGCCGTTCCTCTGTAGGATAGGGTTCCCGGCCTCGTCCAGCGCAGGCTTGGACAGCCATTTCTTACTGCTGCTGACCTGCATAATCGTCTCCTTGACGGTGCCGACCAGGGACTTATCCTTGCACCGCTTCGACCAGAGAATCTGCTTCTCTACTACAGGAATATAAACGACGTGGAGATGGTAGTGATACACGTCCTGCCCCAGAGCCTCGGACATGGCCCGGTTGCGCTCGTCGGCGTGCATGACGGCAGAGAGGATATACTGCTCACCGCCCACAATGTCTACGGCTGCCTGGTAAGCATCGGCATAGAATTGTTTCGCGTATTCGTAGCCGCCGTGATTGTGGAAATAAGCGGAATTGACATCGAAGATCAGCTCCCCAAAGAGGTAGGCGTCGGCTTTCAGCCCACGGGTGGAGATGGTCTTTTCCTCGACCATCGCATCAAAGATTTCCTGATAAGAGCCGGACGGTGTTTTGAAGTGGACGTTCAGCGGCGCGCGGTCTGGGTCGATGTCTTGATTGACGTAGGATTCCTTTTCCCGTTCGTTGTGCCGCTGGACGTTGCCGATTTGATTTTTTGTCAGGTTGGCGTTCCTGACCGTGGTGCGATGCACCCCATCGTTTCTTGCGATAAATATCACCTTTACCTTTCTTGTATTACACGTTTGTATTTCACGGGGGGACACTTCTGCGGAAGTGTAATAACCCACTAATAACACTTTCAGACCAGCGGTCTGCAAAGTGCCGTGGGCTCTCCGAGGGGGGAAAGGGGCTTTGCCCCTGTTGTCTGCGGACAACTACCCCAGCAAAGGGCCTGCCACCCTCTGCACACCCCGCCCAAAGGTTTCATCTCTGGACACTGACCAAAGGGGCTGCTCCCCTCTGGACTCCGGCGCAAAGGGCCTACCCGCCCTCTGTACTCCTGGCCGGAGAAACCGCCCTCGCAATTCTGCGGAATTGGTCAGGCGGCTCCCCCGGTTTTGGTACGTGTCAAAATGACACGCACCACTTTTCCCTGTCTGCCTGCACAGGAGCGTGGCACGCTCCTGTCACAGCTCCCAGGGAGGAACAGTCCAACGGAAGCTCTGCGGAACGCCCCGCCGGTCAAGATATTCCTGTCGGGCTCGTTCCCTCTGTTCCTCGGTGGGTGCGGTCTTGTACTGTGAATAGAGCTGTCGGTTCAGCATGGCGTCCAGCTTTCGCTCCAGCCCCTGTTGAATCTCGCTATCAACATCGTCCTCGCCGTTCAGGTGGTAGAGTACCAGATCAACGAACAGCTCATAGGGTATTTGTACGCTTTTCACGGTTCACATCTCCTTTCCGCGACGGTAGCGACGATTGCGACGGTTGTATAGGCGCTGTCCATATCACCGTTGCTACCGTCGCAATCGTCGCGCCCCCTATCCAACTACTGTGTAAGCCGGGTTATCAACAAGCATATAGGTGAGCGTCACCCTGCGTCCGGAGTGCCGGGCCTTGTTCCGATACCTGACATGGTACTCGTCTAACAGCCTGCTGTACCTGATATTCAGGTATTTGGTGAGGGCGTTCGCAGCCAGACCAACGTTGACCAGATCGGCAAGCTCTGTGGGGCTGCCTGTCCACTCCCGGTTTTCGGAGGTGACGAGCGAAGCCACAGCCGCCAGCACTGGGTCGGGTGGCTCCCTGTGAGGTTCGTTTTCTGTCCGCTCCAGGCTCCAGATCTGGGTGTCCGGGTCTTTCATCAGATAGAGGATCTGATCCTGCTGGTCACGTCCCGCCACATCCAGCGTAGCGGCCAGCGCAGTCCGCCGCTTCTTTTGCATCAGCAGGGCACCGTCGGCACACCCCAGCAGGCCGGTGGTTCCGGAGATCATCTCAAAGCTGTCCCCGGCGGGCTGCTTCCTCGTGTGGTGGACGGTAAGGACACAGACACCGTGCTTGTCGGCAAACAGCTTGAGCTTCCCGATTACATCGTAGTCGTTGGCATAGCTGTAGGCCTCGCCGCTGACCTCTCGAATTTTTTGCATGGTGTCAATGATGATGAGCTTGGTGTCCGGGTGCTCCTGAATGAAGTTCGTAAGCTGCTCGTCCAGCCCGGAGCCCAGCTTGCTTGCCGCTGTAGCGAAGAACAGGTGCTCGGTGTCATTCACACCATACATCATAAACATACGGCTCTGAATGCGCTGGAAGTCATCCTCCAACGCCAGATAGAGGACAGTGCCCTGCCGGACTTCATAGCCCCACAGGGAATCCCCCGTACTGACGTGATAGGCAAGCTGGGCCACCAGGAAGGACTTCCCAATCTTCGGCGCTCCCGCAAGGATATAGGCCCCTGAGTAGAGCAGACCATCAATGATTGGTGGCCTGCTCTGGTAGGTGGTCTGGTACAGCTCCGACATAGAGACGGTATACAGATGGTTTGGGTCGGCCTCACAGCGCATCCGTCTTGCCTTTTCCTCCAAATCTTCCTCAAATGGGTTGATTTCAGGTTCGTTTTCGGGTATACTGTATTTGGTTGAATTTGAGAACGGCTGCCCTCCATCTGCGCCAACAGATGGGATGAGGGCGGTCGTTTTATCATTTGTTCCCATCGACATACTCACCTCCCGGAATCTGGAACCCGTAGAATTTCTGCTTGAAATACTGGATAGGGCATTTCCCGGCTATGGTGAGATAGCCCTGCTCCTTCAGCTCCTGGTTCATCTGCCGGACGAGCTGATAGGCCTTGCTGCGGCTGATGCCCATAATCTCAGCCACCTCTGCTGCTGTAATAAACTGTGACCTCATGGTACCTCCTGAAATAAATAGATTTTCTGTAGAACGCATTTCCTGTTCGTCACCTCCCTTCCTGGTTCTTCAGAATGTGCATTCTTAATGCGTATTTATTATAGCGTATACCTGGTGCATTGTCAACACCTAAAAAATAAAAAATACGCACTTGCAATTCATTTTCTTTTCTGCTATACTATGGATGAGGTGAATCAGACATGGACAATTTCGATTATCCCGCAATCGGGCAGCGCATCAAGCTGCTCAGGAAAAGGAAAGGGCTGAACCAGACGGAGCTGGCGCATCGGCTGAACAAATCCCTTCGCACCGTGCAGAAGTACGAGACAGGAGAGATCGAGGTTTCAGTCGCCGTTGTCAACCAGATCGCCGACATTCTGGATACGACCCCCACCTATATCCTGGGCTATGAAGCCAGTAACGCACAGATCAAGACCCTTTCCGACATCATGGATTTCCTGTTCAAGCTGGAAACTGTCGGGGGCATCGACTTCAAAATTGATGTGCAGAAGCCGCCCCGCAGCAAACAGTGGGAGTGCTCCATTTCCTTTGATGGAAAGAGCATGACGGACTTCAACGCTGATATGTGCCTGTTTCTGGAACAGTGGGAGCAGGAGCGCAATGAGCTTCGCACCTACGCTTCTTCCCAGGAGGCCTATCGGAAGTGGAAGGAGCAGACCCTGGCCTACTATGCGGCCACTGCTGTCCAGTGCGTGGAGCCGGAGGAGCTTGACCCCGACACCCGGATGCAAAAGCGAAACGAATATCTGGAGAGCATTTACGCTAACCCCAAGAGCGTATGACCTAGGCAAAGCCTGATTCTGGAGGGAAGGAGGTACAAATGTCAGTCACAAAAGATGGAAACACCAACCGCTGGATGTCCCAGATCCGGGTAACGGATTGGACGGGCAAGACTATTCACAAGAAGAAGCGGGGCTTCGCCACCAAACGAGAGGCCCTGCAATGGGAACGGGACTTTATCAGCCAGTCCACGGGGAGCCTTGGCATGACCTTTCAGGACTTCATCGAGCTCTATATGAAGGACATGGAGCAGAGGTTGAAGCCCTCCACCGTCGCCAACAAGCGGTTCCTTATCGACCTGAAGATCACGCCCTATTTCGGCAAGATTCCGCTGAGCGAGATTAAACCCACGGATGTCCGAAAGTGGCAGAACTCCCTGACCAGCTATCGGGACGAAAAGGGGCAGCCCTATTCCCAGACCTATCTCAAGACCATCAACAACCAGCTTACTGCCATCTTCAACTATGCCGTGAAGTATTACGGCCTAAAAGAAAATCCCTGCCATAAGGCAGGGAGCATGGGGAAGAAAAAGGCGGACGAGATGCTGTTCTGGACGAAGGATGAGTTTCAGACGTTCATTGACGCTATCCGGGACAGACCGGTGAGCTACACCGTTTTTATGACCCTGTATTATACAGGCATCCGTGAGGGCGAGCTTCTGGCTCTAACCCCGGCAGACATCGACCTTACGAAGAAAACGCTGACAGTCAGCAAGAGCTATCAGCGGCTGAACGGGAAGGATGTCATCACCCCGCCCAAGACGCCCAAGAGTAACCGCACTGTTCCCATTCCTGATGGGCTGTGCGACTGCTTGCAGGAGTATATGTCCCATTGCTATGACTTGCAGCCCGATGACCGGCTCTTTCCCTACACCAAGAACTTCCTGTACCACGAAATGGAGCACGGGTGCAAGGTGTCCGGAGTGAAACGGATCAGGGTACACGACATCCGCCACAGCCATGCAAGTCTGCTGGTGGAGATGGGCTGCTCCCCGTTGCTGATTGCAGAGCGGCTCGGCCACGAAAAGGTGCAGACCACCATGGACACCTACAGCCACCTGTACCCCAACAAGCAGGTGGAGGTAGCCAGACAGCTCGACGGTATCATGCTGTGAGCGTCTGGCTACAAAAAAGACTTCAAATGTAGCCAGTTTGTAGCCAGCAAAAAAGACAAATCCCGAAAAACGCTGGAATTTCAACGTTTTTCGGGACTGTGAAACGAAAATTTTATTATTCCCACTCAATCGTCGCGGGCGGCTTCGAGGTAATATCATACACCACCCGGTTGATGCCCTTCACCTCGTTGACAATGCGGGTGGATGCGGCATCCAGAATCTCATAGGGGATGCGCGCCCAGTCCGCAGTCATGAAGTCGGTGGTGGTGACGCCGCGCAGGGCCAGGGTGTGGTCGTAGGTGCGGCCGTCACCCATGACGCCCACCGAGCGGGTGTTGGTCAGCACGGCGAAATACTGATTGATGCGGTATTCCCAGCCGCCCTTTGCCACTTCCTCCCGGAAAATGGCGTCGGCCTCCCGGAGGGTGTCCGCCTTCTCTTTTGTGACCGCGCCGATGATGCGGATGGCAAGGCCGGGGCCGGGGAAAGGCTGGCGCATGACCAGATACTCCGGCAGACCCAGCTCGCGGCCCAGCTGACGGACCTCGTCCTTGAACAGCAGAGACAGCGGCTCCAGCACGCCCTTGAACCGGGCCACCACCTCCGGGGGCAACAGGCGGTTGTGGTGGCTCTTGATGACGTCCGCGTCGCCCTGACCGGACTCGATGACATCTGGATAAATGGTCCCCTGGGCCAAAAAGTCCTGGTTGGTGATACCGAAGCGCTCCGCCTCGTCCCGGAACACATAGCCGAACTCCGCACCGATAATCCGCCGCTTCTCCTGGGGGTCCTCCACACCGGCCAGCTTGGACAGGAACCGGTCCTCTACGTTTACCCGGACAAAATGCACGTCCCACTTTTGGAAGGCCGCTTCCACCTCGTCCCCCTCGTTTTTGCGCATCAGGCCGTGGTCCACAAACACGCAGGTCAGCCGGTCCCCGATGGCTTCCGCCAGCAGAGCGGCCAGCACAGAGGAATCCACACCGCCGGACAGGGCCAGCAACACCCGGCCCCCGCCGATCTGCTCCCGGAGAGAGGCTACGGTGCGCCGACAGAAATCCCCCATGGTCCAGTCGCCGGAGGCGTGGCAGACCTCATAGAGGAAGTTGTGGAGCATTTTGCTGCCGTTTTCCGTGTGGTTGACCTCCGGGTGGAACTGCACACCGTAGAACCCCCGGTCCTCGTCCGCGATGGCCACGTTGGGGCAGGCGGCGGAGTGGGCCACCAGCCGGAACCCCTCGGGGACAAGGGCCATGTAGTCGCTGTGGCTCATCCAGGAGATGCCCGCGTCGGGCAGACCCTGGAACAGCTTACAGGTGGTGTCATAGTAGGTTTTGGTCTTGCCGTATTCCCGGGCGGAGTCGTCCTGGGCCGGGACCACCTGACCGCCCAGCGTGTGGGCCATCAGCTGGCAACCGTAGCAAATGCCCAGAATGGGAACGCCCCAGGTGAAGATCTCCTCCGAGATGTGGGGCGAGTCCTCTAAATAGACGCTGTTTGGCCCACCGGTAAAGATGATGCCGATGGGCTTTGCTGCTTTCAGCTCCACAAGGGGGGTGGTGTAGGGCTTTACCTCGCAGTAAACGCCGCACTCTCGCACCCGGCGGGCGATGAGCTGGTTATACTGTCCGCCAAAATCCAAGACAATGACGAGTTCGTGTTCCATATGTGTGAGCCTTCCTTCCTTTGTGAACGAAAAAAGAGTGGGGCACGCAAAATTGATGGTGATATTGTATCGAATCCCGGCGAGGTTGTCAACTGGAAGGTCTGACAGAATCCCGAAGAGCGGCTGGCTCCTTTCCGGCAAAAGGAAAAGTGTAGTATGTGGTACACAAAATACATGTTTTCCCGAAAAACGCGCAAAAACTGCGGAATCTGAAAAAACAGCGCTGGTGGAAATCGAACAGATGTGCTATAATGCAGTCAGCAACAAAGGAAGGGGGAACGCAGATGCCAAAAATTGAGGACTGGCTGACCGAGGCCCGGCTGACCAAACTGGCCGGCTGGCGGCGGGAGGGCAGGAGCGAGGAGGAGATCGCGGAGAAAGTGGGGATCAGCGCTCAGGCGCTGTCCCGGTGGAAAAAGCGCAGCGAGGCCGTTCGCCGGGCGCTGGAGGTGGACCCGGAGGCGGTGGACTTCCAGGTGGAGGACGCCCTGTTACGCAAGGCTCTGGGCTATGAGAGCGTGGAGCGCCGGGTGGAGGTCAGCGCCAAGGGCGAGCGGAAGGAGGTGGAGACCACTAAACAGGTGGGGCCGGACATGTCCGCCATCTCCCTGTGGCTGAAAAAGCGCAAGGGGGACAAGTGGGGCGACGGCGCGACAGGGCCAAAGCCGGAGAACAACCTTCTCCATTTGCTGGACGAGGAAGGGGGCTTTGACACCGATGCAATACCAGAGCTTCAGCCCCCGGCAGAGGCTGGCGCTGACCTGGTGGCGGCGGAGTGAGTTCGCAGACCGGGATGGGCTGCTCTGTGACGGCAGCGTCCGCAGCGGTAAGACCCTCTCCATGACGGCGGGGTTTCTGCTGTGGAGCATGAGCCGGTTCAACGGGGAGAAGTTCGCCCTCTGCGGCAAAACCATCGAGGCCCTGCGGCGCAACGTCACCGACGGAATGCCCCAGTGGTTGGAGGGGATTTATACCTTCCAGGAGCGGCGGAGCGAAAACCGCATCACCGTCACCGGCAGCGGCAGGCACAACACCTATTACCTGTTCGGCGGTAAAGACGAGTCCTCCTACGCCCTCATTCAGGGCATGACCCTGGCAGGGGTGCTGCTGGACGAGGTGGCACTGATGCCCCGGTCCTTCGTGGAACAGGCCCTGGCCCGGTGCAGCGTGGCAGGGAGCAAGTTCTGGTTCAACTGCAACCCGGCGGGGCCGGAACACTGGTTCTACCGGGAGTGGGTCCAACAAACCGAGGCGCGGAACCTGCTGTACCTGCACTTCACCATGGAGGACAACCCCGCCCTGGCCCCGGACATCCGGGCCAGGTATGAGCGGCTGTACACCGGAGTGTTTTATGACCGGTATGTACGGGGGCTGTGGGTGGCAGCGGAAGGGCTGGTCTACGACGGGTTCGACCCCCGGCGATATGTGCTGTCCAGTCTGCCAGAGACGGCGGGGGACTGCTACGTCAGCGTGGACTACGGCACCCGCAACCCCACGGTGTTCCTGCTGTGGCAGAAGGACCGGGCGGGCCGGTGGGTCTGCCTCCGGGAGTACTGCTGGGACGGGCGGCAGCGCCAGCGGCAAAAGACCGACGGCGAGTACGCAGACGACCTGCTGCTTTTTTTCGGCGGTTGTTATCCCCGAACGGTGATAATTGACCCGTCGGCGGCCAGTTTTATCACCGAATTGAGAACGCGCGGACTGCCCGTCCAGGCGGCGGACAACCAGGTGCTGGACGGGATACGGAATGTCAGCCAGCTGCTGCGGGAGGAGAGGCTGCTCTTTTCCAGCGGATGCACCCGCACCATCAGCGAGTTCCGGGCCTACGTCTGGGACGAGACCGCCGCCGCCCAGGGGGTGGACAAGCCCGTGAAGGACCACGACCACTGTATGGACGCGGTGCGGTACTTTGTCTCTACCGTGGTGATGCGGGGGAGCGCCAGGGCAGGGCGGCGGCCCAGAGGGATGTAATTGAGCTGTTAGCTCTTAGCTTTTAGCTCTTAGTCCGTGAAACGAAACGTTAGTGGGTAAATGCCGGGGCTTATCGCTTGCGGAGGGGTTTTCCGCCGGAAACACTGACAGGGCCGTGTAAGAGGGACTACCAATTAAAGTTAGCTGTTCAAAGCTAACGGCTAACAGCTGCCCCAAGGGAGGCACAAACCATTGAAAATCTGAACAAAAAGGAGGGACCTAACCATTGATTTGCTACTTAGATCGGGAAGAAGTGCCCGATGTGGAGGACATATCCCCGGCGGTGCTGCGCTACCTGGTGGAGCGGGCGGAGGAGGCCGCAGGCCGCTACCAGCGGCTGGACGACTATTACCGTGGACTGCACCCCGCCCTGCGCCAGCGGAAAACAGCCGATGAGGTGCAGGTGGCGGTGAATTACGCCAAGTATGTGGTGGACCTCGCGCTGGGGTACTACCTGGGGGAGCCTGTGAAGTACGACGGCAATCCCCGCCGCAGGAAGGAGAAAGACCCCTTCGGCGGGGTGGAGGTCAGTCTGGGCCGCCGGAGGGCGGCAGACAAGGCGCTGGACCTCTCTCCCCTGCTGGACTGCTTCGACCGGCAGCACATCAGCGAGGTGGACCAGGAGATCGGCAAGGGGATGGGCATTTTTGGCGAGTGCCTGGAGCTGTGCTACGCCTCCAGCGAGGAACAGCCCCGGCCCCGGAGCGCAAAAATCGACCCCCGCAGCGGGATTTTGGTTTGCGACTCCACGGTGGAGCACAACAAGCTCTTCGCCCTGGTGTGGGAGCGGCGGGAGACCACCGCCCGGGAGAAGTATTACTTTTTGACCGTCTACACCGACCGCACAGAGCGGAATTTCCGCAGCGACGACCTGAAAACCGCTGTTTTTCACCAAATCGGCGAGACACGGGAGCATTTCTTCGGCGAGGTACCGGTCATCGGCTATGAGAACAACGGTGAGCGACAGGGAGATTTCGAGCAAATCATCAGCCTCATCGACGCTTACGACCAGCTCATGAGCAGCCGCCTGACAGACAAAAAGAAGTTCGTAGACGCGCTGCTGGTGTTCTTCGGCATGACCCTCCGGGAAGGGGACGAGGGGCGTCTGGCGCGGGAGAAGTTCCTGGACGGCGCGCCCCTGGACGCCCGGGTGGAGTACATCCAGAAAACCTTCGACGAGCAGAGCGTGCAGGTGCTGGCCGATGCACTGGTGCGGGAAATGCACAAGATGACGCTGACGGTGGACATGTCCGACGAGAAGTTCGCCGGGAACGCCAGCGGGCAGGCGCTGAAACTCAAGCTGCTGACCATGAACCTGATGGTGAAGAACAAAATCCGCCGGATGGAGCGCGGACTGAAAGAGCGGTTCCGCCTCTACAACCGTTGGCTCTACACCATGGGGGAGATGGACCTGGTGGGGACCAACGACGTGGACGTGGTGTTTACGGTGAATATGCCCATCGACGAGGGAGAGATTGTGGAGATGGTGACCCGTCTCCAGGGCATTGTGGACGACCAGACGCTGCTGAGCCAGCTTTGGTTCATTCGGGACCCGGCGGAGGCGCTGGAAAATATTCGGCGGCAGCGGGGAGAAGCGGGCAGCGACTGATAAGAAAGTACGCGACAACCCAAAACGTTTTTCAATTTGGGTGGGAAACCCCTCCGCCACCGCCAAAAGGCGGCGGCCCTCCTCCCCTTTCAGGGCAGGGAGCAAAGCGGAAGTGCCGCTTGACGGCGGAGGCAAGGGGGGTAGTGCTTTTCAGCTCGTGTGCGTTTTCATGCAGCAAAGCGGGAAATTTTAGCCGTTGAACCAACCCGTTGAGGGTGGTTTACCAACAACGACACAAGGAGGGAAAAACATGAACGAGGAAGAACGCAGAGAGGATCAGCAGGAGCCGATGGAGCCGCCTGCGGCGGCACCGGAGCAGGGACCGGTTCTGATGCGCCAGGCGCTGGAGGCGGAGCGGAAGGCCCTGGACGAGGAGCGGGCGGCCTTCGCCGCCCAGCGGCTGGAGGACGCGGTGGGCCGGGAACTGGCCAGCCGAGGCCTGCCCACCGCCTTCGCCCGGTTCCTGACTGGGCAGGACGAGGCTCAGGCGCTGGAGCAGGTGGAGCTGTTCGAGGCTTTGTTCCGGGAGAGCCTGACCCAGGCCGTCACTGAGCGGATGCGGGGCGCCCGCGTCCCCAAAGAACCGGCCCGGAGCCGCAGCTACAGCCGGGAGAACCTGCGGGGGATGTCCCGGAGGGAGATCAACGACCACTGGGAGGAAATCACCAAGGCGCTGGCCCGGTGAGGGCGGCAAACCACCATCAGACCATTACTACATTATAAGGAGAGAGGGATTCTATGGCATTTGACAACTTTATTCCTGAAATCTGGTCCGCACGGCTGCTGGACCACCTGGACAACGTCCACGTTTACGCCAGCCTGATGAACCGGGACTACGAGGGCGAAATTCGCGCCTACGGCGACACGGTCCATATCAACCAGCTGGGCAACATCACTATCCAGGACTACGACGGCAGCGACATCGCTGACCCGGAGGAGCTGGACGGCGAGCAGCAGAACCTGGTCATCGACCAGGCCAAGTACTTCAACTTCCAGGTGAAGGACATCGACAACGCCCAGTCCAACCCCAAGCTCATCGATGCGGCCATGCAGCGGGCCAGCTACGGCATCAACGACGTGGTGGACCAGTACCTGGCCAACCTGCTGTTGGAGGGCTGCGCGACGGACAACGTGCTTTACACCGACAGCACCGCCGTCACCCCCACCGCCGCCAACGCCTACGACTACCTGGTGGACTTGGGCACCGCCCTTTCTGAGGCCAACGTGCCCATGATGGGGCGCTGGGTAGTGGTTCCGCCCTGGTTCCACGCGCTGCTCCTGAAGGATGAGCGGTTCGTGGGCAACGGCACCGGCTACAACCAGGCCATCCTCCAGGGCGGTCTGGTGGGCGAGGCCGCCGGGTTCCAGATCCACCTGAGCAACAATGTCCCTAACACCAGTGGGACCAACTACAAGATCATCGCCGGGACCAACGCCGCCGGTTCCTTCGCGGAGCAGTTGGTGGAGCTGGAGGCGTACCGGCTGGAGAAGAACTTCTCCGACGCGGTGAAGGGCCTCCATGCCTACGGCGCCAAGGTGGTGCAGCCCAGCGCGCTGGCGGTGATGACGGTGAATAAGTAATTTACAATTAGCAATGTGCAATGAGCAATTATGTAGTCGAGTGCTTGTTGAGGACTGCTGGGTGCAGTGCTGGCACCAAACCCCTGCGCAACCGCCAAAAGGCGGCGGAATCGAGCCTGTTTCCGCCGCCTGATGGCGGGGTACATCGAGTCTTTCCGAGAAAGAACGCACCTGGGGCATAGCTTCATTGCAAATTGCAAATTGCACATTGCACATTGAAATAAGGGAGGGATAACCCATGACAGACGAAGTAATGGAAACGCTGCTGGAGCAGCTGGAGCGGAAGCTGGGGCTGGACGCGCCGGAGGATGACGAGATCGCCCTGCTGGAGGACGAGCTTTCTGACGCGGAGGCGGAGCTGCTGCTCTACCTGGGCGTGGACGAGCTGGACAGCGGGATGCTCCACAAGGCGGTGGAGCTGGCGGCGCTGTTTTACCGGCGGGACATGACCGAGGCGGAGGGCCGCAAGAGCAGCTCCTACACCGAGGGGCAGGTCAGCCAGAGCGACACCTATCTGGGGCCGGAGGAGTACCAGGAGGCGGTGGCCGACATCCTGGACAGCCTGGCCCGCTACCGGAGGGTGGGATGCTGACCCGGGAGACCCCGCTGGAATGGCGGAGGGGTTACGCTCTCCACCGGCGGCGCACCAAAACCGACGGCTACGGGGAGACGGTGGCCTACTACGACATGGAGGTCCCAGACTTGGAGGTTGCCGACGGAGCGGTGGACGGCATTTGCTGGCAGGCGACCAGGGTTTGGCAGACCAACGGGCAGCTTCGCGGCGGCATCGCCGTGGAACCCCAGGGGGAGACCGCCGACAACGTGGTGCAGGGGGTATGCTATGGGTCGCTGGAGCTGAACCCCTTTGACCGGTTCGTTATCGACGGGCAAGTCTACGAGCTGCGGACGGTGCAGCAGTGGCTGGGGTATCGGCTGCTGCAACTACAGCGGCTGTTCTGAGAGGGGGCGAGGACATGACCGAGGCGGAACTGACCTTGGTGGACGCGAGAGCACAGGTGAAGGCGGCGCTGGAGGAAATGGAGAGCGACATTGCGTTTTCTGTCCGGCAGAGCTACCCCAAAGAGGCGGTGGAGGGCGTGGTCGTCACCTACGGGGAGTATGACAACCGCTCCACCGACTGCCCGGTGGTGGATGAGATCGTCTACCAGGTGGACATCTGGGCCTTTGACCGGGAGACGGCGGCGGCTCTGGCGGCTCTGGTCAACCGGGCCATGCTGGGCATCGGCCTGAAACGGACCTATATGGGGCCGGATACGGTGGAAAACAGCACCTATGAGCGAAAAACCCTGCGGTTTGGGCGCAGGGTGGATAAGAGGACCATGCGGCTTATCAATTAGCAATTTGCAATGTGCAATGAGCAATGTGCAATGATATGGCTGACAAACGAAATATAAGAAAGAGATGGTTATTATATGGCAAATCAGGGTGAGCCCGAAAAAAGAAACGTGCCGGTGGCACGTTTCCGGGCGAGTGGGATAAACGCCGCAGGCGCTCCTTTCTTGTACAGTTGCCGTGGTCGTTCCAACAGTGCAAGAGAAAACACATAACGATGAAATAAGAGAAGGGAAGGATAAAATATGGCAACGCAGGGTGAGCCCGAAAAAAGAAACGTGCCGGTGGCACGTTTCCGGGCGAGTGGGATAAACGCCGTAGGCGCTCCTTTCCTGTACAGTTGCCGTGGTCGTTCCAACAGTGCAAGAGAAAACACATAACAATGCAAAAAGGGAAAGGAAGGATAAAATATGGCAACTGTACAGGGCCTGTCTAGCATCGGCATCAGCGTGAATGTCAACGACGTGGAGATGAACTACGTGCAGGAGATCAGCGACATCGGCGGCGCGCCCTCTGAACTGGACGCCACCTGCATGAAGGACAGCATGAAGCACTATGTCCCCGGCGTGCAGGACACCCAGGCGTATGAGATCACGTACCTGTTCGACAACGCCGACGCCAGCTCCGACTACCGGAAGCTGAAAGCCCTTCAGGACGCGAAGAACGTCGTCCCCGTGGCGGTGACGCTGCCGGACGGCACGGTGTTCGCCTCCACCGGCTATGTCAGCACCTACGTGGTGGGGGCCAAGGTGGACGAGCTCATCACCGCCATGCTGGTGGTGATGCTCCAGAGCGACTGGACGGTGACGAACCCCGCGTGATAATCAATTAGCAATTTGCAATGAGTGACTGCCCGTCCGCCTCACCCGGTGGCGGGGAAGGGCGGGCGGTTTCTGAACACACGACGGATATGGGGCGCAATGGGCGCGGAAAGGAAAAAGCGATGAAACGAACCTATACCCTGCGGCTGGACGGGCAGAAGCTCCGGCTGCGGCTGACTGTGGCGGGGCAGCGGGCGCTGCGGGAGAAATTTGGCGAGGAGCCGCTGCAAATCATTTTGTCCGCAGCCACAGACGGCGAGCGGATGGCCGCTCTGTTGGAGGAGACCCTGAACTGGAGGGGCAACGACAATGAAATCACCGACGGCGAGGCCCTTTACGACCTGCTGGTGGACGAGGGCTGGAGCGGACAGGCCCGGTTCGGGGCGCTGGCCTTTGACATCGCAGCTCAGTCGGGTCTTGTCAGCGAGGAGCAGGCGGAGCGGCTGAAACGCAGCGTGGCCCAGGCGGTGGAGCAGGCGTTCCAGCTGCTGGAGGACGACCGGGAGGCCCCCGCAGAGGCGGAGACGGAGGCGCGCCCTTTTCCGGCGGAGTGACCCTGGAGGAACTGGTACAGGAGGGGGAAATTGCCGGGCTGCCGCCCTGGGAGGTGGAGAATCTGACCTGGGGGGAGGTGGCCCAGGCTGTCCGCGCTCACCGGGAGCGGGAGCGGCGGGTGGCCCAGCGGCAGGCGGTCATCGCCTGGCAGCAGGCAGGACTCATCGCCCAGGCCCTGACGGAGGGGCGGCTGGACGAGGTCTATGAGGTGTTCCCCTACTGGAATGAGGAGGAAATTCGAGCGCGGAAGGTGGAGAAGTACCGGCAGATGATGGAGCGACACACCGGAGCGCAGACGGAAGCGAAAACATAGAAAGGGGGAACCAATGGCGGAAGAAACGTATGAATTGACCAACGGCACCAAAAAGCTCAGCGACGTATCCAACGCGCTGACCAAACTGACCCAGGCCACCCGCGCCGCCACAGCCAGCGTGACGAGCCTGAAAAAAGCCGTCCGGGACGTGCTGAGCTTCGACGAGATCAACAAGCTCAGCAAGGCGGCCAGCAGTTCCGGCTCCAGCGGCAGAAAGAGCAGCGGCAGCAGCAGAAAGAGCGGCAGTTCCGGCTCCGGCGGCAAATCTCAGCTGACGATGTTGCAACGGCTGGCAAAGTGGCTGGAAAAGGTACGAAAAATCGCCAGTCAGCTGCTGGCGCCGCTGAAAAAGCTCTGGGCGCTGAAGGGGTGGAAGGTGGTGACGGCCTTCCAGGACCTGAAAGCGGCGGCGGAGAAGCTGGTAAAGCAGCTCAGCGGCGGACTGAAATGGGGATATGAGAACGTCCTCAAGCCTCTGGCGAACTGGGCGCTGGACGAGGCTGTTCCGGCGGTCATTGAGGCGCTGGCCGGGGCGTTTTCTCTGGTTTCGGCGGCGCTGGACGTGCTGGCCCCCATCGGGCAGGCCATTTGGGACAACTTTTTATCTCCGCTGGCGGCCTGGGCTGGTGAGGGCATCGTGGCGGTCATCGAAGGGCTGGGAGAGGGATTTTCCCTGCTGGCGGAGCAGCTGGAGGGGGTAGCCGGGGGCGTAAACGCTCTGCTGCAATCGGATTTGGTGGTGAGCATCGGCGTGGCCCTCTCCAACACCGCCAGCGACGTGTGGAACACCTTCAAAACGGCCTGGGGAAAGCTCTCCGGGGTGGCGGTCTCCATTGCAAACAGTTTGGCCAGCAGCGCCAGCAGCCTGTGGAACACGTTCA